>NZ_CP061725.1:3730868-4041774 GCF_014764405.1 Micromonospora craniellae | reverse complement strand
ATCACCACGGTGACGGTGGGTTGGGTCTGGGGTCGTGGGCGCAGGGGCTGCACCGGTTGGCCTCCTGTGGGTCGTGCAGCTCGATGGCGACGCTCGGCTAGGGAGAGTGGGAGGAGACGGTCCGACTCAGAGCGGGTTCATCAGGAAGACCGAGCCCTCGGTCTGGCTGCTCGAGTAGACGGCACCGGTCTTCTGGTTGACGGCCAGACCGAGGGCGGCCGGACGCACTCGCAGCCGGGTGACCGTGTGGGCGATGTCGTCGATGACGGTCACCGCACCCTTCTGTTCGAAGTTGGTCACGTAGACCTTCTTCGTCACCGCGTTGTACTCGACAGCGGTCGGGCTGCCGCCCACGTACGCCTTGCCGACGATGTTGAGGGTCCTGCCGTCGATGACCGAGAGGGTCTCGCTGGTGTAGTTGGAGACGTAGATCTTGTTGTCGGCAGCGTTGACGGAGATGCCGAGCGCGTACATGTCGACCGGCACGTTGGCGGTGATGGTGTTGGTGGCGCCGTCGATGACCGTGACGGAGCTACCGGAGCCGCGCCGATTCGCGTTCGACACGTAGACCATGTTCGTGACCGGGTTGACGGCCACCTTTGCCGGCTCGATGAGACCGATCTCGATGCTGGCCTCGACGGCGAGGGTGGCGCCGTCGAGCACGGCGAGCCTGCCCTGGTTGGTCAGGGTGACGTAGAGCTTGTTGGTGACCGGGTTGACGGCGAGGCCGCGCGGCTGGCCAGCGACCTCAGCAGTGCGGACCACCTGGTTGGTCCGGCCGTCGATGGCGTAGACCAGCTCGGTGAAGATCTGGTCGCCAGCGTAGACCATGTCGGTTTCCTGGTTGGCGGTCAGCCCGAACGCGCTTCCCGCACCGAGGTTGACCTCACCGACGAGCCTGGACGCACCGGCGTTGACGACCCTGATGGTGTGCCTGGGCTCACGTGTCGAGGTGTTGGTCCAGGGGTTCGCCGCGTAGACCCGGCGCAGGTTGGGCAGGCAGGCCAGTTCGTAGAGCCACGACTCGTCCGTGACGACGGGCACCACGCTGCTGTAACCCCACCAACTGGACGCCGACGCAGCCGAGCCGACACCGACGGCGACTGTGGAGGCGGCGGCCACGGCGCCGGCACCGGCTAGCAGTGAACGGCGACTCACACCACGTTGACCAGACATGAGGACTCCTTGCGAGATCGTTTCAAAGCAACTCGCGAAGAAGTTAGCTTAGGCTAACCTTAAAAACAATGTACTGCGAAATTATTCACGTGCCGGCCCGGTAGACGTCCAAAAAGGACTATGAGCCTCGTAACCTGCGCGACACCTCACGTCCCACCCTGCGCAACTGCTCCGGTCGCACCATTGCGGGATGTGTGCAGTCCAGTGGGTGGATCGTCAGACCGGCCACGTACGGAGACCAGCCCTGCGGATCCAACCAGTCCTCGGCCCTGGGTGCCGCGGCCACGAAGAGCAACGCCTCACCGTCGAACTTCCGGTGCTGGTGCGTACGCATCATCCGGGCGTTGTCGGCGACCACCTCGGGCACCTTCGCGAGCACGGACCGGTCGAGCTCAGCCAGTGGGCTGCCGCTCCGCGTCAACAACGCCAGCACCGACTCGGTGTTCAACTCGCCGACGACCGACGATTCGTCGTAACCGGCCATGAAGAGCAGTGCCCGCAACGCGTCCACCCTGCTCGGCGCGGGCAGGTCTCGCCACTGGTCACCGGGGTAGGCGTCGAGCAGGGCCAACACACTCACCGATTCACCCGCAGCGCGGAGTTCCACGGCAACCGCGTGCGCCAGGACACCCCCCACGGACCAACCGGCCAGCGCGTACGGCCCGTGCGGTCGCACGGCGCGGATCTGCCGCACGTACTCCTGCGCCGTCTCGGCCAACGAACGCGCGGCGAGCGGCCCGGTCAGCCCCGCCGATTGCAGGCCGTACACCGCGACGGACGGATCGACGTGCGGCAGCAGTCCGGCGTAACACCAGGCCAGACCACCCGCCGGATGTACGCAGAAGAGCGCCGGTCCGCCCGCCGCAGGGCGTAGCGGCAACAGTGTCCCGAGCGCCTCGTCACCCCGGGTCCCCTCGTGCAGACGCGCGGCCATCCCGGCGATCGTCGGCGCGGCGAAGACCGCGGCGAGTGGCAGTGCCACGCCCAACTCGGTGCGGATCCGCCGGACCAGGGTGGCGGCGGACAGCGAATGCCCACCCAGGTCGAAGAAGTTCGACTCGGATCCCGGCACCGGTGTGCCGAGCACCTCGGCGACCAACTCGGCCAGCATGATCTCGGTCGGGGTACGCGGCGGCGTGGTCGAACCCGTCGAAGGTGGTGACACCGCATCGGGCTGCTCCCGGGCGGCGCGGGCCAGTGCCTGTCGGTCGAGTTTGCCACTCGGCGTCAGTGGCAGTTCCTCCACCGACACGAAGACGGCGGGGATCATCTGTTCCGGCAGCGTTCGACCCAGGTGGGCACGACACCGCTGGATGTCGAGCGAGCCGACGAGGTAGGCGAAGAGTCGGTCGTCGACCAGGGTGACGGCGGCCTGTCGCACTCCTGGGCACTGGTTGAGCGTGGCCTCGATCTCACCGAGTTCGACCCGCACGCCACGGACCTTGACCTGCCCGTCGGCTCTGCCAAGGAACTCGATGGCCCCGTCCGGACGCCAGCGGGCCAGGTCGCCGGTACGGTACATGCGTTCGTCGGGGCCTGCCCACGGGTCCGGCACGAAACGCTCGGCCGTCAGTTCCGGACGATCGAGATAGCCGGTGGCGACCTGGCGTCCGGCGATGTGCAACTCACCCACGGCCCCCGGCGGCACCGGGGCTCCGCCCGGGTCGAGCAGGTAGATGCGGGTGTTCCAGACCGGGTGGCCGATCGGTACCGGCCCCGGCGGGTCGTCGGGTGAGCACTGCCAGGAGGTGACGTCGACCGCCGCCTCGGTCGGACCGTAGAGGTTGTGCAGTTCGGCACCGATGATGTCGTGGTGCCGGCGGACCAGATCGTCAGGCAGTTCCTCGCCGCTACAGATGACCCGCCGGAGCACCGCCGCCGTGCGCCCGGTGGTCTCCTCGGCGAGGAAGACCCGCAACATCGACGGCACGAAGTGCACAGTGGTGGTCTTCTCCTCGACGATCACCTCGGCCAGGTATCGGGGATCCCGGTGCCCGTCCGGTCGGGCCATCACCACCGTCGCGCCGACGATCAACGGCCAGAAGAACTCCCAGACACTGACATCGAACCCCGAAGGGGTCTTCTGTAGCACCCGCTCGCCGTGGGTCAGTCCGTATCGGTGCTGCATCCAGAGCAACCGGTTGACGATGGCCCGGTGTGGCACCAGCACCCCCTTGGGGCGTCCGGTCGACCCGGAGGTATAGATCGCGTAGGCGGTGTCGGTGGGGCCTGCCGCGCCGTCCGGGGAGGCTGGTGCCCCGGCAGGATCGGCGGGTGCTCCGGATGCCGGTGACGCGGTCAGATCGGGCAGGGCGTCGAGCACCCAGACCGGCCGCGCGTCGGCGAGCATGAAGGCGATCCGGTCGGCCGGATAGGACAGGTCGAGCGGAAGGTAGCCGGCACCGGACCGCAGGACGCCGAGCAGCGCCACCATCAGGTCCAGGCCGCGCGGCATCGCGACCCCGACGAGTGTGCCCGGCCGGGCGCCACGAGCGACGAGCCACCGAGCCAAGCGGTCGGCCCGCTCGTGCAACTCGGCGTAGGTCAGCTCCGCGCCCTCCGCGCGTACCGCCGCTGCGTGCGGCGTACGCGCGGCCTGCTCGACGAGCAACTGCGTCAGCGTTCGGTCGGGTACCGGGTGAGCGGTGTCGTTCCAGGCACGAAGCACCAGGTCCCGCTCGGCCTCGGTGAGGATCCCGACCTCGTCGACCGGAGTGTCGGGGTCCAGCGTGGCGTACCGGGTGAGCAGCGACGCGATCCGGCGGGCGTGACCGTCGAGCTCCTCGTCGTCGTAGCACGAGGGGTTGGCGTCCACGGTGAGGTCGAGGCGGCCGGTGTCGGTCTGCAACCCGATGGTCACCTCCAGGTCCTCGGTCGGACCGGTGGCCAGGTAACGCACCCGCCCCGTGACGCCGCCGCCGAAGGCGAGATCGCGCCGGAACGGCTTGATGTTGATCTGCGGCCCGAAGAGCCGCTGGCCGGTACCCACCAGGCCGAGATCCCGCTGTAGCCACTCGTAGCGGTAGCGCTGGTGCCGCAGTGCCTCCCGCAGTTCCCGCCGAACGACGTCGAGCACCTGCCGCACCGTCGCTGCCGCAGGCAGCGTCACCCGGATCGGCAGCACGTTGACCACACTGGCCGGCACCCGGGCGGCGGCCGTACCGTACCGGCCCGCCACCGGCATGCCGAGCACGAGATCGTGGACGCCCGTGCTCCGGTACAGGTAGACGGTGACGGCGGCGAACACCAACTCCGCCCAGGTGGCGTCGAGACGGTCGGCGGCGGCGCGGATGCCGTCCCCCACCGCCTCCGGAAACTCGATGTGCCGGACCGCGTGACGGTGCGCCGGGGCAGCCACGCGGTGCCCCGGTGAGACCGGTCCTCCGGCGTCTCGCAGGCGGTCGAGCCAGAACTCCCGGTCGACGGTGGCCCGTTCCGAGGCCAGGTAGGTCTGTTCGTCCGTGTGGAGGTCGACCAGCGGCCGGAAGCCGGCCGGCACGCGTGCGTCCCCGCCCGACGCCGTGTAGGCAGCGATGATCCGCTCGGTGAGCATGGCGAACCCGTAACCGTCGAGCAGGACGTGGTGCGCCCGCAGATACCACGTGCTGCGTTCCGGCCCGTGTCGCAGCAGGGCGTGCCGGTACAGGGCCGCCGCGCCGGTGAGCGGCAGCGCGACGGCGAGGTCCTCGTCGACGAAACGGGTCACCTCCGCCTCACCGGAGACCTCGATCACCTCAAGGGCCGGGACCGGGCGTTCGGTGAACCACATCTGCTCACCGTCGGTGGCGAGTCCGACACCGAGCACCTCGGCCGTCGCGGTGACCAGTTCGGTGGCCTTCACGAGACGCTCGATGTCGAGTGGCCCGTCGATGTCGACCCGGTGGGCGCACAGGAATGTCGGATTCGTCGGGTCGAGGAGTTGGGCGAAGCACAGTGCCTGCTGAGCTGCGGTCAACGGACGGCGATCCATAGTTAGGCTAGGCTAAGCAACCGGCTCACGAGGAGCAAATACGCATGATCGTTCCACCCACCTCGGTCCCGCCCCGGCTGGCCTCCCCCCGACCGGCGCCGGTCGCCGCCAGCCCACGGATCGAACGGCTACGGACGGCCGGTCCGGCGGCGATGGACGGTTTCTGGGCACGGGTACGCGAGGAGGGCACCCCCCTCGTCGAGCCCGACGGCGACGCCACACTGCTCACCTTCGTCTGGCGGGAACGACGGCCGACCCGAAACGTCCTCGTCCTGGCCAACAAGCTCGCCGATCGCAGCGCCCTCGGCCGCTCACGGATGCTCCGGTTGCCCGGCACCGACCTGTGGCACCTCACCTACCGGGTACGTCCCGACTGGCAGGGCAGCTATCACTTCGCCCCGGACGAGAGCACCGAGGGCACCGGTCCCGACCAGGATCCCGGGCCTGACTACTGGCGTCAGGTCGCCACGAACCTCGTCTCCGACCCGTACAACCCCCGGACCCTCGCGCAGCGCACACCGCCACACAAGTCGGTGGCCGCCGCCCCTGCCGCGCTCGCAGGACCGCACTGGTGGCAGCCATGCGCCGAGAACCCGGCGGGCGACACCGACATGGTCACGATCGACAGTGATCTGGTCGTCGGGCCGCGTCGGGTCTGGCGGTACCGCCCACCGGGACACCGCCCCGAGGACGGCCCCTACCCGCTGCTGGTCCTTCTCGACGGCGACATCTGGGCGGAGACGATGCCCGTCGCGCCGATCCTGGACAACCTCGTCGCCACCGGACGGATACCGCCCCTGGTGGCGCTCCTGCTGGACAGTGTGGACCGACCCACCCGGTTCACCGAGTACGCGTGTCAGCCCGCCTTCACCAAGTTCCTCCACACCGATCTCATCGAGCAGGGTGCGGATGGCCTCGGCGTGACCTCCGACCCGGCCCGTACGGTGATCGCCGGGCAGAGCCTCGGCGGCCTCGCCGCGTCGTACGCGGCCCTCACCGCACCACAGCGCTTCGGCAACGTGCTAAGCCAGTCAGGTGCCTTCTGGTGGCCCAGCAACAGCCCGTACGACGTGGACGCCGAGTGGTTCGCCCGTCAGCTCGCCCGTACACCACGCGAGCCGCTTCGGTGGCACGTCGAGGTCGGTCTGGACGAGTGGGTGACCCTGCAACCGAACCGCCATCTGCGCGACGTGCTCACCGCGCGCGGCTATCCGCTGACCTACACGGAGTTCGCCGGCGGCCACGACCGACTGTGTTGGCGGGCCCGCTTCGCTGACGCGCTCTGCGGGCTGCTGCGATGAAGGACCGGCTGGCCGCACTGATCGACGGTGACGCGGCTCACCTGATCGGCATCGGCGAGGACATCTTCGCCCACCCCGAGCTGGCCTGGCAGGAACACCGCACCGCCGACCTGGTCGCCGGTCAACTGCGGGCACTCGGGCTGCCGGTCACCGAGGGACTGGCCGGCACCGGGGTACGAGCCGAGCTGGTCGGCGCGGGCTCCGGACCGACCGTCTGCGTACTGGCCGAACTGGACGCGATCCGCGTGCCGGGGCACCCGGCGGCCGACCCGGCCACCGGGGCCGCCCATGCCTGCGGGCACAACGCCCAGGTGGCCCATCTCGTCGGAGTCGCGCGTGCGTTCGTTGCGGCCGACCTGGCCGGGAAACTCAACGGACGGGTCGTCTTCTTCGCCGTGCCGGCGGAGGAGTACCTCGACATCCGGTTCACCGTCGACGATCGTTCCCGGTTTCCTGGTGGAAAGCAGGAACTCATCCGGCTGGGTCACTTCGACGACATCGACGCGGCGATGATGGTGCACGCCGTCGGCGACACCCGGGCCACCCCACTCGGCATGACCTGGCAGCACACAGGATTCACCCCGCTGCGGGCCGAGTTCGCCGGATACTCCGCACATGCCGCCTCGGCGGCCGGCGACGGTGTGGACGCGATGGCCGCCGCCCGGGTGGCCCTGCACGCACTGGACGCGCAACGCGAGGCGTTCGCCGACCACGTCCGCGTACATCCCGTGCTACGAACCGGTGACCCCGCACTGAACGTGATCGCCGACCACGCAACCGTCGACACGCTGATCCGGGGTTTGACCCCGAACGCGATCAGCCAGGCGCGAACCCGGGTGGAACGCTCGATGCGGGCGGGCGCGCTGGCCCTCGGCGCCGGCCTCACTGTCACCGTGGGACCCGGGTACCGGCCACTCACCGTCGACCGGGGCCTGGGAGAGGTGTTCCGGCGGCAGGCCATCGCCCTGACTGGAGCGGCCAACTGGACAGAGACGCCGGTCACCACCGCCTCGACCGACGCCGGTGATCTGTCCGCGCTGATCCCCGTACTGCATCCGACCCACGGTGGTTGCGTGGGAGCGAACCATTCTGCGCAGTTCCGCGTCACCGACCCGTACGTGGCCTACGTGCTTCCGGCCAAGGCGCTCGCCTGGACGATCGTGGAGTTGCTCGCACCAGGTGCGCCACCGCTGCACCACGGTGCGAGGCTGACCCGCGAGGCGTACGTCGCCGAGATGCTGACGGCCCAGGGTGATCGGTCGTTCTCCGGTGACCCGGTCACCGGCCAGGGGTGACCGGGTCAGCCTGTAGCCCTATCGGGTCAGCTCCGCCCAGGCAGCGATCGTCGGCTCATCGGCGAGATCCAGAAAACCGATGTCGAAACCGTCGTTCTGCCAGCGGGTGGTCAACATCAGCAGCCGGATCGAGTCGAGGCCCCGGTCGATGAGGTTCTCGTCGTCACTGATGGTGGTGGGATCCTCACCCAGGATGCCGGCGATGTCACTACGTAGCCGATCCCGACTCAGCGAGTTGGCCATGGGTCCACTCCGTTCTGTTGGGACAATCGTGCCTTCCGACCGGCGAGTTCACCCCCGCCGGGTACGTCGACGGCTGCTGAACAGCAGCCAGGCCAGGTAGGCGCCGCCGAGCGCACCGGTCAACACGCCGACTGGCAACGTCACCGGAGTGAACAGCCGCTGCGCACCCAGATCGGCGAGAGCCAGCAGAGCCGCGCCGGTCAGACCAGCGACCAGTAGCCCCGGTTCGGGCGACCGGGTCAACCGCCGCGCCACCTGTGGCGCGGCCAGCGCCACGAACGGCACCGGACCGGCAGCCGCCGTCGCCATCGCGGTCAGTGCCACCGCGACCACCAGCAGGCCACGGCGGGTCCGCTCCACCGGTACGCCCAACGCCCCGGCCGTGTCGTCGCCGAGACTGAGCAGGCTCAGTGGCCGGGACAACACGATCGCGACGGGAAGACCGATGGCGACCGTGACGGCGACCGGTATGACGTGCTCCCAGCCGCGCCCGTTGAGACTGCCGGTCAGCCAGATCGCGGCCTGCATCGCGTCACCGAGATCCGCACGGGTGATCAGGTAACCGTTCACCGAGGCCAGCGCCGTGTTGATGCCGACACCGACCAGGATGAGCTGCTGTGGTCGTACCGTCCCGTCACGCCAGGCGAGCAGATAGATCAGGGCGGCCACCACCAGGCCACCGCCGATCGCACCACCGGCGAGGCTGAGGCCGCCGCCGAGGAGCAGCAACCCGACCAGCGCTCCGGTGGCCGATCCGGTGGTGAACCCGATGATGTCCGGACTGCCCAGTGGGTTACGCGACAGGCGTTGGAACACCGCACCGGCGACCCCGAAGGCGATGCCGACGAACAGGGCGGTCAAGACCCGTGGCATCCGCAGCTCGTACACCACGAACTCCGAGATGCGGTCTCCGCGCCCGGACAGGGTTTCCAACACCTCGGGCACACTGAGGGGAAAGTCACCCACGGCGAAGGTCACCAGGGCGGTGATCGATGCGATGGCGGCCACGCACAGGCCGACGCCGATGGCCCGTGGCCGTACGTGAAGGGCAACGCCGGCCGTGCGTACGGTGATGCCGTTCCTGCGGACCTTCGGTCCGGGGGTCCTCGAACCAGGTGCGGTGCTTGTCACAGTCGGGTGATCCTCAGCCGGCGGACGATCGCGATGAAGAACGGGGCGCCGATGAGCGCGGTCACCACACCGGTCTCCAGTTCGCCGGGACGACCGAGCAGGCGGCCGACGACATCGGCGACGAGCAGGAGCGTGGGAGCCATCAACGCCGAATAGGCCAGCACCCAGCGTTCGTCCGGACCGGTGATGGCGCGGGCGATGTGCGGGACTGCGAGGCCGACGAAGCCGATTGGTCCTGCCGCAGCGGTCGCCCCGGCACACAGGATGACGGCGGCCAGGGCTGCGGTACCGCGGATCCGCACCGGGCGGGCACCGAGGGCGCGACTGCGCTCGTCACCCAGCGCAACCGCGTTCAGGCCGGGTCCCAGTATGGCGGCGAGCAGGAGACCCACCGCGAGGAAAGGGCCGACCTGCCAGAACACCGACATCCCACGGTTGGCGAGCGAGCCGACCGCCCAGAACCGGAAGTGATCGAACGCGGCGGAGTCGAAGAGCACCACCGCGGAGGTGAAGCCGGTGAGAGCTGCCGCGACGGCGGTACCCGCGATGGCCAGCCGAGCCGGCGACGCGTCGGCCTGCCCCCCACCGAGCAGATACACCATGGCGAACGCGGCGCTGGCCCCGACCAGTCCGAACCACACGTGCGCCCCGGGCGCGGTGATGCCCAACAGGCTCAACGCGGTGACGATGGCTGCGGCGGCACCCGCGTTGACTCCGAGGATGCCCGGCTCGGCGAGCGGATTCCGGGTCACCGCCTGCATCAGGCAGCCCGCCACCCCGAGCGCCGCTCCGACGGCGATACCGAGCAGTGTCCGCGGTACCCGCAGGTCACGTACCGCGATCGCGTCGGGACTGCCGTCGTACGCGGTGAGTGCCATCCACACCTGATCGAGCGGAACCGGCCGGGCACCGAAGGCGACGCTGGCCACCACGGCCAGCAGGAGCGCGGCCACGATCGCGAGCAGCCCGGCGATCCGGATCGTATGACGCCGCGCCGGCCCGGTACGGACTTCGTCGACCGGGCCGGCATCGGTCATCGGCAGGGTCACGACGCGGCGTCGGCCCGGTGCCGTCGCCGACGGTCGACCAGCAACAGCACGAATCCGGCGATCGGCAACATGATCGCTCCGAGCGTCCATGGCCCGGCGTCGATGCCGGTCTTCGGCAGGGCGTCCAGGTCAGGGGTGCCGGTCGGGGCCGCCGTCGGCTCGTCCGCACCGCCGCCTGCGGCGGCACTCACCGTGAACTCGGAGCTGGCCAGGCTCCGTGCCGGTCCGTCGTCCTCCCGCCCGGATCCGGCCAGGAAACGCAGCCAGTGACTGCCCGGCGGGGTGGCGGCGGGGATGGTGACCGTACCGGAGATGGCACCGCTGTCGCTGGCGGTGACGGTACCGAGGATGTCCACGTCGTCCAGTTTGATCGTGACGATCTGGCCGCGCCCGCCCTCGTTGACGAATCCGGTGCCCGTGTAACGCAGGGTGCCGCCAGCCGTGGCGCTGTCGGCGGCCAACGACACGGTCGCGCCCTGCGGATTGGACGGCCGGGGATTGGCCTGGGCGGGACCGGACATCGCCAGGGCGGCGGTTGTCACAGCGGTCAGGGTGGCGGCAAGGAGGCGAATTCTCACAGCAGGCTCTCTCTGTTCGGAGGGGGTGGCCGTCAGTTGGTCGGACTGGTCATGGCCTCGGCGGTCTGGTCGAGAATGACGGTGGCGGCCAGTGGTCCGCCCGAACTGGCCCAGGCCGATCCGTCGACTGGGATGACCTGGCCGTTGCGGTACGCGGTCAGAGCGGTGAAGCCGGGCGTCTTCACCGCGTCGTCGTTTAGCAGTCTCTCGCTGGCCTCCCGGCTGGCGTCGGTGCCGGTGCTCCCACCCGCCGGGTTCGTGGCGCCACCGAGCGAGCCGAAGAACATCCAGTCGGCGTCCAGTTGGTCCAGGTTCTCGCGGCTGACCGGCTGGGAGTGACCAGGCCCGTCGCGGTCCTGTGCGGGAGGTCGGCGCAGGCCCAGGTCGGCGAGCACCTTGCTGGGCGGCAGTTCCCGCAGCAGCAGGGACGGCTGACCGGTGCCCCAGCGGACGATGGCAACGGTGTCGTCGGCATGCTGGCCGAGCCGTGACTTGATCTCGGTCACCCGACTGTCGTATCCGGCGAGCACCTGCTCCGCCTCGGCGGACTTGTTGACCGCCTGGCCGAGCGTGGTGAAGGACGTCTTCCAGTCAGCCGCCGTCTTGCCGATGAAGACCATGGGCGCGATCTCCTGAAGTTTGGCGAGGACGGCATCGTCTGCGGCGACGGTGCCGTCAGTGAGGATGAGATCTGGCTGAAGAGTCAGAATCTGTTCGATGTTCGGGCCGGCGACGGACGCGACGATGGGGATGCCGGCAGCGCGGTCGGCCAGGTACGCGGGCGCGCCACTCTGACCTCGTCCGCTCGTCGTACCGACCACGGACACACCGAGAGCCAGGGCACCGTCCAGAGTGGGCTCACTGAGCGTGATCACTCGAACGGGGTTCTCGGGCACCGTGACGGAGACGCCGTTGCCGTCCGTCACAGTGCGTTCATGCGCTACGGACTCGGGCCCGGCGTCGGCGGTACAGGCGGCCATGGCGAGTCCCGGAAGAGCGATGGCGACGGCGATGGCGGCCCGCCACCGGTACGCCGGACGCGATGTCACTGAAATTCCTCCATGCCTGGTTTCTAACTGTCTGATCAGCCACTTCTTCCTTGGCGTCAGCGGTTAGGTTAGCCTAACCTCTAGTCGGCGGAAGCGGATCACTCCCGCACTGAATCCATTAGTGACCTGCAACCAACCGCCCATCCACCGGGCGGCAGGGAAGGAACTCCACTTGAACCCCTCGCGATCCGCGCGCTCGGGCGCGCGCTTGCCCATCCGACTCGGTACCGGCCTACGCATCGGCGCGGTCACCGCAGCTGCCTGCGTCGCGGCGACGCTGACCCTGACCGGCCCGGCCGCAGCCGCCGAGCCTCGACCCGACAACCCGAACGGCGCCACCGTCGCCATCGCCTCCAACACCGTCGCCCCCGGCGGGACGATCGCCTTCACCGGCACCGGCTTCGTCAACGACGACGGCTCCGGATCGGTGGTCATCGTCAAGATCAACGATGGTGCGATCCGGGACAGCTCCGGCTCCGACATCTTCGCCGAGGTCACCGCCGCCGACACCACAGGCGACATCAGCGGCTCGGTCACCGTCCCGGCGGACCTGACCGGCGGCGGACACTGGCTGCGCATGCTGACCGGCGCCGGAGCTGGCGACGCTGTACGGAGTGTGCACACCGAGCGATTCACCGTGGCGGTACCGGTGGTACCGACCGTGACGCTCGCCACGGATGCGGTGCCGGCGGGTACGTCACTGTCCGCCTCCGGGACGAACTTCCCGGCCTCGACGACGGTCACGGTCAAGCTCAACCGTGGCGCCACGCTCACCACCTTCACCACCGATGCCGCTGGCAGCTTCTCCGGCGAGGCCGTCCCGGTTCCCGACGACACCGAGGCGGGATCACACACGCTGAACTTCCTGGCGGCCGGCGGCGTCAGCGTGCCCGTGCCGTTCACCGTGGTGGCGGAGCCCGGAGGCGCATCGACCTCCATCACCATCACGACGGTCGTGTCGGACACCGGCGCACTCTCCCTGCGGGCCGACGCGAACTCGGTCCTCCTGAGCAACCCGCAGGTGTCGCCCGAACTGGACGCTCTGGTCTCCACCGGCGCACTGCCGACGGTGACCGTCAGTGACCTGCGTGCGGCCGACCCGGGCTGGAGCGTCTCCGGTCAGGTGGGTGACTTCACCGGCGCCGCGGGCACGATCGACGGCAAGCACCTGGGCTGGACGCCCGAGCTCGAAGAGGCAGCGCCGGGGCAGACCGTCGTGGCGGGCTCGCCCGTCGCCGCCGGCACCGGACTGAAGAGCGGCGCCACGCTGGGCACCGCCGCAGCCGGCTCCGGTCGCGGAACGGCCAAGTTGGGGGCCGGTCTCGAACTGCGCATGCCCACCACCGTCGCGCCGGGGTCCTACTCGACGACGATGACGCTCACCGCCATCTGATCCGAGCGGTGACACCGGAGAAGGGCAGCGATGCCCCTCCGGTGTCACCGCGTCCGCACCATCCCTCAAAGGATCGCCGACCGAGATGTCCGCAGCCACCACATGGCGACGGTCCCTGACCGTACTGGCCCTCGCCGCCGTCACCTGCCTGCCTGGGCCCGCCGTCGCGGCACCGACCCCGACTCCCTCCGCTCCGGACGGCACCACCCCCACCACCGAGGCCACCCCACCGGCTTCCGCGTCCTGGTCGGTTCAGCCCTCCAGCCGCACCGGCCCGGGCAACCGCCCCTTCTACACCTACGACCTCGCGCCCGGTGGCTCGGTCAACGACTACGTGGCGGTGACCAATCTCGGTACCAACGCACTGACCTTCCAGGTCTACGCCAGCGACGCCTTCACCACCGCGTCTGGCGGATTCGACCTGTTGTCGGCTGCGCAGACGCCCACGGATGTGGGAAGTTGGGTACAACTCGGACAGAACACGGTCACCGTGCCCCCCCGGTCCCGGGCGGACATCCCCTTCGCGCTACAGGTGCCCGCCAACGCCACACCCGGTGATCACGTCGGCGGCATCGTCGCCTCGGTGAGTACGACCTCGGCGGATGCCACCGGTCATTCAGCCCGCCTCGAACAGCGCGTCGGCACCCGGCTCTATCTCCGGGTCAGCGGCGAACTGCGGCCCAGCCTGCGGATCGACGACCTGAGCGCCACGTACCGGCCAGGGCTGGTGCCCTTCACCGGCACCCTGGAGCTGCGCTACGTCGTGCGGAACACCGGCAACACCCGGCTCGCGCCCGGCCGGAGCATCGACATCGACGGCCTGTTCGGGCTGCCCGCCGGCACGGCGCCCGCGATCGAGCTCCCGGAGTTGCTACCCGGCGCGGTCGTGGAGCGTGCCGATGAGGTGACCGGCCGCCCCGCCCTGATCCGCCTGAGCGCGGCAGTCGCGCTGAGCTCCGAGGACGGCGCCACCGCCCGGTCCACGGTGGGCGTCTGGGCATTGTCCTGGTACTACCTCCTACTGGTGGTGGTGATCGTCGCTGCGGTGCTGCTGTGGCGGTACCGGGGACGCCGGACACGGGCGGCCGACGAATGAGAAAGCCGGCTCTTGTCGCCCTGCTGGCCGTCGCCGGGGCGCTCCTGCTCCCATCGGCCCCCGCAGCGGCCGCCGAACCGGCCGTCACCGTCGACCAGACGACTGCCCGGCTGGGAGAGCAAGTCACAGTACAGCTCGTCGACTGGCCGGCCGGTGTCGTCACCGCCGCCCTCTGTGGCAACGAGGCACGTCAGGCCTCCGCCGACTGCGCCGTGACGGCCGCGTCCGCGGTGTCGGTGCCGGCTTCCGGGTCCGCCCGCCTCGTGCTGCACCTGGCGGCCCCTCCGGTCGGCTGTCCCTGCGTCATCCGCGCGGTCACGGCCACCGGTGACCAGATCGCGACGGTGGCGATCGACGTGCCGGACGTGCCGGACTCGGCGACGGTCGGGGTCACTGAATCCACCGCACCCGGTGCAGACGGCGGGCTCGTCGTGGTCGGCGCACGGGTCGAGAAACGGTGGAGCCTGGCCGCGCTGTTCGGCGGACCGGCGCCCCGGGTGCTCATGGTCACGGTCGACAACACCGGAACCACCCCGGTCAGCGGAGCGGAACTCGCCCTGGACCTGGGACGTGCCGCCGGAGCACAGGCGCCGGGGGTGGTACCTGTCGAGCAACTCGAACCTGGTGCACGAACCGTGGTCGAGGTGCCGTTCACCGTATCGGCACCCGCGATGGGCCGGTACGACATCGGCGGCCGGGTGGACGGGATCGGCGGCGGTGTCACGTTCACCGCGCAGACCAGTGCCTGGCCGTGGTTGCTGCCGCTGGTGCCGCTCCTCGCGGTCCTGGTCATCGTGCTGGCGTATCGCCTGCACCGGCAGAGACGGCGTGCACCGTCGCCGATGCGTACCGGCGGTGTCGTGCTGGTCGGAGCCGGTCTGGTCTGTGCTGTGGTACTCGCTGCGCAGACACTCATGCCCGGCGTACGGACCGCGGACGCCCAGCAGAGGCTGGACGAACAGCTCACGACCGGCTGGGAGCAGCCGGCGGAACCCGGCACCGAGGAACCCTCCAGCCCCACCGTGACGAGCCTGGACACCGCCATCAGCGCCCCCGCACAGGGCAAACCTCTGGCCGTGCTGCACGTGCCCAAATGGAGGGCAAAATACACCATTGTAGAGGGAATTCGTACTGCTGATCTGAAACTCGGGCCAGGTCACTATCCGGGTACCGCACTACCCGGCGAGGTGGGCAACATGGCCGTGGCCGGCCACCGAGGGCCGCCGGGTGAGCCATTCAACGACATCGACCAACTGGGCGCGAATGATCCGATCGTGGTGGAGACCGCCTCCGCCTGGTTCGTCTACCGGGTACAACGGCACGTCATCGTGAGTCCTGAGCGGGTCGACGTGGTCGCGCCGACGCCGGAACAGCCCGGTGTGACACCGAGCCGCGCGATGCTGACCATGACCGCCTGCCATCCGCGCTACTCGTCCCGGCTGCGATACGTCCTCTTCTCGGAACTTGACCAGACGCTGTCCAAGCTGGCGGGCGAACGGCCCGACGTCCTGGGTTGACCTGCGGCACCCCGAATCACGAAGCGAGAGGAACAGAGGGATCAAAGAGCTGCACACGGGCGTATCTCACCCTGCTGGCGGGCAGGGTGGAAGGCCGCTGTCGACGGTCAGGCTCCACGCCGGGGAACTGACGCTGTCCTACGACCGGCGGACCGTCGCCGAAGGGCTCGACGTCACGATTCCCGACGGGAGCTTCACCATCATCGTCGGACCGAACGCCTGCGGGAAGTCGACCCTACTGCGGGCGATGGCGGGCCTGTTGCCGCCCCGGCGCGGCACGGTGTACCTCGACGGAGCGGCGATCAGCTCGTACCGGACCAAGGAAGTCGCTCGGAAACTGGGCCTGCTGCCACAGAGTTCCATCGCCCCGGACGGCATCACCGTGGCCGATCTGGTGGCGCGCGGGCGGTACCCACACCAGAGTCTGCTCAGGCAATGGACCGCCGAGGACGAATTCCACGTCACGACGGCGATGCGGGCGACCCGGGTGACGGACCTGTCCGAACGGCCAGTGGACGAGCTGTCCGGCGGGCAGCGGCAACGGGTCTGGCTGGCGATGGCGCTGGCCCAACAGACTGATCTGCTGCTGCTGGACGAACCAACCACCTATCTGGACATCGCCCACCAGATCGAGATGCTGGATCTCTGCGCGGACCTGCACGGCGAGGGCCGGACGCTGGTCGCGGTCCTGCACGACCTGAACCACGCCAGCCGCTACGCGAGCCATCTCATCGCGATGCGCGCCGGTGCCATCGTTGCCCAGGGCGATCCGCGCGACGTCGTCACGGAGGATCTGGTACGCGAGGTGTTCGGTCTACCGTGCGAGGTCATCGCCGACCCACAGACCGGTACGCCTCTCGTCGTGCCCGCCTCACGGCAGGCACGCCGTCTGCTGGAGACGCCCGTCGACGCCACCGGCTGAGATGAGCCCGCAGCGGCGTCGCCGCCACACGCTCCCATCCTGCGGGACAGGTAAGTCCTTGGCTAGTCGCTGGGACGACAACAGGCGTACCCACCTCACGGTTCAATCGATTCGTGCGGATACCCCGAAATGACGCCGACCCGTTGCAGTGGTTGCTGTTCGAGCAGGCGGCGATCGTCACCTGGGCGCAGGCCACCGCCGAGATGAGCCCGTCGCGGGTACGCCACCTGCTGACCTCCGAGCGATGGAGCCGGGTGTGCCGGGGCATCCTGCGGGCCGAACCGCCCGCAGGACCGTACTCCCGGGCACAGGCGTGGTGGGTGGCGGTGCTCGCGGCCGGGGAGGGCGCGATCCTCGCCGGGCTGGCGGCGGCGACGGCCGGCGGGCTGCGCGGCACCTGGCGTCACGACACCGTCGACGTGCTGGTCCCGCACCGACGCCGCCCCGCCGACCTGCTGCGCCGGCTACCGCTCGGCCTGCCTGCGGTCCGGGCACGCCGGGCTCGCCACCTCCCCGACACCGACCGCCAGCGGGCCCGCCCCGACCGTACATCGATGGCCCGGTCCCTGGTTGACGCGGCGCAGTGGGTGCGTACCGACGACGAGGCGCAGCAGATCCTCGCGGCCGGCTGCCAGCAGCGGCGGGTGACCCCGGCGGAGATCGGGGCGGTGCTGGACCGGATGCCCCAGGCCCGCCGGGGCGCGCTGATCCGGGAGACGCTGCGCGACATCGCGGGCGGCGCGGAGGCGCTCTCCGAGATCGACCTGGCCCGGCTGTGCCGCCGCCATGGGTTGCCGCCGCCGCAGGGACAACATCGGCGGCGGGACACCGACGGTCGGAATCGCTACCTGGACGCCTACTGGCCTCGGTGGTCGCTGCACGTGGAGATCGATGGCGGGCACCACATGGACGCCCGACACTGGGCCGCTGACCTGCGGCGACAGAACAAGATCTGGATCGAGGGCGACCGTATCCTCCGTTTCACCGCCTTCGACGTCCGACACCGCCCGACCGAGGTGGCGGCCCAGATCCGCGCGGCCCTGGAGGCCGCCGGCTGGCAAGGCTGAGGGTGGGTACGGCTGAAGTAGTCCCGGCTGCCACGAAGCGGCTCGGACAAGGCGGTGGGCTCGGCGCGCCTGCATCGTGTGCCCGACTTACCGTCCTCGCAGTGGTCGCCGTGCGACCGGCATCGCGCCCACCTCGTCCGTACCCACCGCCTCTCTTCCGGTGCCACACGCCCGACGGCGCGCCACCGGCGGACCGCAGCGCCTGTGCGGCCTCCGATCGGCGACGCCCACGGTGTTAGGAAGGGACCCTTCCTAACACCTGAGAATACCCGGGGGCCGGTGCGTATGGGGACGGGCAGCACGGTCGGGCCGTCGGGTCGCAGCACCGCCGCACGCAGCTCGGCGGGTCCCGCCGATTGGCAAGGCCGACGTCGCCTGCGTTCCGCAGCTCGGCGTCGATATAGGCGGCGGATCTGGGCTGTGAGCTGGGCAAACAGCGGTGGGCCCGGTGACGGGGCGTGTCACTAGGCGGCTGTGTTGTCGCAGGTCAGGCGGTTGCGGGTGTGGCGTCGAAGATCCGGGGCGGCTCGGCGATCTTCAGCTTGGTGAGCAGGGCCTTCTGGGGTTGGGACAGCTCGGTGCGCTGGGCGAACGTGCCGGCGGGGCCGGTGAACACGCCCAGGTGCAGCCGGTCGATCTCGGTGCGGATCGCGGTCCAGGTGCGGCCGGTCTCGGTCTCGGCGACCCGGATCAGCAGCAGGGCCAGCCAGCAGAGCAGGATGTGAGCGCGGATGCGGTCCTCGCGGCGGTGGAACACCGGGCGCAGGTCGAGGGTGGTCTTCATGTCGCGCCAGCCGCGTTCGACTTCGAGGAGCTGCTTGTAGCCCAGGGCGATGTCCTCGGCCGACAGTGTCGGGTCGGAGCAGCGCAGCAGGTACTTGCCGTCCAGGCGCTGTTCGGCCTTGACCTTGGCCTGGTCGAGGCGCAGCAGGCCCTTGGGGGTGACGCGCAGGAACCGGTTCAGGCCGGGCTTGGTGGAGATCACGCCGCGTAGCTCGGCGCGTTTGGTGGCCGGCAGCCGGTCGGTGTCGTCGATCAGGTCCGTGAGCTGGGCGATCAGCCGTTGGCGGACAGCGGCGTCCCGGTCGGCGGCCTCGGGGTTGTAGCAGATGACGAACCGGTCGTCGGTGTCGATGTTGACTTCCTTGACCTGCAGGTTCTCCGCGACGGTGGCGTAGCGGCCCTGCCGGGCGAGCGCAGCGTCGGCTTCGCTGGTGCCGGCACGCAGCTTCTCACCCAGGATGTAGTGCCCGCCGCCCTGTTGCAGGAAGCGGCGGTTCTCGGCGGAGGCGAAGCCGCGGTCGGCGACCCAGACGACGCGAGCCAGGCTCCACTCGCGCATGTCGGTCTTGACCTGCCGGATCAGGGCGGAGTCGCTGGTGTTGCCGGGCCAGCACCACACCCGCACGGGAATGCCGGTGCGGGTGACGGCCATCCCGACCACGACCTGGGGCAGGTCGTCGCGGGAGTCCTTGCTCTTGCCATGGGTGCGGAACCCTGCCTGCTTGACCGCCGCCGGATCGTCCTCGGCCACGACCCGGCCCTGCTGGTCACGCCACAGCGGTTCGTCGGCCTCATCGAGTTCGAAGTAGGTGCTGGTGGTGTCGAAGAACAACAGGTCGACCTCAAGGTTGAGCAGGTCGGCGATCTGGTCGTAGACCCCGCGGGTCAACGCGGGCTCGACCTCGATCAACTGGTCCATCGCCCGGTAGCAGGTGTCGTCGGTGACGTGCGGCAGGTCGGGCAGGTACACGTCCTGGCAGACCCAGTCGGCGGCGGCCAGCTTGCTCGACGGGGCCAGGGCCCGGTTGGCGACCAGCGCGAACAGCACCCGTTCGACGTCGACCTCCCGGCGGGACGAGCCGACCAGCGGCCGCAGGACGGTGTCGATGCGCAGCCGGCGCCACAACCCGTCGAGCAGCCACGCCCCGCCCAGCGAACGGGACTCCACAAACGACAGGCCGGCCGGCGCGGCCGCGGCCAGGGCGTCGGCCGGGGCGAGCAACCGCGACAACGCGTCGACCAAGCGGCGGATACCGGCCACGTCGAGCTGGTCTTCGCGGCCGAACGAGTACAACACCCGGGTCTTGGACGCCTTCGCGGCCGGGTCCCACTCGTTGTGAGCCAGTTGCAGGTAGCGGATCGTCTGCCCGTCGCGGGTCTTGCGGGTCGACGCTTTCACGTACACGAGGCACGACCGTACACCGACTATGAGACCAGCAACAGATCAGCAGCTCAACAAAGTTATCCACAGGCAGGCGTGTCACTAGGCGTTTTCGCCGTTCCCGCCAGGCCGCAACGCCCTGAACTGCACCTTCACACCGCGACGCCGACTATATCGACGCTGAGCTGCGGAACGCAGGCGTCGCGGCACCGCCCGGCCGCAGCCCCGCAAACCGCCCGTCGGCAAGGCCCGACGTAGCGGCAGCGCCGCCCGCAGACCCGCAACCCCCCGGATGGCAAGGCTGAATGTCACGGCACCGCCCGGCCGCAGCCCTGCCAACCGCCGGCCATCACGAGGTTCGCCGGGGAGGTGGGGAGAGTTGTTGTCGTCCCAGCGACAACAACTCTCCCCACCTCCCCGCGATAAACCGAGGCGGAACCGGTGGTGGACCGGCTAGCCTCCGCCGGATGCCTGGACCACAGTTCCTCCTCCGCCCGGCCCGCCCCGACGACGCCCCGGCGGTGGTCGCGCTGCGGAGACTCGTGTTCCCCTTCCTGCTCCGGGGTGTCGCGTCCACGCGGCAGTTGATCGCCACACCGCCGCCGGGTCTGCACTGGGCCGGCTTCGTCGCCGAGGTCGACGGACAGATCGTGGGCTGGGTGTGCGCGTCCCGAAACGAGCACACCGCCGAGGCGGTCGGCGAGGTGTCGTTGTTGCACGTACACCCCGACCAGCGGCGACGCGGGATCGGCGGCGCGCTGCTGGCCGAGGCGACCACGCACCTCGCCTCGCTCGACCTGACCCGGCTGCACGGGCGTGCGCTGCCGGAGGCGCTGCCGTTCGCCCGCCGGAACGGCTTCACGCCGAGCCGCCAGGAGCAATTCTCGGCCCTGGACCTGCACACGCTGCCACCGTTGCCGACACCTCCCGACGGCGCACGGCTGGTCCCGCTGGCGGACGTCGACCCGCGCCACGTGCACCGGGTGGACGTGCTGGCCGGTGCCGACGAGCCGGGCGACGTGGTGTCCGGCGCGATCAGCTACGCCGACTGGATCGCCACCACCTGGGACAACGTGGGACTGGACCGGGCGGTCAGCACCGGCGTCGAGGTCGACGGCGAGCTGGCTGCGATCAGCCTGGTGAAGCGGGACGGTACGCGGATATGGTCCGATTACACCGGCACGGTGCCGCAGCACCGGGGACGTGGACTGGCCCGGCTGGTCAAGCTGGCCGCGCTGCACCGCGCGGCGCAGGGCGGGGTCACCACCGCGTACACCGGGAACGACGCGGCGAACGCGCCGATGCTGGCGGTCAACACCCGGCTCGGTTATCGGCAGGTCGCCGTTCAGTGGTCCTGCGTCCGAGAGCGGTGAACAGCGGCCCAGTCCGTGAAGCGGGCCGCCAGGTCGGTGCGACGCGCGTCCGAGTCAGGGTCGGCGAGCTGGTCGGCGGCCTCCTCGCGCAGCGCCTTCAGGTAGGCCACCAACTCGACCCGGCGCGTGCGGTACTCCGCCAGCAGGCGCAACTTGGCCGGAGAACACGGCCACACCGCACCACACGCCCGGCAGCGCCAGGTGGGGCGCGCGGGCTCGTGCGCGGTGAGGTCACCGCTGCACCGGTCCCGTGCCCGCCGCCGGAGCGCGGCGGGGAGCGACGCGCGGGCGGCGGCGCCACCACGCGCTCCATCCCCGCGACCTGCACGAACAGCGTCCGCCGGGCGGTCGCATTCCCCGCCGCGTTGAGCTGATAGACCTCGATCCAAACCCATCCGTCGTACGTCGTCAGATCGAGCTTCCGAATCAGGCGCGCCACGATCGGCTTGCCGAACTGTGGGGACGCTGCCCTGCTCAGGAGGTACACGCCGGGGCAGATCGTCGGACTCTCGTCCTCCCGGCGCACGCTCACCAGCCACGCGCCGGGCGGACGTCGGCGAGGTCCGGACGGACCTGCGCATAGCGGCGGCGGCCCCGAAGGGTCCGGTCCTCCTGCACCTCATGGCCGTACACCTCGATCCACACGCTGCCGTCCCGCGCGATCCTGTCCCCCACCTCGGCCACGTACAACGTCAGCTCCCCCGCACCGGGCTGGTAGGCACCCTCGGGCACGCGGACCACGTCCCCCACGGCAAGGCCGGTACGCGGAACGGGCTCACCCCATCGAGAGGCAGGTACGGCGTTCACAGGCTCGGGCACGGTGCCTCCTCCGTCGACGTTGGAGGGGGCCACCCTGAGTGCTCGCCCACGGGCGACCCCCGGCGGCACGACCAGCGGGCCATCCCTGACCTCCACTCGCCCCACCGCCTGGTGACACTCTGATATGGAGACCGTTACGCTCGGAAGGCACTTCAAGCGTCCGGGCCGTGCTGACTGAACACGCGCCGGTCCTGAGGCGACATGGGTAGTCGATCTTCGAGGTGGGGGACCTTGCATGTCTGACATTCCGAACCCCGTGGCGACCTTCATCGTTGGCGAGATCCGCCGCGCACGAGGCAGGTCCGGCATGACGCAGGAAGCCTTCGGTCGCAGCGCCGGTTTCAGCGCCTCCCACGTCAGCGCTGTCGAAGGCGGCACCCGGGCACTCACGAGCGACTTCATTCGAGGGGCTGACCGTGCATTGAACAACGGTGGCCTGTTCGAGCGCCTAGCGACGAAGCTCGGTGCGCCATCCTGGTTTCTGCCGTGGCTCGATGCCGAGCGCTCCGCGACGCAGCTTCGCTACTTCGAGCCAAACCTGATCCCCGGCCTGTTACAGGTGGAGCATTACGCCCGTGCCGTGCTACGGACCGTGGACAGCCTGACCGATGACGAGGTCGAGCAGCGCGTCAAGGGGCGCATGGACAGGCAGGCCATCCTGACCAGCGAACGCCCGCCGCAGTTCGTCGCCGTGCTGGACGAAGCAGCGCTTCGCCGAACAGGCGATGACCTCGGCGGGATCATGGCTCAGCAAATCGCGCACCTGATCGCGCTGACCGAGCTTCCGCACGTCCACGTCCACGTCCACGTCATTCCCCTTGGTAGCGGCCTGCACGTCGGGCTATCTGGACCATTCGCGCTGGCGCGGTCCGCAGAAGGCGTGTGGGTCGGCCACCTTGAGAATCAGCTCGGCGGGGACGTCGTCGATAAGGATGATGACGTGGCTACGCTTCAGGCGAGGTGGGAAAGCGTCCGGAATGAGGCGCTACCGCGCCGGCAGTCCATCAACCTTTTGAAGGAAGTTGAGAGCCATCATGGACCTCAGTAACGCCCAGTGGCGCAAGAGCACTCGCAGCGGCGCGAGCGGCGGCAACTGTGTCGAGGTCGCCGACAACCTCGCCGGGGTCATCGGTGTGCGGGACTCCAAGGACCCCACCGGCCCCGCCCTGACCTTCCGACCGGCAGCATGGCGAACGTTCATCAACCAACTCGCCGAGCGAGCCTGACCCCGACCTACGACGAAGCGCCCGCCCAATCGTGGCGGGCGCTTCTCGTCGTCGGTCAGGACGGTGCCGGCTCAAATCGGTGGAAGCGTCAGGAGAGCCCGCCTACGCTGGCCGAACTCAGGTTTGTACGTGGTAAGTGAGGTGCATTGATGACGGTCCAAGCAGCGGCGACCGGCTCCGGTCGACCGCCCTTCCCAGGCACTTTGACCGCATCGAACCCGAGGAGCATCTCCCGTGGATCTTCCACGTATCTTCACCATTCGCGAGAGTAACCACCGCATTCACAACCCGTTCACCCCCGGCAAGCTCGCCGCCCTGGGCCAGGCGCTGCGCCTGGCCAGCGGCTCGGGCGAGATGCTGTGCACCTGGGCCCGGGACCATCAGGTCACCGGGACAGGGGTGGACATCAGCACGGTCTTCACCGAGCAGGCCCGTGCCCGCGCCGCTGAACTCGGCGTTGCCGACCGGGTCACCTTCGCGCACGACGACGCCTCCGGGTACGTCGCGGACGAGCCGGTCGATCTCGTCGCCTGCATCGGCGCCACCTGGATCGGTGGTGGCCTTCCCGGGACTGTCGAGCTCCTGAGCAGCAGTCTCCGTCCCGGCGGTCTGATGCTCGTCGGCGAGCCGTACTGGCGGCGGGAGGTGCCGGACCAGCAGACCGCCAGAGCATGCCTCGCGCAGGACGCGGAGGACTTCCTGCTGCTGCCGGAGTTGGTCGAGCAGTTCGGCGACCTCGGGTATGACGTCGTGGAGATGGTGCTGGCCGATCAGGACAGTTGGGACCGGTACCAGGCGGCACAGTGGCTGAACCTGCGCCGCTGGCTCGACGACAACCCCGATGACGAACTGGCCGCCACGGTACGGGCGGAGCTCACCACCGAGCCTGTCCGCTACACGCGGTACCAGCGCGCGAGTACCTCGGCTGGGGAGTTTTCGCACTGATGGCCCGCTGAGGCGGGTCCGCAGCGGTCGAGAAGGGGCGGGGCGGCCATGCCGCCCCGCCCCTTCAGGCAGGCGTCAGCCGGTCGCCTGGACGCGCTCGGCGACGGCCAACGTGTCCGGCCCGAACAGCACCAGCCGGGCCTCGATGATCGTCGTCGGGCTGGCCGCGCGCAGCACCGACAGCGCCTGGCAGACCGCGTCGTCGACCGGCCAGCCGTAGATCCCGGCGGAGATCAGCGGGAAGGCGACGGTGGCCGCGCCCAGGTCGTCGGCGACGGCCAGGCTGTTGGCGTAGCAGGCGCGTAGCAGCGGTGACCGGTCCTCGGTATCCGTCCAGACCGGGCCGACGGTGTGCACCACCCAGCGGGCCGGCAGGTCACCGGCGGTGGTGGCCACGGCCTGCCCGGTCGGTAGGCCACGGCCGTAGCGGGACGCGCGCAGCGCGCGGCACTCGGCGAGGATGGCCGGGCCGCCCCGGCGGTGGATCGCGCCGTCGACTCCCCCGCCGCCGAGCAGCGACGAGTTGGCGGCGTTGACGATCGCGTCCACCCGCTCGGCGGTGATGTCCCCCTCGACCAGGGTGATGTCCATACCTCACGCCTCCGTGATCGGCTGACCGAGCGAGCGGCGGGCCAGCAGAGCGGCACCGGCCACCGCCGCCGGCATCAGCAGGACGGCACCCAGGGGGATCAGGAAGCAGACGAAGACGGCCACGCCGAAGCCGAGCGCGGTGGGCCGGTCCGCCTTCAACACGGCCCGACGGTCCCGCAGCCGCTTGCCCCGACGGTAGAACGGCGAACCGACCAGTTCGACGGCGAGCAGCCAGCCGCCCACCGCCGCACCGACCACCGGTACGACGGTCTGGCCGAGCAGCGGGATGAACCCGGCGGCGAACAGCGGGATGCCCACCAGGACGGCCAGCGCCACCAGGCGGATCGAGTCGGCGGCGCTGCGTCGCAGCGACGGCCAGAAGGGCACCTCGACGGCGTCGGGGGTGCCGCCGTACCGCTGCTCCACCCGCTCGGAGATCTTCTCGTAGAACGGGTCGCCGATGACCAGGGTGACCGCCGTGAAGGTGAGCACGGTGAGCAGGCCACCGAGGCCGAGGATCGCCAGTCCGGCGACGACCCGGACCGCGTTGCGCCCGGCCGGTGCCCAGTCGTCGGCGAACGGGGTCACGAACTGGGCCAGGTCGCCGACGAAGTACACCAGGGTGGCGTACACGGCGAGGAAGATCGTCCCGGAGATCAGCGCGGGCACGATGCCGAGCAGCATCAGGCCGGGGCTGCGGACGTACAGGCCGATGCCGCGCAGCAGCAGCGCGGCGCCGCCGACGAACCGGCGGGCGCTGCCCACGGCGGCACCGGGGATCGCGGATGCGTTCACGTCGCAGAGCCTAGTCACCGCCACCAGATCAACCGGTTGACGGATCGCCCGGATCAACCGGGGTCGCCCGGGATCACCGCTGGCCGGTCGATCCGGCGGCGGGCCGCCACCGCGAGGCTGGAACGGTACGCGAGACCGACGGCGGAAGGCGGGGACATGCCGGTCATCGAGGTGACCAACCTGCACAAGCGATACGGCGAGACGGTCGCGGTACAGCTCCAGGAGAGCCAGTTGCCCGACAGGCTGCGGGGCGCGGAGGCGCTGGAACTGTACGCGTCGTTCTACCGCCGCCCGGCCGACCGGAGCAGCTGATCGAGGAGTGGGGCCTCGGCGCGAAGCGCAACGCCCCGTACGGCAAGCTCTCCGGCGGCCAGAAGCAGCGGCTGTCGATCGCGCTGGCCCTGGTCGGCAACCCGAAGACCGCGATTCTTGACGAGCTGACCACGGGCCTGGACCCGCAGGCCCGACGGGACACCTGGGGGCTGATCGAACGGGTTCGGGAGCGGGGCGTGACGATCGTGCTGGTCACCCACTTCATGGAGGAGGCCGAGCGGCTCTGTGACCGCATCGCCGTGATCAACCAGGGGCGGGTGGCGGCCCTGGACAGCCCGGCGGGTCTGGTCGCGGCGGTGGCACCGGAGCAGCGGATCCGGTTCCGGCCGTCCGCCCCGGTGGACGATCGACTGCTCACCGACCTGCCGCAGGTGACCACCGTGACCCGCAGCGGCAGCCAGGTGGTGGTGGCCGGCACCGGTGACGTGCTGCACGCGGTCACCTCGGTCCTCGCCCGCAACCAGATCATCGCCGCCGACCTGCGGCTGGAGCAGGCCACGCTGGACGACGCGTTCGTCGAGCTGACCGGGCACCGGCTCACCGACTGAAGGGACGACGATGCACGCCTTCGGCCAGATCCTCAAGACCGAGACAAAGCTCTATCTGTGGGACCTCCCGACGCTGCTGCTCACCGTCCTGCTGCCCGCCGGGATCCTGACGGTGCTCGGGCTGATCCCGTCGTTCCGCGAACCGGACCCGAACTTCGGTGGGCAGTCCTTCCTCACGTACTTCACGCCGTCGCTGCTGGTCGCCTCGTTCGGTTCGCCGTTGCCGCAGCATCCCTGGGGGTTCGCCGCCGCCCTGGTCCTGGGTACGGCGGCGTTGCTGGCGCTGGGACTGGTGATCGCGGCGGTGGCCGGCACCGGGTCGGCGCAGGCGATGTCGGTACCGCTGTTCATGGTGGTGATGTTCTTCGGCGGGGTCTACCTGCCCCGGTTCCTGCTGCCCGACGTGCTGGCCGACCTCGGCGCGTACCTCCCGCCCGGGGTGCAGGCGCTGCTGGACGCCTGGACGGGCACCGCACCGGAGCCGCTGCACCTGGGGATAATGGCGGCGATCGCCCTGACGGCCGGCACCGTCGCGGCGAAACTGTTCCGCTGGCAGTGAACGGGGGGCCAGGTGACCAGCAGCGGCGAGACCGGCGACCGGCCGCAGATCTGGCAGGAGCGGCTCTACCGGGTGCTGCCCCTCTACGTGGGGCTGTTGGGCTTCGCCGCCACGCTGGTCATCGCCAGCCCGTGGTACGGCTTCTTCGCCTGGGTCGGCTTCGTCTACGCGTTCTTCCTGCCGGGCAGGTGGCCGATGGCCGGGGTGGCCGTCACCGCCGCGTTGCTCGGCACGTCGCAGAGCGGTGGCCTGCCGTCGCTCTCCTCGAACTGGCTGGTCTGGCTGGTCATGGTGTCGTTCAACCTGATCGTTGCCGGCGGCGTGAGCTGGTTCGCCTTCGTGGCCGAACGGGAGGGCGAGAAGAGCAAGCGGCTGGTGGCGGAGCTGACCGATGCCAACGCACGGCTCGCCGAGACCGTGCGGGAGAACGAGGGGCTGCACGCGCAGCGGCCGAGCAGTCCCGGGACCGCTCGGCCGACTGGCACCGGCACGTGGAGAACGCGCTGGACCTGGCCCGGGAGAGCCTCACCGAGGCACGCCGGTCGGTGCGGGCGGTCCGCCCGGAGCCGCTGGAGACGGCCCGACTGCCCGACGCGCTCGCCGAGTTGGGCGGGCGCTGGTCGGCCCGGCACGGGGTGGCCGCCAGCGTCGACACCACCGGTACGCCCCGCCCGCTGCACCCGGAGGTCGAGGTGACACTACTCCGGGCCGCCCAGGAGGCGCTGGCCAACGTGGCCCGGCACGCCGCCGCGTCCCGGGACGGGCTCACCCTGTCGTACATGCCGGATGTGGTGACGCTGGACGTCCGCGACGACGGGTCGGGGTTCGACGTCGACGACGGGTCGATCGTGCCGGACCAGGACGGCGGCTACGGCCTGACCGCGATGCGGCAGCGGGTGACCCGGGTCGGCGGCCGGTTGGCGGTCGAGTCCGAGCCGGGCGGCGGCACCGCCATCTCGGCGTTCGTACCGGCCCTGCCCGGAGCCGCCGCGTGAACGGCCCGGTACGTCTGCTCATCGTCGACGACCATCCGGTGGTTCGGGACGGGCTGCGGGGCATGTTCACCGGTGACCCCGGGTTCGAGGTGCTCGGCGAGGCGGCGGACGGCGCCGAGGCGCTGGTGCTGGCCGCGTCGCTGCGACCGGACGTGGTGCTGATGGACCTACGGATGCCGGGCATGGACGGGGTGACCGCGATCGGCCGGCTGGCCGCCTCGGGCAGCCCGGTGAAGGTGCTGGTGCAGACCCACCTGCTGCACGTGTACGCCAAGCTCGGGGTCAACGACCGGGCCGCAGCGGTCGCCGCCGCGTACGACCGGGGCCTGCTCACGCCAGGCGGGCGGTGACCGGTGCGCGCCGCCCGACTGATCTCGTTGCTGCTGTTGTTGCAGGCCCGGGAGGTGATGACGGCGGCGGAGCTGGCCCGCGAGCTGGAGGTCTCCGAACGCACCGTCTATCGGGACGTGGTGGCGCTCTCCGCCGCCGGGGTGCCGGTCTACGCCGACCGGGGGCCGGCGGGCGGCTACCGGCTGCTCGGCGGCTACCGGACCCGGTTGACCGGGATGACCCGGGACGAGGCGGAGGCCCTCTTCCTGGCCGGACTGCCCGGCCCGGCCGGTGAGATGGGACTGGCCGACGCGGTGGCGGCGGCGGAACTCAAGGTGCTCGCCGCGCTGCCGCCGAGCCTACGCGACGCCCCGGCCCGCACCGGGCAGCGGTTCCACCTGGACGTGCCGGGCTGGTACCACCACCGGACCGCCCCGCCGACGTGGCTGACCGAGCTGGCCGGCGCGGTCTGGCGGGACCGGGTGGTGACGCTGCGCTACCAGCGCGGGGAGCGCGAGGTGACCCGCCGGATCTGTCCGTACGGTCTCGTGCTCAAGAACGGGACGTGGTATCTCGTCGGCCGGGTCGGCGAGGACGTGCGCACCTACCGGGTGGACCGGGTCACCGCCGTCGAGCCGCACGAGGAGACCTTCGACCGGGAACCGGACTTCGACCTGGCAGCGCACTGGCAGCACGAGGCCGCGTCGTTCCTGCGGAGCATGCTGCGGGCCGAGGTGACGCTCCGGCTGAGCCCGGTCGGCCTGCGCGTGCTCCGGCACCTGGTCGACGCCCCGTTCGGGTACGACGAGGCGGTCGCCGCCGCGAGCGGGCCCGACGGGCAGGGCTGGTCGACGATCCGGCTGCCCATCGAGTCCGTCGACGTGGCGTACGCCCAACTGCTCGGGCTCGGGCCGGAGGCGGAGGTGTGCGACCCGCCCGAGTTGCGGGCCCGGCTGGCCGAGGCGGCGGCCCGGACGGCCGCCCTCTACGTCACCGATCGTACGCCGCCGACCGGCCAGGACGGCCGGCCGGCGGCCGACGGTCAGCGGTAGCCGGTGACGTCGGCGGGGTGACCCGCGTCGACCACCTCGCTGATGTAGCGGAAGGCGTCCGGCTGGCTGCCGTCGACGTCGGTGAAGCCGTACACCTTGGACAGTTCGCCCGCGGAGACTGATTGGCCGGTCCAGCGGTGTCGGTCGGAGTCGGTGGCGAGTGCGGCGACCGCCCGGCCGACGAAGGCCGGTGTCTCGGAGATGAGGAAGTGCGGGTCCTTGGCGGCGCCGTCGCGCCAGTTCGCCTCGGTGACGCCGAAGTGCTCCAGCATCGCCTCCGACCGCAGCCACCCCGGGCTCAGTGCGACGGCCGTGCCCCCGTACGCCTTCAGCTCGTGCGCCCAGATGAAGGCGAGCCGGTTGACCGAGGTCTTGGCCAGGTCGTAGAAGACCGACAACCGGTAGTTGTCGTCGTTGTACGCCTTCGTGCCGTCACCGATCTCCACGACCAACCCACCCGGACGGCGGGTCAGCAGCGGCAACGCAAAGTGGCTGGTGATCACGTGGGTTTCGACCGCCAGCCGCAGCGTCCGGAAGCCGGCGTCGAGGGGCTGTTCCCAGACCGGCTTCTCCCAGGTGATCAGCGGATCGGCACCCCACACGTCGTTGACCAGCACGTCGAGCTGGCCCTGCTCGGCGTCGATCCGCTCGACCAGGGCGCGCACCTCGGCCGGTACGAGATGATCGGCCCGGACCGCGATCCCGGTGCCGCCGGCGGCGGTCACCAGCTCGGCGGTCTCCTCGATGGTCTCCGGCCGGTTCAGCTCGGAGCGCTCCGCCCGGCTGCTGCGGCCGGTGGCGTACACGGTGGCACCGGCCGCGCCGAGTTGCACCGCGATCTGCCGGCCGGCACCCCGGGTGGCCCCGGCGACCAGCGCCACCTTTCCTGTCAACGATGTCGTCATGACGGTCACGTTGCCAGGAGTACCTGACAGCCGACGTCAGCTTTGGCGACGACGTCCACCCGGCCGCGCCCGGGCGGAGAAGGCCGCCGCTCCGGTCCGCGCCCCGCCGGTCGGTGCCGAGCCGGATCGGGCCGCCTGCGACCGCGTACCCTGCCGCCCTGCGCCCGTCTGCGCCCCTTGGGAGCGGGCCGAACCGGCCTGCGCCGCCTGGGACCGCGACGAACCGACCTGCGCCCCCTGGGATCGTGCCGTGCCGCCCTGTGCGCCACGGGACCGCCCGGCGCCGGGCTGCGCCGCATTGGTGCGGGACGAACCGGCCTGGACCGAACCGGCCTGGACCGAACCGGCCCGGGACGAGCCGGCCCGGGACGAGCCGGCCGACCTGCCGCCGCGACGGCCGCCCCGGTTCGACCGTGGCTCGCGTGCCGGCTCGACCGACTCCGTCACCGGTCGGGCGACGAGCGTCCGCTCCCCCGGAGCGATCTCGCGCAGCAACGCGTCACCAGGACGCAGCCGGGTGGTGGTCACCCGGATACCTGCCTTGCGGGTCAGCTCCCGCACCTCGGACGCCTGCTGGTCGGTCATCAGGGTGACGACCGTGCCGGCCGCGCCGGCCCGGGCGGTACGCCCCGACCGGTGCAGGTACGCCTTGTGCTCGGCAGGTGGGTCGGCGTGCACCACGAGGGCCACGTCGTCGATGTGGATGCCCCGGGCGGCGATGTCGGTGGCGACGAGTGTCTGCACCTCGCCGTCGGAGAACGCCTGGAGATTCCGGGCCCGCGCGCCCTGGGCCAGGTTGCCGTGCAGCTCCACGGTCTTCACACCGGCGGCGACCAGCCGACGGGTAAGCGTCTTGGCTCCCCGCTTGGTGCGGGTGAACACCACGCTGCGGCCCGGTGTGGCGACCAGGTCGACCAGCACGGCGAACCGGTCGTCGGCGAGCACGTGCAGCACGTGGTGCGTCATCGCGGTGACCGGGGACAGCGTCGAGTCGACACTGTGCGTGACCGGGTCGGTGAGGAACCGGCGGACGAGCACGTCGACACCGGCGTCCAGGGTGGCGGAGAAGAGCAGGCGCTGACCGCCCCGCGGGGTCTGGTCCAGCAACCGCCGTACGGTGGGCAGGAAGCCGAGGTCGGCCATGTGGTCGGCCTCGTCGAGCACGGTGATCTCGACCGCGTCCAGGTGCGCGTGGCCCGCGTCGACGTGGTCGGCGAGCCGGCCCGGGCAGGCCACCACCACGTCGACCCCGGCACGCAGGCCCTTGATCTGCGGGTTGGCGGCCACGCCGCCGAAGACGGTCATCGTGCGCAGCGACAGAGCCCGCGCCAGCGGCGCCATCACGCTGTCGATCTGGGAAGCCAGCTCACGGGTGGGCGCGAGGATCAGCGCCCGGGGACGCCCGGCCCGCCGGGGGGCGGGGGTGGCGGCCAGCCGGGTCAGCACCGCCAGCACGAAGGCGTAGGTCTTGCCCGAACCGGTGCGGCCACGACCGAGCACGTCGCGCCCGGCGATCGCGTCGGGCAGGGTCGCCGTCTGGATCGGGAACGGCCGGGCCACCCCGGTCGTGGCGAGGACGCGGGTGAGCGTCTCGGGCACGCCGAGGTCGGCAAAGGTGGGAGTGGTCGAGGAGGTGTTCTGCTGCTGTGGGCGGCGGGCCGCCATGAATGCTCCGAACGTCGAAGAAAGATCCCGCCCGGCGCTGACCGCTTACCGGCCGCAGCGCGTGGCCTGGGACATCGAACCGGCCCGCCAGGACAGGGCCGCAAGGTCAGTCTACCCCCTGCCGCCCGCCCACGTGCGGGAGCACGATCTGTTCAGGTTGCGACGTCCTGCCACTTGCGCTGGCCGTCCATCCACGCTCCGGCCAGGATCTCCGCCGACCGTAGGCCCGGACACGGAATGATCTTCGACCCGCCGGCACCGCCGCCGGCCCGGGCCTCGACCTCCCACGACTCGCCGTCGGTGCGGATGAACACGTCGCGACGGCCACGCACGGTGCGGTCGCCGTTCCACCAGTGACGCTCGGTTCTCACTCAGAGACCGTACAGCAGAAATCACCGCGAAAGATGAGATGATCTTGTAATCTGTCGCGACGATCGGGTGAAGAACCCCGCTTGAACAGCGGACACCTTACGGTCCGGCCCACGGCGCCGACGCCCGAGAGAGCTGCGGCGGCGACGGAAGTCCACCACCACCCGGAGCTACCCGTTCAGGAACTCGGAGATCCGACCGCGCAGGTCGGCGCGTTCCGTCCACAGCACGCCGGGACGGGCGTACCGGTGCAGGATGGCCCCCGGCAGCACGGCGGTGAGCTGCTCGGCCACCTCCACCGGGTGCAGGTCGTCGCCCTCTGCGGCGATCACCAGCGCCGGTGCGGTCACCGCCGCCAACGCCCGGGCGTCCGGCACCGGCACCTGACCCGGCAGATCGGCCAGGCCGGCGGCAAGTCCGTCGCGGAGCAGGTGGTCCAGCCGCTGTCGCAGGTACGCCCAGCCAGCCGGGGTGTTGCGGACAGCCGGCGGCAGCTCGGCCGAGACCACCTCGGCCACTGCGGACGCGTCCCCGACCTCCACCGCCGCCAGCAACTCGGTCAGCCGGGCACCGGCCGCCGGGCACCGGGGCCGGTCCAGCGCGGCGGGCAGGAAGAAGACCAGCCGGTCGAATCGGTCCGGGCTCTCCACGAGCAGGCGGCACAGCGCGCCCGCGCCGAGACTGACCCCGAAGGCACGGGTCGCACCACCGAGATCCGCGACAGCGCGCAGGTCCCGGGCGAGGTCGAGGTAGCTCCACGGGCCGTCCGGCGCGTCCGAGCGACCATGGCCACGGAACTGGAAGAAGACCTTGCGTCCGTGCACTCCGCTGCCGAACGGGCGGGTGGTGGCGATGCCGTTGCCGAACCCGTGCGCGAACACCGTGACCGGGTCACCGACGCCGGTGACCAGCCGTTCCAGGCGTACGCCGTGCGGGGTGTCGACCAGCTCGGTCTCCGGCTCGGGCAGCGGCGGACGACCGGTACGCGGGGCACCCGGCCCCGGCCCGCAGGTGCGGGGTCCGCCGTTCGGTGGTGGTGGCCAGCGGAAGGCCCTCACCAGGATCCTCTACCGTCGCCCAGTTCACGCAGGCCGACGCGCACGTCGAGCAGATAGATGAGGGCGGCGGCGACACCGATCAGCCCGAAGATGCTCAGCGTGCTGCGGGTCAGCAGGGTCAGCAGGGTCGTGACCGCCAGGATCGCGATCCATCCGCCCTTGGGCAGGGTGCCGATGGCGGGGAAGGCGTCGGAGCGCTGGGTGATGGCGTGCACGAGGGCCACCCCCTGCACGACCAGCGCGAAGACGAACAGGATCAGTTCGATCACGGAGCGGACGTCGAAGACGAAGATCGGCGCGGCGTTGGCCATGACGGCAAGCTTATGCTGGCGACCCCGGATCCGTCCGACAGGACGGTGACCGGGGTCGCCGCAATCGAGGTACGTCTGTCGTGGTCACTCGGCCTCGGGACGGGTCCGCTTCGTGGCCCGGGGCAGTTTCGCCGACGGCGTGGTCCGCTTGGCGGCGGCCGGTTGCCGGGTGCCCGCCTTTGCCCGGGTGGCCTTCTTGGCGGCGGCCGGCTTGGCCTCCACGATCTCGGCGACCTCGGCCGGACTGGGCGCCTCGGCCTGCTTGCGCTGCTGCGCCGGCTCGGCGTCCGGCGCGATCGCGGCGGGCTCCATTGTGGCGTCGGTGGCATCGATGTCGGCGTTCACCGTCTCGGCGGCATCCACCACGCCCGCACCGACGACCCGCTCACCATGCGCGACGAGCGCACCGTACGCGGCCAACGCCCGCTCCTGGGCGGCGTGGGCGCCGGCGACGACCACGGCGGCGTTGCGGGTCGCCAGCTCGCGCAGCCGGTCCAGGTCGGCGGCCTCCCGCAGCTTGTTCACGTCGGCGGCCTCGCGCAGCTTCGCCGGGTCCGCCACCTCACGCAGCCGGTTGAGGTCGGCGACCGGAGTGGCCTTCTGCCGCAGCGACCCGGCGGTCTGGTTGGCGTTGCGCAGCGCCTCGTTGGCCTTCTGGCGCAGCTCGAACCCGGCGACGACGGCCTTGCCACCGAGGTCGCTCACCACCCGGCCACCGTCGGCGGCGACCCGGTCACGCAGCTCACCGACCACGGTCGGCAGTCGCCGCAACTGCTGCAGTGCGAGGTCACCGGCGCCGGCGGCAGCGTAGATCGGGGCGGGAATGCGGTCGGTCTTCGGCTGGGTCATGACTTCTCCTCCTGGGCCGCGGCGGCGGCCTTGCGGACCACCGTGCGGGCGGTCTTCCTGGCTGGGGTGCGGGTCGGCGCGGGGGCCGGACCGGCCTCGGTCACGGCGACCGATTCCAGTACGGCCTCGGTCGGCGACCCCTCGGCGGTGGTGGGGCCGGTGGCGGCCAGGTTCGCCACGTCGGGCGAGGTGAGATCGGGAACGTCGTTCGCGGCGTTCGTCCCGCCGGCCATGTCGGTGCCGGTGGTGCCCTCCCGCGCGGCGTCCGCTGCCGCGGTCGCGTCGGCGAGCCGGGCGTTCTCCCGGCGGAACGTCTCGTAGATCTGGGTCAGGGACTGCTTCTGGGCCATGGTCAGGTCCGGGTCGACCGCGATGGCCGCCAGCACGCCCTGGCCCTCCTTGTCGTCGAGGAGCCCGGCGCGCAGGTACATCGCCGGGGTGGAGACCCGTAGCGCGCTGGCGAGCTGCTGGAGCACCTCGGCGCTGGGGCGACGCAGGCCCCGCTCTATCTGGCTCAGGTAGGGGTTGCTCACCCCGGCCTGCTCGGCGAGCTGCCGCAGCGAGATCTTCGCGTTCCGCCGCAGGTCACGAATGAACCCGCCGACATCGGGAAGGTCCTTGGAAGTGGCCATGTCTCCACGCTAACCGGCCCTGCTAGCCGTTGCAAGCAAAACGCTAGCCCGAGTTAGCAAGGTCTCCACGTCCGGGTTTGCGCCCACGCGCGACCGGTCGTACTTAGGGACCCAGTGTTAGGAAGGGTCCCCTGCTAACGCCTGCGGTAGAGCAGGGGACCCTTCCTAACCTGTCACCCGCCGGCGGGCGACGGCGGCTGCCGGCGGCCGCCGAGGCGTCACCAGAGCGGACGGACGGCACCGACCGGCAGGCCGCCACCGAAGAGAGGCACCTCGGCGAACTCCGCCAGCACCGGCGCGTCGACGCCGAGCCGGCGCAGCGCGGAGACCAGCACCGGCATCCGGGGACGACCGGCGCCGTCGTCGATCTTCAACGCCACCGCGCCGATGCCGGGCAGTGCCGTCGCGATCACACCCTCCGCGCCCACCTTCGCCAGCAGCCCCGGTACGCCACGCATCAGCCGGGTGTCGTCGGCCTCGGTGCCGCCGACGATCTCCGGGTGCCCGCGCATCGCGTCGGCCACCGCGCGCACGGCCGTGCCCTCCTCCGCCGTGACCAGCCGCAGGTACGCCCCGGCCAGCCCGGTCAGCGACGTCGACAGCACCGGCGCGCCGCACCCGTCCACACCGACCGCCACGGCCCGCGTACCGGTCAACTCCTCAACCGCGTCCCGCAGCCGCTGCTGGAGCGGGTGCTCGGGACGCCAGTACCCGTCCACCGGCCAACCGGCGGCCCGGCAGGTCAGCAACATCCCGGCGTGCTTGCCGGAACAGTTCATCTGGAGGCGGGTGGGACCTCCGCCGGCCCGCAGCGCCGCCTCGCGGGCCTGCTCACCGACCGGCAGTTCCGGCGGACAGTGCAGCGCGTCCTCGTCGAGACCGGCGGTGGCGAGCAGCCCCGCCACCCGGGCCAGGTGGAACTCCTCCCCCGCGTGGCTGGCCGACACCAGGGCCAGGTCGGCTGGCTCGGTCAGCGGCAGCCCGGCACCGATCATCCCGACCGTCTGCATCGGCTTGTTCGCCGAACGCGGGAAGACCGGCGAGGTCACGTCGCCCGCGGCGGCGACCACCGCACCGCCGGCGTCGAGCACCACCACCGAACCCCGGTGTACGCCCTCCACGAAGCCGGACCGGACCACCTCGGCGAGGGCCGCGCCGCCCTCGTACGTCTCTCCCACAACGTGGACGGTACCGACGGTGCGGGGCAGGTCGGCACCGGGGTGAACAGGGACGCCACCTCCGGGGTGTACAGCAACGGCGGGGAGTTATCCCCTTACATTCCGAGCAGCTCGCGCGCGTCGGCGGTGGTCATCGGCGGACGCTGTGCGAGCTGGGCGAACCCGACCGCGCGGGCGACCAGCTGCATGTTGGACTCCACCGGGCGCCCCTTGGCGTACGTGATCGTGTCCTCCATGCCGACCCGCAGGTGGCCACCGGTCGACAGCGAGGCGAGCAGCACCGGGATCGTGGTGCGGCCGACACCGGTCGCCGAGAACGTGGTCCCCTCCGGCAGGTCCCGCAGCATCTGCTGGGCCGCGACCAGGGCCGCCGTGGTGCCCGGCATGCCGCCCGGCACACCCATCACGAAGTCGACGTGCACGTGCCCGCCGTGCGGCAGCCCGTACCGGCCGAGCAGCCGCTGCAACGCGGTCAGGTGGCCGAGGTCGAAGATCTCGTACTCGGGCACGACCCCGCGCTCCTGCATCCGGGTGTGCAGGTCGACGATGAACTCCCAGCGGTTGAGGAAGACGTCGTCGCCGAAGTTGACCGTGCCCATGGCGCACGAGGCCATGTCCGGTCCCGCCTCCAGCACGGCCAGCCGGTCGGCCTCCGGATCGGTGACCGTCCCGCCGGTGGAGAGCTGCACGATCAGGTCGGTGCTCTCCCGCAGCGCCGCCACGGTCTCCCGCAGCCGCCCCTGGTCCAGGGTCGGGCGTGCCTCGCCGTCGCGGATGTGGACGTGGATCACGGAGGCACCCAGCGCCTCGCACTCCTTGGCGGTGAGCAGCAGCTCGTCCAGGGTCACCGGCAGCGCCGGCACCTCCGTCTTGGCCGACTCCGCGCCGGTGGGGGCAACCGTGATCAACGTCGCTGTTGTCATGCCGGCGATCCTAGAACCCCCGGCCCGGGTCCGGGTGTCAGCAGGGGTCCGTCGGTGTTAGCAGGGGTCCCTTCCTCTACCGCAGGCGTTAGTAGGGGGCCCTTCCTTACATCACTGTGGGTCGATGGCGGCGGTGCTCTCGCCGACCCGCAGTGTCGTGTCGTCGGAGACCGAGCGCTTCACCACGGCCAGCGCGATCTGGCCCTGCTCGTGGTGGTGCACGGCGGTGCCGACGAAGCCGACCGTCCGGTCGCCCGACGTGACCGGGGTACCGGCGGCCGGAAGTTGGTCGGTGGTCACCCCGTCCAGGTGCAGCAGGACCAGGCGCCGCGGCGGACGACCCATGTTGTGCACCCGGGCGACCGTCTCCTGCCCCCGGTAGCAGCCCTTGTCGAGGTGCACGGCGGGGGCGATCAGATCCACCTCGGCGGGGATGGTCCGGTGGTCGGTGTCGACGCCGACCCGGGCCCGGCGGGCGGCCACCCGCACCGCCTCGTACGCCCACAGGCCGGCGGGCGGCACCCCGCCGTCGCGCAGCCGGGTCACCAGCTCGTCCATCGCGGGCCGGGGCACCAGCAGGTCCACGCCCAACGGCCCGCGCCGGGCCCAGCCGCCGTCGGGCAGCGGCTTGACGTCGTACCGGGCGGTCGGGCGGGCGGGCAGCTCACCGGCACGGAACTTGGCACCCGGTACGCCGATCACCTCGGGCCCGGCGAGCGGCGGCACGCCCAGCAGGGCCACCGCGTCGGGCGTCTTCGGCCCGACCAGCGACAGCAGCGCGTACTCGGCGGTGGCGTCGCGGGGCTCGACCTGGCTAAAGAAGCGCATCTTCTCCAGGTAGCCCAACAGGCCCTCGGTGGCGCCGGGCTCGGTGTCCAGCCAGGTGGTGTCACCGTCCTCGGTCACCATGGCGTGCTGCTCGACGTGCCCGTGCGGCGAGAGCACCAGCAGCTCGGTGCCCTGCCAGGGCCCCAGCTCGGCCAGGTGCTGGGTGGTCAGGGTGTGCAGCCAGGAGATCCGCTCCGCGCCCGGCACCGCGACGACAGCCCGGTGCGAGCGGTCCACCAGACCGACCTCGGTGTCCAGCAGGCGTTGCTCGCGCATCGGGTCGCCGTAGTGCGCGGCCACCGACCGTACGCCGGCCGCCGCGTGGGCCGGGTCCGGCTGATCCCGGCTGGCCTCGTCGATGCTCTCGACAGCCACCGCACCCGCGATGTCGATCATTTCTGGCCCCCGTTTCCGTCTCCGCACCGCTCGCACAACCCGAAGAAGGAGACGTGGCCGATGTCGACCCGGAAGCCCCGCTCGGCCGCCGACTGGTCGGCCAGCGGGCGCAGCAGCTCGGATGCCATCTCGTCGATCGCGCCGCACTCCCGGCAGACCAGGTGGACGTGCTGGTCCTCACCGGCGGCGTGATCGGTCGGCGAACCGTGCGAGAGGTGGGTGTGGGTGACCAGGCCGAGCCGCTCCAGCCGCAGCCCACGGGCGCGGAGCAGTTCCGCCAGGGAGGATTCGGACACTCTCCGATCATAGTTCGCTGGTGCGCGAACCTCCCGGCGCGGGCGTCGGGCACTATGCTCGGCCCCCATGGTGGCGTCGCGGATCGGCGTACTGGGCCAGGGCCTGCGACCGCTCGGCGAGCCGCTGCTGCGCGGCGACGACCTCGGCGTCCTGCACGGCGACGGGCTGTTCGAGACCATGCACCTGCGCGACGGTCGGCCGTGGCTGCGGCTGGAGCACCTGGCCCGGCTGCGGGCCGGCGCGGTCGCCGTCGAGCTGCCCCTGCCCCCCGACGCCGACCTGGTGGAGTTGCTCGACGACGTCGCCGCCGGCTGGCCCGCCGAGGTGGAGGGCGCACTCCGGCTGGTCTGCACACGCGGCCCCGAGGGCGGCGGAGAACCGACCGTGTACGCCACCCTCGCCGAGGTGCCGGCGGCGGCCCGGCAGGCCCGCCGCGACGGGGTACGGGTCGCCACCCTCGCGCTGGGCGTACCCGCGCAGGCCCGCCCCGACCTCGACTGGCTCCCCACCGGCATGAAGTCGACCTCGTACGGGGCGAGCACCGCAGCCCGCCGCTGGGCGGCCCGGGCGGGCGTCGACGACGTGCTGTGGGTCTCCTCCGACGGGTACGTGCTGGAGGGCCCGACCGCCAACGTGGTCTGGCTGGACGGGGACACCCTGTGCACGGTGCCGGCCCGCCGCACCGGCATCCTGCCCGGCACCACGGTCGCGTGGCTGCTGGCACACGCCGCCGAGGTGGGCTGCGCGGCCGACGAACGCATGGTCACCCCGGCCGGGCTGCGGGCCGCCGACGGTGTCTGGCTCGCCTCGTCCGTACGCGGTGCGGTGGTGGTACGCAGCCTCGACGGCGCGCCGCTGCCGGTCAGTGCGCGTACCGGGGCGGTGCAGGAACTGCTCGGTTTCCCGCTGCCCTGAAGGCTGACTGAACGCCGGACGACTCAGCCGGCCACCCGGATCAGTCGTGCCGACAGGTGCGGCGTGAGCGGTTGACCGACCGCGGCCATGTCCTGCGCGTACAGCAGTGCCCCCTCGACGATGCCGAAGAGCCGGTGCCCGGCCGTCACCTCCTTGGCGGTGGCCGTCCGCACCACCGCGTCGGTGACGAACTCGATCTGCGTGCCCTTGCGTCGCCCGACGTGCAGCTCCATCACCCCGGTCGGGACGGTCAGCAGCGCCTCCAACTCGTCGGTGACCCGGTCACCGTCGAGCACCGGACGCCACCAGCCCACCTCCCGACCGGCCGGACGCACCGGCCGGCTCTGCTCGTCGAGGATCCAGGCCCGCGACTCGTAGTGCAGGAACGGCCGGCCGTCGTGGCTGATCCGGATCTCCTGGGCGAAGTCGAAGTCCTCGATGGTGGGGAAACCACCCCGACCGCGTCCCCGCCAGACGCCGACGTACGGCAGCAGCCCGTCCAGACTCGGGTGCAGCTTCGGGCCGACCCGCAGGTCGTGACTCTCCTCGAAGGGGTACGGCTCGACCGGCGGCGCGTTCAGCCACGGTGGCGGTGCCAGCGGATTGTCGTCCGACGCGCTCGCGCTCACTGTGCCTCTTTCGTTCGCGACTGCGGGGCTCGCAAAACCGGCTCACTCCTCGCGCTCACTGCACCTTCTTCGTTCGCGACTGCGGGGCTCGCAGAACCGGCTCACTCCTCGCGCTCACTGCTTCCCTCTCGCTATGAGGACCGCCACATAGACAAGACCACCGGCGAGCGCGCCCAGGCCGGCGACCAGCAGGCTGACGAACCCGATCTCGGTGACCATCCGGGTCATCTTATGCTGGGCGGCATGGCCCGCACTCTCGTCGTCAAGGCCACCGCTGGCGCCGATGCGCCGGAGCGTTGCGCGCAGGCGTTCACCGTGGCCGCCACCGCAGCGGCGGCCGGGGTACACGTCTCGCTCTGGCTCACCGGTGAGTCGACCTGGTTCGCATTGCCCGGTCGGGCACAGAACTTCGAGCTGCCGCACTCGGCGCCACTGGCCGAGCTGCTGCACGTGATCCTGGCCACCGGCACGGTGACCGCCTGCACCCAGTGCGCCGCCCGGCGCGACATCGGCACGGACGACGTGATCCCCGGGGTCCGGATCGCGGGTGCCGCCGTCTTCGTGGAGGAGACAATGGCCGAGGGCGCACAGGCGCTCGTGTACTGAAGTCCTCGGGCAGCGTGGCGGAACGGGCACGACAACTCGGGCTAATGCCTACGATTCGGATGTGACCGAGGCGACCGAGCAGTTCTTCGCGGCGTTGCCGGCCCGGGCCCCGGAAGTCCTCCGCGCCCCGGTGACAGGCACGCTCCGGATCGACCTCTCCGGCGGCGGTCACACCGAGCACTGGCTGGTCCGGATGCGGCCGGGCGCGGCCGAGGTGGGTCAGGGCCCGGATCCCGCCGACGCCGTCTGGTACTGCGGCGTAAACCTGTTCGACCGGCTGGTCACCGGCCAGACTCAGAGCATCTCCGCAGTGTTCCGCAACGAGAGCACGTACACCGGGGACGTGGTCCTGTTCCTCGCCTTCCGGCGCTTCTTCCCACCGCCCCCGGGAACCCGGGACCCCCGCGAGGTGGCCCGCGAGCACGTCAGGCGGATCCGGTGAAGGAACTCATCAGCATCCTGGACGGCAACACCTTCCTGGTCAGCGACCGGCACGGCAACATCGAGCCGGCGCTCGACTTTCCCACCGGCCTGTTCTCCTTCGACACCCGGTTCCTCTCCACCTGGCTGCTGCTGCTCGACGGCGAGCGGCTGCACGCGCTGTCGATGGACGATTCGGAGTCGCACCGGACCCGCTACTTCCTGGTGCCGGGCGAGCCCACCCACTTCCTGGACGCCAAGGTCTCGGTGATCCGCAGCCGGGCCATCAGCGGCAGCGTCGAGGAGGAGCTGACCGTGCTCAACCACTCCGGGCAGCCGATGACGTTCACCGTCCGGATGGAGATGGACGCCGACTTCGCGGACCTGTTCGAGATCAAGGACACCCAGCGCAAGCGAGGGCAGCACACCGCCATCCCCGGCGAGAACACGCTGCGGCTGGACTACCGCCGGGAGGCGTTCCATCGGGAGACGGTGATCAGCAGCAACACCTCGGCGCAGGTCGACCCGAGCGGGATGACCTTCTCGATCCAGATCGGACCACACGGCGAGTGGACCACCCGGCTGACCGTCTCCACCATGATCTACGGCGCCCGTGGCGAGGACGTCCGCAACCGGCTCCCCTTCTCCGGCAACCGGACGACCGCCGTCATCCAGGCCGAACACGCCGAGTTCATCGCCAAGGCACCGAAGCTGAGCTGCGACCATCAGCCGTTGTCCAGGGCGTACCGGCGCAGTCTCGACGACCTGGCCGCGCTCCGGTACGAGTCGATCGCGCTCGGCGTCCGCCTGTTGGCCACCGGGCTGCCCTGGTTCATGACTTTGTTCGGCCGGGACAGCATCATCACCTCGCTCCAGGTCCTGCCGTTCCAGCCGGAGCTGATCCCGCCCACGTTGACCATGCTTGCCGGTCTCCAGGGCCACCGGCTGGACGACTTCCGCGACGAGGAGCCCGGCAAGATCCTGCACGAGCTGCGCTACGGCGAGACCGCCGGCTTCGAGGAGCAGCCGCACTCGCCCTACTACGGCGCCGCCGACTCCACCCCGCTGTTCGTGATCCTGCTGGACGAGTACGAGCGGTGGACCGGCGACGAAGCGCTGGTCAAACGGCTGGAGCTGTCCGTCCGGGGCGCACTGGACTGGATCGACACCTACGGCGACCTGCTCGGCACCGGCTACCTCTGGTATCAGACCCGCAACCCGAAGACCGGCCTGGAGAACCAGTGCTGGAAGGACTCCTGGGACGCGATCTCCTACGCCGACAGCCGGCTACCGAGCTTCCCCCGGGCCACCTGCGAACAGCAGGGCTATGCGTACGACGCCAAGCTGCGCGGCGCCCGGATGGCGCGGCTGTTCTGGAACGACCCGGAGTACGCCGACCGGCTGGAACGGGAGGCCGCCGAGCTGAAGGAACGGTTCAACCGGGACTTCTGGCTGCCCGAGAAGGAGTACTACGCGCTGGCCCTGGACGCCGACGGCACCCCGGTCGACGCGCTCTCCTCCAACATCGGGCACCTGCTCTGGAGCGGCATCGTCGACGAGTCGAGGGCCCGGCGGATCGCCGATCACCTCCTGGGGCCGCGCCTCTTCTCCGGCTGGGGCGTCCGCACCCTCGCCGACGACCAGGGGCGATACAACCCGATCGGCTACCACGTCGGCACGGTCTGGCCGTTCGACAACTCGATCATCGCCTGGGGGTTGTGGAGGTACGGCTTCCGCGAGCAGGCCGGGCAGATCTGCGAATCGATCCTGGCGGCGTCGCGCTACTTCGACGGCCGGCTGCCGGAGGCGTTCGCCGGTTACGAACGCGACCTCACCGAGTACCCGGTGCAGTATCCGACCGCGTGCAGCCCGCAGGCCTGGTCGGCGGGGACGCCACTGATGTTGCTGCGGGTGATTCTCGGGCTCGAACCGCAGGGCGAGCACCTGATCATCGACCCGCACGTGCCCCGGGGCATCGGACGGGTCGAGTTGCTGGACATCCCCGGTCGCTGGGGGCACGCGGACGCGCTGGGCCGAAGCCGCAACCGCAACCGCAACGACGCGGCCGGCTGAGCCGGTCAGCCGGCGCAGCCGGTGGTGGCGGAGAGCACCACCTCGTCCGCGCCCAGGTCGGCGAGGACCGCGACGCCGTCGCGCCGGAAGGCGTACACCTCGCCGGTGTCGACCACCGGCGTGCCGCCCGCCAGCGGCGCGAGCGTGGCCTGCGGTGACGCGGTCAACGCGCCGGCGGCCGACCGGACGGTACGGGCCAGCCCGCCGCCCGGGCACGGCGCCACCACCACCTCGGGCTCGATCCCCGTGCTGCCGAGCGCGCGTAGCGCCTCGGCCAGGGCACCGGCCTCGGCACCGGCCTCGGCACCGGCGGTGTCCGCCCCGGGAGCGGTGTAGTCGTCGCCGACCAGCCGGCACCCGGTGTCCACGGTCAGCCGGATCCGGCCGTCGGCGACGGGCCGCCCCTGCACGGTGACGAAATCGCCCGCGTCGGCACGCAACCGGGGCCCCTCGGAGGTGACCCGGACACCGGCCCGCCACGCCGTCGGCAGCCGGTCGGAGATCTCCTGGAGCGCGGCTCGTTCCTCACCCACCGGCACCGCCAGGTCGACGGCGCGGACCAGCTCCGCGCCGTCGGCGAAGGGGGTGATCCGGCAGCCCCGGTCGACATCGGGGGCGACCAGCGCGGGCACCGCGCCCCAGCTCGCCGCGATCAGTTCGCCGATGGCGGCGTCCACCACCGGGCCGGCCTCGGCCAGCGTGCGCTGCTCACGGACGGTCGGCGGGTCCTTCCGGGCCGAGACCCAGGTGAGACCCGCGAGCAGCACCGCCCAGGCCACGGTCGCCACGATCAGCCAACGCGGCCACCGGGGTTCGGGGGCCGGGGGCCGGGGACCTGCGGGCGGGGGAAACCCCGTCTGGACAGCGCCGCTCACCGGGCCATGGTGTCACGCGTGGTGTACCGCCTCGCCGGGACGCCCGTCGGCGGCCTCCGGCGGCGCGCTCAGCCGGTAGCCGACCCCACGGACCGTCTGCACCTGCGGGCCGCCGGGCAGCGCCCGCAGCTTGCGCCGCAACCGCTTCACCGCCGAGTGCAGGATCGCCGTGTCACCGAGGTACGCGCCGCCCCACACGGAGGCGAACAGCCGCTCGTAGCTCCAGAGTGCGAGCGGTGGGCTCACCAGCCGGGCCAGCAACTCCCGCTCGGTACGCGTCAGGCCCAACGGCGCACCCCGCCAGGTGACCAGGTGCCCAGCCCGGTCCACCACGAGATCGCCCCAGTTCGTCGACCGCCCCGACGGCTCGTCGACCGGCGCGGTGGCCTCGGCCAGCGGGGCCGGGAACATCGCGCGTAACTGCGCCAGATCACTACAGATCACCACCGGCCCCACTCCGTCCAACCGTTGCATGACCCGATGCCGGACCGAGGCGTCGGAGCTGACGCAGACCAGGATCGGTATCTCCTCACCGGACACGTTGCCTCCCCCGAGAGCACCGCACTGACCTGCGACTTTCCAACAATCGCCAACGACAGTCACCGATGGAGCCCCCGCCTGAAGACTAACGGTCAGCATCCCGCCCCGTCACTGACCGAGTACTGACCGACGCCGTCCATTGATCACTGACTGCCGGAGCAAGAGCATGACTCTCAGCGGGCGGGCGCTCACCATCAGCCACCCTCAACGCCCCGTCCGCACCGCGACGTCGCAGCCCGGCGCGCGGATGTCCGGGCCCGAACGGATCGGGACCGACGACGTGGGGGAGGAACCTTTGTTCACACGACCATCCGCACGGTCACCACGGTGGCGGGCGGTGACGCTGCTGGCCGCCGCCGTGCTCGCCGTCACCGCCCAGCCCGCCGTCGCCGCACCGGGCCCACAGCCGACGGCACACCGGGCCGCCGTCGACCAGGGGCTGCTCGACCGTCTCGACACCGCATCGACCGCGACGTTCCTGGTGTACCTGCGCGAGACCGCCCCGCTGGCCGACGCCGCCCGGCTGCGCGACGACGACCGTCGCGCGGGTGAGGTGCACCGGCTGCTCACCGACACGGCCAGCCGTACCCAACGCGACCTGCGGGCGATGCTGGACGAACGCAAGGTGCCGCACACCACGTACTGGATCGCCAACGCGATCCGGGCCGAGGGCGACAAGGCGCTGCTGGACGAGATCGCCCGGCGGCCCGAGGTGGCCCGGATCTCCCCCAGCCGCAGTTACCCGCTGGTCCTGCCGACCGCCACCGAGGCCAGGGCCCGCACCGCAGCCGTCGAATGGGGACTGACCAACATCGGCGCGCCCCAGGTGTGGGACGAGTTCGGCGACCGTGGCGAGGGCGTCGTGGTCGCCAACATCGACAGCGGCGTGCGGTACGACCACGCCGCCCTGGTCGGCTCCTACCGGGGCAACCTCGGCGACGGCTTCGACCACGCGTACAACTGGTTCGACCCGACCGGCGTCTGCGCCGGCACCGCACCCTGCGACAACAACGACCACGGCACGCACACCATGGGCACCATGGTCGGCGACGACGGCGCCGGCAACCAGATCGGCGTGGCCCCGGGCGCCCGGTGGATCGCCGCCAAGGGCTGCGCGTCGAACACCTGCGCGGACGCCGCTCTGCTCGCCGCCGGCCAGTGGGTGCTCGCGCCCACCGACGCCGCCGGGCAGAACCCCCGACCGGACCTGCGCCCCGACATCGTCAACAACTCCTGGGGCGGCGACGGGAACGACCCGTGGTACCAGCAGACCGTCGCGGCCTGGCGGGCCGCCGGCATGTTCCCGGTCTTCTCCTCCGGCAACGACGGACCGGCCTGCGGCAGCGCCGGTTCGCCCGGCGACAACGCCAACGCGTACGCGGTCGGCGCGTACGACGTGAACAATGCCATCGCCAGCTTCTCCGGGCGAGGTTCCGGCACCGACCTGATCAAGCCGAACATCGCCGCACCCGGCAGCAACGTCCGCTCCAGCGTCCGCAACGGCGGGTACGCCTCGGCCAGCGGCACCTCGATGGCGGCTCCGCACGTGTCCGGCACGGTCGCGCTGATCTGGTCGGCGGCACCGAGCCTGCGGGGGGACATCGCCGGCACCGAGGAACTGCTGGACCGCACCGCCCGCGACGTCGACGCCACCACCTGCGGCGGCACCCCGGCCGACAACAACGTCTTCGGCGAGGGACGCCTGGACGCGTACGCGGCGGTGCGGGACGCCCCGCGCGGCCCGGTGGGCCGGGTCACCGGCGTGGTCACCGACGCGGCCGACGATGACCCGGTCGCCGGGGCGACGGTGACCGACGGCACCCGCAGCGCCACCACCGGCACCGACGGTCGGTACGCGCTGAACGTGCCGGCCGGCGAGAGCCGCCTGACCGTGAGCGCCTACGGATACGCCGGTCAGTCGGCGACCGTGACGGTGGCCGAGGGCGAGGCCGTCACCCGGAACTTCGCGCTGGCGGCGACCCCGACGGTCACGGTCAGCGGAAAGGTCACCGACGGTTCCGGACACGGCTGGCCGCTGTACGCGAAGGTCGAGGTGGCCGGGCGGCCCGGTGAGCCGGTCTTCACCGACCCGGTCACCGGACGCTACTCGTTCACCGCGCCGGGCGACACCACGTACCGGCTCGCCGTCAGCGCACGCTACCCGGGCTACCGCACCGTCACCCGGGAGGTGCCGGTCGGCGGCGGGGCCACCACGGCCGACGTGGCCGTCCCCGTCGAGGCCGGTTGCACCGCCGCCGGCTACACCGGGCGATTCGGCACGCCCCTGCTGACCCAGAGCTTCGACGGCACCAGCGTGCCAGCCGGCTGGCGGGTCGACAACCGCACCGCCTCCGGCGGCTGGGCCTTCACCGACACCCGCGCACGCGGCAACCTCACCGGCGGATCCGGCGGCTTCGCCATCGTCGACAGCGACGCCCTGGGCAGCGGCAACACCCAGGACACCGACCTGATCGCCCCACCGCTGGACCTCTCCGGCACCGCCGCGCCGGTGCTGCGCTTCCGCAGCGACTGGCGGGCCGTCGGGATCAGCGACACCGCCGACATCGACGTCTCCACCGACGCCGGCGCCAGCTGGACCAATGTCTGGCACCAGACCACCAGCCGGCGCGGCCCCCGCGTCGAGGAGGTGGCGCTGACCCCGGCCGCGAACGCCGCCTCGGCCCTGGTCCGCTTCCGGTTCAAGGGCACCTTCGCCTGGTGGTGGCAGGTGGACGACGTGGAGGTGGTCAACCGCGAGTGCTCGCCGGTGCCCGGCGGGCTGGTGGTCGGCACCACCACCGACCGCAACACGGGCGCACCGGTCAACGGCGTCACGGTGGTCAGCGACGACCGGCCCGAGGACCGGGCGGTGTCGGCGGCGACCCCGGAGGACGCCGCTGAGCCGGACGGCTTCTACTGGCTGTTCTCCGGCCTGACCGGCGCCCACCCGTTCACCGCCAGCCGGCCCCCGTACCAGCCGACCACCAAGCAGGTCACGGTCGACGCCGACCGGGTCGAGCGGGCCGACTTCGCCCTCGGCGCCGGGCGGCTCACGGTCAGCCCCGCGTCGGTCGTGTCGCACCAGCCCTACAACAGCACCCGGACCACCAAACTGACCGTACGCAACACCGGCAGCGCACCCGCCGCCGTCGAACTGCTGGAACGCACGGGCACGTTCGAACTGCTCCGCCAGTCCGGCGCACCGCTGCGGGAACAGAAGGTGAAGGGCATCAGCAAGGCCCGCGCCGGTGTCGCGTACGGCGGGGCGGCACCCGAGGCCGGTACAGCGGCCGACGACGCGTGGAGCCCGATCGCCAAGCTGCCGGCCGCGATCTACGACAACGCCGCCGCCTGGCTGGACGGCAAGGTGTACTCGGTCGGTGGTGGCGGTGACACCGGCACCGAGCGCCGGGCCTGGGCGTACGACCCAGGTGCCGACGCCTGGACCGCCCTGCCGGACCTGCCGGTGGCACGCTCCAAGCCGGTCGCGGCGGCGGTCAACGGCAAGCTCTACGTGATCGGCGGATGGGGCGCGGACGACCGCACGGTGACCACCGTCGACGTCTTCGATCCGGTCGCCGGCACCTGGAGCACCGTGCCGGGGGCGACCAACCCGGCACCGGCCGCGGCGGCCGGCGGGGCGGTGGTCGGCGGGAAGGTGTACCTCGTCGGCGGCTGCGCCGACGCCACCTGCACGGACTCCGACCGGGTGGTGGTCTTCGACCCGGCGACCGGCACGTTCGGCACCCGGGCCGCGTACCCGCACCCGGTGTCCTGGCTGGCCTGCGGCGGGATCGGCGAGACGGTCCACTGCGCCGGAGGTACGGGCAGCACCGAGTACACCGACGCCTACCGGTACGACCCGACCGCCGACACGTGGAGCCCGCTACCTGACATGCCGACCGAGCTGTGGGGTTCGCAGTACACGGCGGCCGGCGGGATGCTCGTGCTGGCCGGTGGCGTGACGGCCGGCTCGACGGCGGTCAGCAACCGCACCATCGCGTACGACCCGACCACCGGGGCCTGGCGAGACCTGCCCAACGCCCAGTTCAGCCGGTACCGCGGCGCCGCCGCCTGCGGCGCGTACAAGATCGGGGGATCGCCCAGCTCCTTCGTGGGCTCGGCGGACAGCGAGCGGCTCGGTGATCTGGAGCAGTGTACGGCCGAGGCGGACGTGCCCTGGCTGTCCACCTCCCCGACCACCTTCACGCTGGCACCTGGCGCGTCCCGGACGGTGACGGTGACGCTCACCGCCACCGCTGCGGCCGGGCTACGGCAACCGGGGCGGTACGACGCCGAACTGGCCGTCGCCTCGAACACCCCGTACCCGGTGGCACCGGTGTCGGTGGAGATGAACGTCTCGCCACCGGCCAGCTGGGGCAAGATCCAGGGCATCGTCACCGGCACCACCTGCGGTGGGGTGACAGTGCCGGTGGCGGCGACCATCCGGGTGAACCTGATCTCGGCCGGTACCGGGACGACGCTGACCTCCGGCGCCAACGGCAGACACGCATGGTGGCTGCCGAAGGGCCGGTACGAGGTGATCGTGGCCAAGGACGGCTGGGTGCCGCAGGTGAAGCGCCACCAGATCGAGGCGGGCATCGTCGGCACACTCGACTTCGCCCTTGATCCGGCGTCGAACTGCACCAGAGCGACCGGTATCTGACGCACTACCCGTGGTGGCCGCCGGTTCGTGACGAACCGGCGGCCATCGCCGCGCTGTCCGCCCAAACCTCTAGCCGTGGCCGTGGCTGTGACCCGCAAGTCGCGGATGCGGGTGAGGAATCCGACGATGAGGGCGTGGCGGTAGCGCCGCCCGCTGCCTTGCCGGTGCGGTGCCGGGCAGGCCGAAGCCGCCTTTCAGGGCTTGCGAAGCCAGGTGCCCGGATCGGTCACGAAGACACCCTTGCCCTGATGGCGATCGATCACTTCGAGCGCCTCAAGCCGAATGAAGACCTGGCGGATCGTGGATGCGCCGACGCCGTGCAACTCGCAGAGCTGGGCAATCGACGGTAGCTTCTCGCCCGGCTTGGTCTTGCCGCTTTCGACATCCGACATGATCCCGTTGGCGATTCTCAGGTAATCCGGTACAGCAGGCATGGCGCTCCTCGCGTGGCTTCTCGATTCGATCACGCCTCCCTGCACCTCGACAAGCCGACGCCCTCGACCTTGACTTATGCGCCTTACGCGCATAAGTTGGCTGACGAGCGCTCCTCGCGTGGCAACGAGCAGGGCTCAATCCCCCGGTCGGGGTGGGCCGGGCACGGCGGCCCACCCCGACTCCCCCGCGCAGCGATTCACCACCCCGGGTTCCGGCAGGACGACGACTCGCGGAGAGGTGATCGCTGCGCGGGGGTCGCCGAACTGCGGAGAGGTGATCGACGTGCGGGACATCCGAGCCGAGGAGAGGTGATCGACGTGCGGGATGCCGGCGCTGACGAGGAACCGCGCTTCGTCGTACACCTGACGCTTCGCGCGACCGACCTGGTCGCCGCGCACCTGCTCACCCGCGCACTTCTCCGCTCCCTCGGACCACCGCCCGACGTGATCCTCGGCGAGACGACGATCTCCGTGGAAGGCGCACCGGACGTACAACATCAGGTCTTCTGCGACCGGCGGATGACCTACGGCCGACGCTGTCTGCTGCGGCCCGACCACGACGGCGGCTGCTCCCGCCACCCGCTACGCCCACTTCCCCACTGACCGAGGCGGCTCACGATCGAGAGTCACCGCCGATCTTGGACAGTTTCCGTTAGCGCCCAACGGAAACTGTCCAAGATTGAGATCTCGGCGGACCTCCTCGCACCTTCCGCCCGGTCGACCCCCGCCACCCGACCTACTCCGCCCGGCCCGGGTAGCCGGAGACAGGCAGCAGGCACGGCCCACCCGCCGAGTGAAGGCGGCGGCGAGCAGAGGCGCGGGGAAAACGGTACGCGTTTCCGACCAGACCCGAGGGCGACCGGACGAACCGACGCGCGGCGCCGTGACGCCTGATCCGTTCTCGCCGTCAGCTCGACAGGGCGCGCACTCGACATGGTGCGCACCCGCCCACCGCACGGCCATCCCGCCGACACACGGCCCGCCAGCCCGGTCGCGCGTCCGTCCGACCGACTGTTTCGCCTGGTCATCGGCGTTCTCGACCGGCCAGAGGGTCATCCGGTCGTCGGCCGAACGGACGAAAACGATCATCGCTCTTGGCGATCGCCGGAACATCACTTAGCGTTAGCAGCACGCCTCAACGCGAGCGGCGTTCACAACCCCTCCCGCCTGCGGATTGGCTGCCATGCTGGAAGTCCTCCTGATCTCGACCATCACTGTGAGTGCCCTCGCACTGCTGCTGATCGTCGGGTCGTTCGGATACGGCTTCGTCCGTCCCGAGGTGGCCTACCGGCCGCGCCACGGGATCCGGCCACCGCGCTACGGCCCGGTCAGGACCGACCAGGTGGCGGTCCTGATCGCCTGCCGCAACGGCGCCGCCACCATCGCCGAGACGGTACGCGCGGCCCGCGCCACCGGGAGCGACGTGTTCCTGGTCTCCGACGCCTCGACCGACGGCACCGCGCACCTCGCCGAGTCGGCCGGCGCCCGGGTGCTGTCCCTGGCCCGCAACGTCGGCAAGCCGGCCGCCCTGCACGCCGGGTACGTCGAGTTCGGTCTCGGCACGCACTACCGGGCGGTCGCCATCCTCGACGACGACGTGGTGGTCGCACCGGACTTCGTCACCGCTGCCCTGGCCGAGTTGACCGAGGAGGTCGGCATCGCGGTCGGCCACAACGTCACGTGGTGGCCGTCGGAGCGGCGGTGGAACCCGTGGCTGGCCAAGCGCGCCTACAGCTACTGGATGTACCAGGCGGTGATCCGCCGGATCCAGAGCCACTTCAACGTCATGAACTGCATCTCCGGCTCGAACTCGGTGTACCGCACCGAACTGCTGGACACCGTGCTGCCGCAGCAGCCGCCCTACATCGTCGACGACACGTACTGGGTGCTGGAGACGCACCGGCGCAACCTCGGCCGGGTCGTGTACGCGCCGCGTGCCCTGGCGCACCTACAGGATCCGACCACGCTGCCCGACTGGTACCGGCAGAACCTGCGCTGGATGTGGGGCACCTTCCAGGGTGTGATCGGGCACCGGGTGGGTCGGCACACCAGCCGCTTCGACTTCGCGTACCTGCTGCTGATGCTGCACTGGGTGCTCTATGTGGCCGGCGGCCCGGTAACCCTCTGGCTGCTCGCCACCGCCGGTCCCGGGCTGCTGGCCGGGCTGGGACTCATGCTGGCCGGGCAGAGCCTCTGGGTCGGCCTCGCCGCGTGGCGTCTCCGGCACCCCCACCTACCGCTGTTCCTCCCCGTGATCATCTTCGCCGACCTGCTGTACCGGGTGATCCTGGTGCACGCCCTGGTGAAGGCAATCCGAGCGCCAACGGTCGACCGGTGCGTCTGGGACTCCCCGGCGCGCATGGCGGTCGGCGTGAAGGGCTGAGGGAGGTGACAACATGTCCGCGAACCAGGACCTCCCGCTGACCGGCGCCTCCACCGCCACCGTCGGTCTGCTCGGCAGCATCCTGCTGGGGCTCGGTGCCCTGCTGGTGACCGCCGCCAAGTGGGGTGCCAAGGCCCGTCGCAAGATCGGCTGACGTACTTACTGCCAGCCCGACCCGACGCGGAACGGCCGCCGGCATCATGCCGGCGGCCGTTCCATGTCGACGCGCCGGCCCGGCTCGCGGAAGGGCGGAGACGGCTCGTGGCCCGGATCCCCCATCGATGCGGGGGACGCGGGCCACGAGGCCGACCAGAGCGTGGGTCAGTCGGTGACGGTGACGGTCACCTCGGTGACGCCCCGGCCGGCGGTCACGGCGGTGTCGCCGTTGCCGTGCCGGGACAGCGCCCGCAGGGTCCAGTTGCCGGGGGCGGCGAAGAACCGGAACTGACCGGCCGGAGAGGTCACCACCTCGGCGGTGAACTCGCCGGTCGAGTCGAGCAGCCGGACGTAGGCGCCCGGCACCGGGTCACCCTCGGCGGAGCGGACGACGCCGGTGATGACGGTCTCCTTCTCCAGGTCGATGCTGGCCGGCAAGGGCGTGGCCTGGTCCGGTGCGGCGCAACCGGCGGCGGTGGGTGCGGCCATCTCAGGCCTCCCCCGGCTCGTCGCCGAGCGCCACCGGCACGCCGACCAGCGAGCCGTACTCGGTCCAGGATCCGTCGTAGTTCTTCACGTTGCGGTGGCCGAGCAGTTCCTGGAGCACGAACCAGGTGTGCGAGGAGCGCTCGCCGATCCGGCAGTAGGCGATGGTCTCCTTGCCGTCGTCCAGCCCGGCCTCGCCGTAGATCTTGCGCAGCTCGTCGTCGGACTTGAAGGTGCCGTCCTCGTTGGCCGCCTTCGACCACGGCACGCTGATCGCGGTGGGGATGTGGCCACCCCGCTGCGCCTGCTCCTGCGGCAGGTGGGCGGGGGCGAGCAGGCGACCGGCGAACTCGTCGGGGCTACGCACGTCTACCAGGTTCTTGGTGCCGATCGCGGCGACGACCTCGTCCCGGAAGGCCCGGATGCTGTTGTCCGGCTCCTGCGCGACGTACTGCGTCGACGAGCGGGTCACCTCGTCGCGGACCAGCGGACGACCGTCCAGCTCCCACTTCTTGCGACCGCCGTCGAGCAGCTTGACGTCGCCGTGGCCGTAGAGCTTGAAGTACCAGTACGCGTACGCGGCAAACCAGTTGTTGTTGCCGCCGTACAGGATGACGGTGTCGTTGTTGCTGATGCCGCGCTCGGAGAGCAGCGCCTCGAACTGGGTCTTGTTGACGAAGTCCCGGCGGACCGGGTCCTGCAGGTCGTTCTTCCAGTCGAGCTTGAGCGCACCGGCGATGTGACCGGTGTCGTAGGCCGAGGTGTCCTCGTCGACTTCGACGAAGACGACGCCCGAAGCGTCGAGGTTCTTCTCGGCCCACTCGGCCGAGACGAGTGCGGTGTCGCGACTCATCAGATCACTCCCTGGTGAGGATGGATGGTGAGCCAGCGCGCGGAAATCGCTGTGACGAAGGAGTCGCACCACGCGCGGGACCCATAGCTAGGAACGGATCACGGGTTCGTGCGACGGCGCCGCTGCCGGGCGTCCGGTGGGGTGCACCGGGATCAGGTACGCGTACCCCGAGTGCCTAAGGCCGCTAGGCGGCCCGAAACAGCCCCGCCGTCAGATGACGGGGCGACACAGGCAGGTGGCCACGCGGCACAGGTCGACCGCGCGCCGTTTGGTGAGGAGCGTCCCCATGACCAGGGAGCCTACCAGCGATCTCACGAATCTCCACCGGCCCGACCACCATCCGGGACGTGGGCGCCGAGGTCAGCCAACCGAGTTGATCGGTACGTCCCGTGCGTCGGCGGTCACCGTCAGCCCCTCCGGCCTCGGCACGACCTCGCGGACGGTGAGCTGGAACGGCAGCTCCGGCAGGGGTACGTCGACCGAGATGCTACGGGCGAAGTTGTTCAGCAGAGTGCGGGCGATCGGCACGTCGGGCAGCCCCTCGGCGTCCAGGTTCTCGAAGCGGAGCGCGATCTGCCCCTGCTCACCGACGACGATCTCGGCGATGCCGGTGACGGTGAGCCGCTGACCGAGGACGTCCAGCGGGGCGGTCACCGCGAGCTTCCCGTCCTGCTCTCCGAGGGTCAGGCCCTCGCGGTCGAGCAACGCGGAAAGACTCTGGTAGCTGATCGTGCCGGTCCCGTTGACCGTCTCGGCCACGACCTCGCCCTGGCCGGTGCGCAGCGTCTCCAGCGACGCGCGTACGTTGCGGGCGTCCACGTCCAGGCTGGGCAACGCGACCGCGTCACCCTGCACCGAGCCCTGCACGTCGCGCAGCCGGATGGTGATCCGTTCGTACCGGCCGTCGAGCACCTGGGTGAGGAAGGGGAACCCGCCCAGCTCGACCTCGGGCGGGGAGGACCGGGCGTTCTGCTGGGCCACCTGCTGGCGGACCTCGTCGGCGATGGTGCGTTCGGCCACGTTCGCCGCCACCCGGTCGGCGACCACGAGCAGCCCGACGAGCACGAGCAACAGGACGACGAAGCCGATCAGTACCTTGCGCCCCCGTCGCCGCGGTCGCCGTCCATAGGTCTGCTCGTGCTCCACGCCTTCTCCTGTCCTGTCGCGTCGATCCCGGTCGAACCGCCGGTACGCCCAGCGGCGCACCGGTGTTACCCGATGTCCGGATTCCTCAACCGCCCGCCGTCGCGGCCGGCTACAACACCAGTCGGCACATCAGGTACGCGGCCGGGGCGGCCATCGCGAAGCCGGCGAGCGGCCCCTGCACGTGCCGGGCCGACCACGCGTCGGGCAGTTCGCCCGCCATCAGGCGACCGGCTTCGGCGTACCCGGCGGCAAGGTCGGCCAGCACGGCGACGACCGCCGTGACCAGGCCGATGATCGCGGCCCTGGTCGGGGTGAACGGGGTGACCAGGTAGCCGCCGAGCAGCGCGCTCACGAGCGTACCCACCATCGCGCCGCCGACCACCCCGGCGGCTCCGCGCGGCACCTGGGGGGCGAGTCGCGGCCAGGCCGCGACGGCGTCGGTCAGCCGGGCGACGGTGAGCGCGACCGCGCTCGCCGCGAGGCAGACCGCGATCGCCTGGGTGCCGGCGGGAACCCGGGTGAGCACGATGAGCGTGGCGAAGGCGACCGGGCCGAGCACGATGGCGGCGGTGGTCCGCACCGAGTCGGTCACCCGCACCCGGTCCACCCGCCGGACCAACTGGCCGAGCACCGCGACGAGCACCCCGCCGACCGCGACGGAGAACAGCGGCAGGAGGCGGGGCTCGGCCGTACGGATGGCCACGGTGTCGGCCACGGCGGCGGCCAGCACGCCGACGCCGACCACCACCGCGGACGCCGGCGGCCGGGTCACCACCGTCCAGGCCGACACGAACAGCACCTGCACGAGGAACACCACGATGGCGAAGGGCAGCCGGTCGCCAGGCCCGGAGGTCTGCGCGCCGACGATCAGGCCGATGCCGAGCAGCGCGGCGAACCCGCCGACGGCGAGGGAGAGCTGCCGGGGCACCTCGACCGGTGGTTCCTCGTACTCGTCCTCATCCTCGTCGAGCGCGTCGTCCGCACGTCGGGGCGAGCCGCCGCGGCGCAGGCGTCGCGGGCCCCGGGAGCGACCTCGCTCCTCGGTCTTCACGTCCGGACCGGTACGCGGCGCCGGGCCGTCCCCGGGCGGGTCGTTCACCCACGGGTCGCGGTCGGTCTCGGGCGAGTTGGAGGGAAACACCCACCGATCGTGCCAGACCAACCGCACAACTCGGGTGCCACCGTTTCCGCGACGTTAAAACCTGGGCTGCGATCAGGGGCAGAAGGGGCAAACAGGAAACCGCGACGAGGTCCGCGCAGGGCGATCGGCTAGTCTCAAGCCGAAACCCGCCCGTCAGCGACGCCGGGACCCACGGAAGTTCCCAGCGCCCACTCGTCTTGAGTGCCGCTGGTCGCGTGCGGCCACACAGGCCGCCGGGACGGAGGTGATCGTGGAGATCCTGCTGCTGGTGACCGCACGGGCAGGCGAACCATCCGCAGTGCTGCCCGCACTCGACCTGCTGCCGCACTCGGTTCGCACCGCGCCGCGCGACATCCGCACCCTGGTCGCCGGCCCGAGCCCGGACGCCGTACTCGTCGACGCCCGCACCGAGCTGAGCGAGGCGCGGGCGACCTGCCGCATGCTGCACGCCACCGGGCTGGGCGTACCGCTGGTCGCGGTCGTCACGGAGGCCGGTCTGATCGCGCTCAACGCCGACTGGGGCGTGGACGACGTCATCCTCGCGTCCGCCGGCCCGGCCGAGGTGGAGGCCCGGCTGCGGCTCGCGGTCGGTCGGTTGAGCAACGCCACGGCCGGCGCCGGCGGTTCGATCCGGGCCGGCGAGCTGATGATCGACCCGGACACCTACGCCGCCAAGCTCAAGGGCCGCCCGCTCGACCTCACCTACAAGGAGTTCGAGCTGCTGAAGTTCCTGGCCCAGCACCCGGGTCGGGTGTTCACCCGCGACCAACTGCTGCGCGAGGTCTGGGGCTACGACTACTTCGGCGGCACCCGGACGGTCGACGTGCACGTTCGCCGTCTGCGGGCCAAGCTCGGCTCCGAGTACGAGTCGATGATCGGCACGGTACGCCAGGTGGGTTACAAGTTCGTCGTGCCGTCGAACCGGACCCTGGCCGAGGCGACCGAGCACGCGTCCCTGGCGTTGCACCCCCTCACCATCGAGGGCTAATTCCCCCATATGCCCCTTTTGGGCGACTCGGTAGTTTTATGGTGACTGCCGAGTTGACCAGCAGAAGGGGCTGCGGTGGGCACGTATTACGGGAGCTCGGCACGACGGCCGGTAAGTACGACACAGGCGGTCGGCATCATCGTGCTCGTGGTGTCCGCGGTGCTCGGCTCGACGTACCTGCTCGGGCGCAACCTGCTGCCCCAGGAGCCTCGCGACGACTCCGCGGTCACCGCGACCGGTGCCGAGCATCCCGAGTACGCCGACCAGGCCCCGCCCTCGGCGGACGTACCCACCGGCACGCCCAGTCCCGTCCCGTCCAGCGGTGCCCCGCGCGACCCGGACCACGGCGACGACCCGGACCCCAACTTCGGCCCGATGGGCACCCGGGTCACCACCGGCACCGGCACCGTCGCCCTCACCTTCGACGACGGGCCGAATCCGGACTACACCCCGCAGGTGCTCGCCCTGCTGCGGGAACACCGGGTCACCGCGACCTTCTGCCTGGTGGGCCAGAATGCCCTGGCGTACCCGTGGCTCGTCCAGCAGATCGTGGCCGACGGCCACACGCTGTGCAATCACAGTTGGGACCACGACGTGACGCTGGGCGCGCGGTCGCCAGCCAAGATCCGGACCGACCTGCTGCGCACCAGCGAGGCGATCCGCGCCGCCGTGCCGGACGCCCCGATCGCGTGGTACCGCCAGCCCGGCGGCGCCTGGACGTACTCCCTGGTCGCCACCGCCCGGGAACTCGACATGACGCCCCTGCACTGGACGCTGGACACCTCCGACTGGCAGCGGCCCGGCGCGACCCGGATCGCCGCGTCGGTGCTCGACGGGGTGCAGCCCGGCTCGATCGTCCTGCTGCACGACGCCGGGGGCGACCGACAGGGCACAGTGGACGCGTTGTACCGCATCCTGCCCGGACTGAGCGGGCGGTTCGACGTGCGGGCGCTGCCACGCCAAGGCGCCTGACCGGATCCGTCCCGCCCACCGCCCCGCTGTGCCCGGTGGCCCCGATACGGTGACGGGATGAGCGGCACTCGATCGACCGGCGAACAGGTCCACCGCGCCGGACGGCTCACCCCGACGGAGATCGCCGAGGTGCTGGCGCTCGCCCGCACGGCGGGCGACACCGACGGCGCGGACCCGCTGGACGAACACGTCCTGCTCCGGCTGCGCGACGAGCGGGCACCCGCGACCCACCTGCTGACCCGCGCCGACGACGACACCCTCACCGGGTACGCCCACCTCGACACCAGCGCCCCGGCCAGCGGCATCGGCGCCGAACTCGTGGTGCATCCCGCGTACCGGCGGCGCGGCATCGGCCGGGCGTTGGCCCGGGAGATGGTCGCCGCCGCCACCGGGCCGCTGCGTGCGTGGGCGCACGGCGACCACCCGTCGGCCGCCGCACTCGCGGTGGACCTCGGCTTCCTCCGCGCCCGGGTGCTCTGGCAGCTGCGCCGGCCACTCACCGCACCGCTGGACCCACCGCGCCTGCCCGACGGGGTGGCGCTACGCGCGTTCCGGCCCGGTCAGGACGACGACGCCTGGCTGGCTCTGAACGCCCGAGCCTTCGCCGACCATCCCGAGCAGGGCCGCTGGACCGCCGAAGACCTGCGGGTACGCCTCGGCGAACCGTGGTTCGACCCGGCCGGTTTCCTGCTCGCCGTCGAATCGGCCACCGGCCGCCTGCTCGGCTTCCACTGGACGAAGGTGCACGAGCGAGAGGGCTCGGCGCGCATCGGCGAGGTGTACGTACTCGGCGTGGAGCCGTCCGCGCACGGCGGCGGGCTCGGCCGGGCGCTGACCACGGCCGGGCTGGCGTACCTGCGGGAGCAGCGCGGGCTGGACCGGGTGATGCTCTATGTGGACGAGTCCAACACCGGCGCGGTGGCGCTCTACGAGCGGATCGGATTCGTTCGCTCGTCCGCCCACGTCAACTACCACCTCGGCTGAGGCAGATCAGACCGTCGGTGGATCCCTCAGGTAGAAGCGGGGTTCGACCTCGTCGGAGAGGTCCAGGACCGGCGTGATCGGGGTGGCCGCGTCCCGGGCCGCCGCGACCCGCGCCACCGCGGCCAGGTCGTCGCAGGCGGCCACCTCGGCGAGGGTGACCTGGGTCGGCGGCAGCATCGTCAATTCACCGGCCGCGGCCCGCCGGCAGGCGTCGGCTGGCCGGACCCAGAGAGCGTGGTCGGACTCGCCGGAGACCTCCCGGGTCCGCTGCCCCTCGGGCAGCAGCGCCACGAAGAAGTACGTGTCGAAGCGGCGCGGCTCGAAGTCCGGGGTCACCCACCGGCTCCACGGCAGCAACAGGTCGGACCGGAGGGTCAGGTCCCGCGCGGCCAGCAACTCGGCGAAGCCGGTACGCCGCTGCTCCAGGTCGACCCGGGCGGCCTCCCAGCCGTCGTCGCTGACGTCGCCGACCACCCGTCCTGCGTCGGGGCCGGCGAGCAGCACCCCGGCCTCCTCGAAGACCTCACGGGCCGCCGCGCAGACCACGGCCTGCGCGGCCTGCGACGCCACGCCGAGCCGTACGCCCCAGTCGGCCGGCTCCGGCCCCGCCCAGTCGAGGTGCGCGGTCGAGTCCGAGGGGTCGACCCCACCGCCGGGGAAGGCGTACATGCCGCCGAAGGCCATCGCCGCGACCCGGCGGATCAGGTAGACCTCGAAACCCTGGTCGGCGGGGCGGAGCAGCAGCACGGTGGCCGCCGTCCGGGGCACCGCGGGCACCCCGCCCGACACCCGGAACCGGCGCGCGTGCTCCACCAGTGCGGGCGGCGCGGGATATCCACGATCCAGGGTCATATCCCGAGCTTAGACCGGTAGATCAGCGGTGCCGCCCGCTGGTGATCTTCGGTAGCGTCACGCCATGACTCGTTGGGGCATCCTGGCCACCGGCCACATCGCCGCTCGCTTCGCCGAAGACCTCCGCCTGGTGCCGGGGGCGGAACTGGTCGCGGTCGGCTCACGGACCGCCGAGAGCGCGGAGCGTTTCGCCGAGCGGCACGACGCGACTCGGGCGTACGGCACCTGGACCGACCTGGCCGCCGACCCCGAGGTGGACGTGATCTACGTCGCCACCCCGCACGCCGCCCACTACGAGGCGGCCCGCACGTGCCTGGCCGCCGGCAAGCCGGCGCTGGTGGAGAAGCCGTTCACGCTCGACCTGGCCACCAGCACCGAGCTGGTCGACACCGCCCGCGCGGCCGGCGTCTTCCTGATGGAGGCCATGTGGATGCGGTGCAACCCGCTCATCCTGCGTGCCTGCGAGCTGATCGCCGAGGGGGCGATCGGCACGATCACCGGCGTACGGGCCGACTTCGGCGTGGCCGGGCCGTTCCCGCCCGAGCACCGGATGCGGGCCCGGGCACTGGGCGGGGGTGCGCTGCTGGACCTGGGCGTCTACCCGGTGAGCCTGGCCCACCTGATGCTCGGTGTGCCGCAGCACGTCCGGTCGTGGGCGAAGCTGGGCCCGGAGGGCACGGACGAGAACACCGGCATCATCCTCGGGTACGACTCCGGCGCCGTCGCCACGCTGAGCTGCGGCATGGTCGGGGCGACCGGGCTCACCGCCTCGATCATCGGTACGACCGGACGGATCGAGCTGCCAGATCCGTTCTTCCGGCCGGACGGGTTCACCCTGCACCGGGCCGGCGCGCAGCCCGAGACGATCACCGCTGAGCTGGTCGGCAACGGCTACCAGTACGAGGCCATCGAGGTGCAGCGCTGCCTGGACGAGGGGCTGACCGAGAGCCCGCTGGTGCCGCACTCGGCGACGCTGGAGATCATGACCCTGCTGGACGGCGTCCGCGCCCAGATCGGCGTCTCGTACCCCTGAGCGATGTTAGGAAGGGTCCCCTGTTATACGCGAGGCGTTAGCAGGGGACCCTTCCTTCCACCTCAGCTGAACAGGGGGCGGACGACGAAGTACATCACCGCGCCGATCGAGCCGGCGGCCGGGAACGTCAGGATCCAGGCGCCGACGATGTTGCCGGCCACGCCCCACCGGACGGCGGAGAGCCGCTTGGTCGCCCCGACACCCATGATCGCCGAGGTGATCGTGTGGGTGGTGGAGATGGGCGCGCCGAGCACCAGCGCGTTGAAGTAGAGCACACCGCTGGCCACGGTCTCGGCCGCGAAGCCCTCCGGCGGTCGCAGGTCGATGATCTTCCGACCGAGGGTACGGATGATCCGCCAGCCACCGGCGTACGTCCCGGCGGCGAGCACTGCGGCCGAGGTCCAGAACGCCCACTCCGGGATGTAGGTGGCGTCGTCCTGGTAGCCGCCGACGAAGAGGGCGAGCACCACGATGCCGATGGTCTTGGCGGCGTCCTGCATGCCGTGGCCGACCGACATGGCCGCCGCCGAGGCGGTCTGCGCCCAGCGGAAACCCCGGTTCAGCTTGCCCGGGTGCCCCTTCCGGAAGATCCACTGCACGGCGACCATCGCGATGTAGCCGAGGATGAAGCCGACCATCGGCGACAGGATCATCGGGATGATCACGTTCTCGCCGATGCCTGACCAGAGCACGGTGCCGGAGGCCGCGACGGTCGAACCGACCAGACCACCGATCAGGGCGTGCGAGGAGGACGAGGGCAGCCCGAAGTACCAGGTGATGATGTTCCAGGTGATCGCGCCGATCACACCGGCGAAAACGATACCGAGGCTGGGCACACCGGTGGGTAGGTCCACCAGCCCGCTGCCGACGGTCTTGGCGACCTCCGCACCGAAGTGGGCGCCGATGAAGTTGCCGACCGCCGCCATGGCGAGCGCGACCCGGGGTGTGAGCGCCCGGGTGGAGATGCTGGTCGCGATCGCGTTGGCGGCATCGTGGAAGCCGTTGGTGTAGTCGAACACCAGGGCCACCCCGATCACCGCCAGCACCGCGATGAGCTCGGGACTCACAGGATCAGGACTCCTTGACCGCGATGGTCTCGACGGTGTTCGCCACGTGCTCGAAGGCGTCGCAGGCGGCCTCCAGCTCGTCGGCGACCTCCTTCATCTTGAGCACGGTCAGGGCGTCGTACTCACCGGAGAAGAGCCGCACCAGCAGCATCCGGTACGCCTGGTCGCCGTCGTTCTCCAGCCGGTTGATCTCGATCCAGTAGTCCTCCAGGTCCTTCATCGACTTCAGCCGGGGCATCGCCTCGGCGGTCAACTTGGCCTGCTGATCGAGGACGTGCACCAGCTCGTGCATCTCCCTGGGCAGCGACGGCAGCTTGGTCAGCCCGTACAGGTAGAGCAGGTTGCCGACCGCCTCCAGGTGGTCCATCACGTCGTCCAGCAGCGACCCCAACCGGTAGATGTCCTCCCGGTCGAACGGAGTGACGAAGGTCGAGTTGATCTTCTTGAACAACTCGTGGGTGATCTGGTCGCTGTCGTGCTCCACCTCGGTGAGCCGCTCGCTGACCGACTGCACCTCGACATCGGGCAGCGCCAGCTCGTTCAGCAGTGCGGTACCCCGGACCAGGTTCTGCGCGGCCCTGGTGAAGAGCTCGTAGAAGGCGCCCTCGTTGGGGCGGAATGAAAACTTCACAGCACGGACCTCGTCGTGTCGGTGGAAGGGGTGCAGCCGCCGTCCGGCGCCCTGCTGAGGGAATGCTAGGGAACTCCCCGAGCGGCCCTTCGGCGGCCCACCCCTGGCCAGGTGCCATTCACCGCTCGTTCAACTTCCGTTCATCTTCGGCAGGCCCGTTGTCCTCAACAACCGCTCCCGTTCCGCCGCGATGTCGAGATCCGCAGGCGGGTACCCGAGCGAGAGGGTGTCGAACGTCTCACGCAGCAGGTGCGCCACCGCCCAGTCGCGATACCACTTCCGGTCCGCGGGCACCGCGTACCAGGGCGCGGCGTCGCTGCCGCACCGGCCGAGCAGTTCCGCGTACGCGGCCTGGTAGTCGCCCCAGCGGGCACGGGCGTCGATGTCGGAGGGGTGGTACTTCCAGTGCTTCGTCGGGTCGTCCAGCCGAGCCAGCAGCCGGCGGGCCTGCTCGGCGTAGGAGATGTGCAGGAAGATCTTGACGATCGCCACCCCGCCGTCGGTCAACTCCCGCTCGAAGTCGTCGATCTCGGCGTACCGGGGACGCCAGACGTGCTCCGGAGCGCGCTCCTGCACCCGGGGCACCAGGATGTCCTCGTAGTGCGAGCGGTTGAACACCCCGAGGCGCCCCGCCGGTGGCAGGGCCTGTCGGATTCGCCACAGGAAGTGGTGTCGCAACTCCTCGGCGGTCGGCGGCCCGAACGCCCGGATGTGCACGCCGAGCGGGTTCATCGCGCCGACCACCCGCTTGACCGTGCCGTCCTTGCCACCGCAGTCCATCGCCTGGAGGACCAGCAGCACCCGCCGCCCGGCGCCCGGATCGGCCTTGGCACCGGCGAACAGCATCTCCTGCTGGCGGGCCAACCCGTCGCCGACCCACCTGACCTGCCGGCGGGCCCAACCCTTGCGGTCCGGCCCGGTCACCTCCAGGCCGGGCAACCCGGGCGTCGCGCGTGGGTCGAGCGCCGCCAGGTCGACCGTCCGCCCGGGCGCCACCCGGAGCAGGTCACGCACCGCGCCGCCGACCGGCGCCACCACGTCAGTTCCACCCTCGTAGCCCATCGCAGCATCATCGCGCGACGACGGTGGAGGCGCGCGGCGACGCGGGCCGGGCTCAGACCACCAGGGCCAACCACTTGCGGTACGCGGAGGCGAACGGCTCGGTGCCGTCGCCCAGGGCACCGAGCAGCCACCGTGCCGCCGCCTCGGCCTCCACCACCAGGTCGTCGGGGTAGCCGAAGCGGGCCCGGTGCTCGGCGAACTCGTCCTCGTCGCGCAGCTCGACCAGGCTGGTCTCCCGCCGCCGGACCACGTCCAGGTCCAGGTCGATCAGGTGCACCGTGTCCTCGCCCTCCCAGCGGGCCGGGCTGGTGATGTCGCAGTAGACCTCGCTGGTGCGCGGGGGCGGGTTGAACATGCCGGTCCACCAGGCGTGATGCGGCACGAGCAGCACGAACGGGATCTGCTCGACCGACGGACGGCCGTGGTAGACGGAGCTGGTGCCGGCCGACACGCCGAGCCAGACACCGAGGTCGTCCTCGGTCAGCCGGCGGGCCGGGTAGTCGCGGTGGGCGCTGCCGTCGTACTTGCGGTAGATCACGCGGACCACGTCGCTCGGCATGAGTCGCACCCTAACCGATTCCGCCCACCCGTCGCCGTCGGGAAGTTACCGGACGACAGGGAGATATGTGCCGCACCGTGACGTCGCAACACGGCCGATCGGTACGGTCCGCGTCGGCCCCGGCGGGTACCGTGCCACGGTGACTCCGCCCCGCACCGCCACCGGCCCCGCCCGCGACAAGGCCCGCCGTCGAGGTGACCGGCCCGGCGGTGCCGACCTGCTGGCCGCCGCGGTCGGCGCGGTGCCCGGCGGCGCCGCCCGCCCCGGACAGCAGCAGATGGCCACGGCCATCGAGGAGTGCGTCGCCTCCGGCGACCACCTGCTGGTGCAGGCCGGCACCGGCACCGGCAAGTCCCTGGCCTACCTGGCCCCCGCCCTCACCGTCGACGGTCCGGTGGTGGTCTCCACCGCCACCCTGGCGTTGCAGTCCCAACTGGTCGAGCACGACCTGCCGCGACTGGCCGACGCGGTCGAGCCGGTGCTCGGTCGGCGTCCGAGCTTCGCCGTGCTCAAGGGCCGCCACCACTACCTCTGCCTGGCCCGGCTGGGGAACTCCAACGAGGACGAGCCGGAGGACGCCCTCTTCGACGCCCCCACCGAGCGTCCCGGCGGCGGCACCAGGTGGCTGGGCGAGGCCGGCCGGCTCGGCAAGCAGATCCAGCGCCTGCGGGACTGGGCCATGGAGACCGACACCGGTGACCGGGACGAACTCGACCCGGGCGTCGACGACCAGTCCTGGCGGCTGGTCTCCATGCCGGCCCGGGAGTGCGTCGGCGCGAGCCGCTGCCCGTACGGCGCGGAGTGCTTCGCGGAGGCGTCCCGGGCCCGTGCCCGGGAGGCCGACATCGTGGTCACCAACCACAGCCTGCTCGCCGTCGACATGCTCGCCGGACGGCACATCGTCCCGCCGCACAAGCTGCTCGTCGTGGACGAGGCGCACGAGCTGGCCGACCGGGTGTCCTCGGCGGCCCAGGCCGAGCTGACCCCGGAGCTGATCGACCGCTCCGCCCGGCGGGCCCGCCCACTGCTACGGCCGGAGGCGGCCGAGGCGCTGACCGCGTCCGGTGACGCCCTCGCGGTCGGGCTGGCCGAGGCGCCGGTCGGGCGGATCACCGGCGGCCTGCCCGACCCGCTGCGGGAAGCCTGCACGCTGCTCGACGCGGCGACCCGGGCAGCCCTGGACGCCTTCGGCGACATCAAGGCCGACGACCCCGACCCGGTACGCAAGCAGCAGGCCAAGTCCGTCCTGGACGAACTCTCCACCACCGCCCAGCGGCTGCTGGACGAGGCGGAACACGACGTGGCGTGGGTGGAACGCAACGACAACAGCGGACGGCGGGCCCTGGTCGTCGCGCCCCTTTCGGTCGCCGGCACCCTCGCCACGCACCTGTACGACGAGCGGACCGTGGTGGCCACCTCGGCCACCCTGGCCCTGGGCGGGCGCTTCGACACCGTGGCCCGTGCGCTGGGCCTGGAGGCGCCGCCGCCCGCCCCGCCGACGCCGGCCGCCGCCGCGCTCGCCGACACCACCCGGCGGCCCCGGACAACCCCGGATGCGGTGGCCCCCGGCGAGGCCGGGCCGGGCGGCGACCCCGACGGATCCCGGGCCGGCGAAGTGACCGACTCCGGCTCCGGCTGGCGGTCGCTGGACGTCGGCTCCCCCTTCGACTACCCCCGCCAGGGCATCCTCTATGTGGCGGCGCACCTGCCCCGGCCCGGAGTCTCCGGGCTCCCGGACGCCGCCGGGGAGGAACTGCTCTCGCTGGTCACCGCCCTCGGTGGCCGTACGCTCGGGCTGTTCTCGTCCCGGCGGGCCGCGCAGCAGGCGGCGGAGTTGCTGCGGGCGCGCACCGACCTGCCGGTGCTGCTCCAGGGCGAGGAGGCGTTGCCGCTGCTGGTGCGCAGGTTCCGGGAGGAGCGGTCGAGCTGCCTGTTCGGGGTGATGTCCCTGTGGCAGGGGGTGGACGTGCCCGGTGACTCGTGCCAGTTGGTGGTGATCGACCGGCTGCCCTTCCCCCGGCCGGACGAGCCGCTGGCCGCCGCGCGGGCGGCGGTGGTGGACGCCCAGGGTGGCTCCGGTTTCGCCGCCGTCAGCGTCCCGATCGCGGCGGTCCGCCTGGCCCAGGGGGTCGGGCGACTGATCCGGGCCACCGCTGACCGGGGCGTGGTGGCGGTGCTCGACTCCCGGCTGGAGACCGCCCGTGGGTACGGACCGTTCCTGCGCCGTTCGCTGCCGCCGTTCTGGTACACGACCCGGCGTGAGGTGGTGCAGGGGGCGCTGACCCGGCTCGCCGCCGACTGACGCCGGCGGCGGCTGGGGCCAACGCTGCGGGTCAGGGAGCCTGGGAGGCGACGACCACCGCGTCCGGCGGCGTGTCCGGCACGCTGCGCGCGGCGAGTCGACGTACCGCCGTGTTGAGCACCGCGATCAGCGGCACGGCGACGAGGGCGCCGGTGATCCCGGCGAGCACCACGCCGGCGGCCAGCCCGATGATCACCGCGAGCGGGTGGATGGCCACCGCCCGGCCCATGATCAGTGGCTGGAGGATGTGCCCCTCCACCTGCTGTACGCCGATCACCACACCGAGGATGATCAGCGCGGTCACCGGACCGCTGTCGACCAGCGCCACCAGCACCGCCACCCCACCGGAGAGGGTGGCGCCGACGATCGGGATGAACGCGCCGAGGAAGACCAGCGCGGCCAGCGGGAACGCGAACGGGATGTCGAAGATGACGAGGAAGATCCCGATGCCGACGGCGTCGATGAAGGCGACCAGCACCGTCGCCCGGACGTAGGCGCCCAGGGTCGCCCAGGAGGCCCGGCCGGCGTCGTCGACCTTCCAACGCGCGGCGACCGGCAGCAGCCGGACCAGGAACCGCCAGATGATGTTGCCGTCCCGGAGGAAGAAGAACGCCGCGAACAGCACCAGGACCGTACCGGTCAACACCTCGGCCAGGGTCGCGGCGGTGGAGAGGGCGCCGCTGGTGAACCGCTCGTTGTTGTTGTTGACGAACTGCTGGATCTCCTCGATGTACCGGTCGAGGTCGTTGTCGGACAGGTGCAGCGGCCCGGTCTTGAGCCAGTCCTGGATCTGTTGCAGGCCCTGGGTGGACTTCGCGGCCAACTCCGGTACGCCCTTGATGAACTCGTTGACCACCAGCGTCAACGTGCCGATCACCGCGGCCAGGCCGGCGACCAGCACCACCGCCGTCGCCAGCGACCTCGGCAGCCGGATGCGCAGCAGCCATCCGACCGCGGGTGCCAGCAAGGCCGACAGCAGCAGGGCGACGGCCAGCGGAATGATCACGATGCTGATCGTGCTGACGACCTTCACCAACGCCCAGAACACGACGCCGACCACGATCAACCGCCACGACCAGCCGGCGGCGATGCGTAACGCGTGCGGCACGTCCGCGTCGTCCCGGCTGGAGGTGGAGGTGTGCCCGGACTCCGGCGCCTCCTCGCCGACCACGGTCGCGGCCGGCGTCGCCTCCGGGCCCGGCCGCGACGGCGAGGCCGTACCGGCCGGCTCCGGTACGTCCGGCGGCCGACGCCGGGCGGTACGCACCGACTCCCGACCCGACTCGTACGCGCGACGCAGGCGACTGCGGATCCGCTCGAACCGGCTCACGGGCACCTCCCAGGCAGATTTCGGCCCGCGCATGGGCGCCAGGGGCGGACAGGATACGTCCGACCGTTCCACGGTAGGGCAAACTTCCGGCACACATTGCCCCCACGGACGGCTGCCCAACCCGGGTGACCACCGGCGGCACGCCGGAGGCGACACGGTAGCGTCTGCGGCGTGACAGCCGACCCGAATCTCGACTCCGGCCTGCCCATCCGGCTGCTGCACGACCGCGTGCTGGTGCGGGTGGAGGGAAGCGAGGGCGAGCGCCGTTCCACCGCCGGCATCGTGATCCCCGCCACCGCTGCCGTGGGCAAGCGCCTGGCCTGGGCCACCGCCGTGGGAGTCGGGCCGAACGTACGCTCGATCGTCTCCGGCGACCGGGTGCTCTTCGACCCGGACGACCGTTCGGAGGTGGAGCTGCACGGGCGCGGCTACGTGCTGCTGCGCGAGCGTGACGTGCACGCGGTGGCCGCCGAGCGGGTCGAGGAGAACGCCACCGGGCTCTACCTGTGACCCCGGTCGCCCCGAGACACCCGGTGGCACCGGCGTGCGTCGCGTCGCGCGCCCTGGCCTGCCCGACCGCCCCCGGTCCGCACTGACGTCGTCCGCGTCGTTTGCCACGCTCCCCGGCGGGAAGCCAGCCGCACCACCGGCTCTGGGGGAGGGACGATGCCGGTATTCGTGAAGAAGGTGCTGGCCTGGGGCAGCCTCGCGTTCCTGATCTACTTCATGGCCTTCCGACCGGAGGGCGCCGCCCAGTTGTTCAAGTCGATCGGGGCGGCCCTGATGATGATGGCGCAGGGGCTCGGGGACTTCCTGACCAGCCTGATGAGCTGAGCGGGCACCCGCCCGCTCAGCGGTGGCCCGGCGGCCAGTGCGCGGGCGGGTGCTGCCCGTGCGGGCCGTACCCGTACCCGTACCCGGCGAGGTAGGCGGGCGGCGGCGGCTGCGGCGGCGGCGCGAGCACCACCGGGATGGGCACCACCGGCTCCTCCGGTGCCTCGACCGCCCGCTGGGAGCCGTCCGGGAAGCGCAGGTGGTACCGCTGCCCGTCCCAGACCCCCACCGGGGACTGCGGGTCCCGACCCACGAAGTACGACCGGTACATGCTGATCGAGTCCAGCAGCTCCCGTTCCTCCCGTGCCGTCCGTTCCCGGTCGGCGGGCCGGCGGTCCAGGCCCCGCGTCGCGCCGTCGCGCAGCAGCGCCAGCCGGGTCGCCGCGAACTGATAGCCGCGCATCGCCCGGAGCCCGGCCTCGCCACCCACCCGCTGCGCCCACACCCGGGCCGCGTGCCGCCGTCCGAGGCTGCTCAGCGCCGCCACCTCGGGCGGGGTCAGCCAACCGGCACGGACGTAGTCGGGCAGGATCCGCTCGGTGAGCCGGCCCTCCCAGGCCCGCAGCCAGACCGCGAACCCGACCATGCCGAAGAAGATCGGCACCATCACCCCGACGATGCCGACCACCGAGATCAGCACCTCGCCGGTGGCCTCGGCCAGGGTCGGCAGCAGGTTCCACGCCCCGTGCAGCATCATCGCCAGCAACAGGCCGGCGACCGGGGCGAAGAAGCGCACCCGCCGGTCCGCCGACCGGGCGGCGATGCCGAGTCCGATACCGGCCAACGAGCTGAACAACGGGTGGGCGAAGCCGAACAGCAGGATCCGGCCGATGAAGATGGCGATGACCTGCTGCGCCCCGGTCGCCGGCCCGTACTGCTCGTTGCCCGAGGCGTAGCCGAGGCCGCCGAGGTAGAGGATGTTCTCCACCATGGCGAAGCCGATCGCGGAGAGTCCGCAGTAGACCAGGCCGTCGGTGATGCCCGACCACTCCCGCCGCCGGAAGACGAGCAGCAGGATCGGGCCGAGCGTCTTGGTCAGCTCCTCGATGAAGGGCGCGACCAGCACCGCGGTCAGACCGGCGGGCAGTCCCTGGTCGTCGAACCAGTTGGCGGCCGTCTCGTTCACCAGCAGCGAGATCGAGGTGGAGACGAAGGCCCCCCAGGCGAAGCAGAAGACAAGGTACTTCAACGGCTCCGGTTCGTACCGGTCGAGCCAGAGGAAGCAGGCCACCAGCACCGGGACCGGCAGGATCGCGGCGGCCGTCCCGACCAGCAACGCCTCCGCGCCGAGGCTGGCGCCGAGCGTGAAGATGATGAAGATCGCGCTGGCCGCGATGAACAGGATCACCCCGGCCAGCACCAGTGCCCGCCGCCAGCGGAACCGGCGACGCGGCATTCCGGGCGCACCGGGTCCGCCGGGTGGCGCGCCGGGCACGGGAGGCGACGGCGACAGGTAACCGCCGGACGGGGTGTCGGCCATGCGGTCAGCGTAGTCATCCCGAGCCCACCCGGCCCGGCGCATCGGCGCCCCGCCCCCGGCTCAGCCGACCGGGGGTGCGGTGGGCGCTTTGGCGGCCGGTTCCGGGCCGCCCCGCACACCGGGCCGGTCCAGCTCACCGAAGGACTGCCGGACCAGCCGGTTCGCCTCCTCCTGGCTGATCCCGGAGGCCACCATCAGGTCGCTGGCGGTGGTACGCACCTGAGCGACCACCACGCTGCCGGAGAACCCGACCCCCTCGGCGTACGCCCGGCCGGCCTCGCTGACCGCGCGCAGCGACCGCTCCCGGGCCTGCTCCGGCTCCTCGCCCTGGGCGAACTCCTTCTTGAGCAGGCGGACCGACTCGGCGAGGTGCGCGACCGCGTCCGGCATCGGCGCGGGCACCGGTTCCTCGTCCTCGACGAGGGTGACCGCCCGCCGGATCAGCGTGCCGCTGTTGCGCATCGCCCGGTCGATCGGCTCGGCCGCCTCCGCGTAGTGGGTCAGTTCGCTGCGCCGGTGCCAGCGCGCCGGGGAGAGCAGTGCGGTCTCCTTCGCCCCCTCGATCGCGTCGGTGAGCGCGGTCAGCTCCTCCTTGTTGTTCCGCAGCCGGTCCAGCGCCTGCTGGATCTTCGTCTGCTCCCGGTCGCGCAGGCCGTCGGCGGTGTGATCGAGTTGCTCGGCGAGCAGGTCCAGGGCCGGCCGGGCGGCCCGGTTGAGTACCCGTAGCGGGTTGAGCGGCAGCAGGACGGCGGTGACCAGCAACGCGATGCTGCCGCCGACGAGCGCGTCGATGAACCGGGGGATCTCCAGGTCCTCGACCGACGGGCTGAGCGTCGCGATCAGCACCGCGGTCGCCGCCGCTTGGATCACGATGGCGACGCTGCCACCGGCGAAGATGGTCAGCAGGATCGCCGAGGTGACGATCAGCGCGAGCTGCCACGGACCGGTGCCCAGGAAATGGACAAGCAGGTCGCCGACGAACACCCCGACACCCACACCGATGATCAGCTCGGCGGTCCGGCGGAACCGCTGGCCCAGGGAGACGGCGAGGGTGCCGACCGCCGAGATCGGGGCGAAGACCGGCTGCGGGTTGCCCAGCAGTTCGTGCGCGGCCACCCAGGCCAGCCCGGCCGCGAGACCCGCCTGAAGGGCCAGGGCGAGCGACATCCGGACCCGGTGCAGGCGGTCCCTGAGGGTGGCCTTGCCCCGGTGGTGCAGTTGCGCCACGGTCTCGGCGATCCGCTGGGTGTCCACGTCCGACAGGCTGCTGCGCCTGCTGTTGCCGCGCAGCAGGGTGAATCGTCGGTCCCGGGCCACCGCCATGGCCGCGACTACCCACGGCACGCCGGGACATTCCTCGCCGAGGTGGGTGCACCCTCCGTCGGGTGACGGTCCGCCCGTCCGGGAGCACGGGGGACGCAACGCCCACCGGACCCGGTGCGGCAGACTCATCCGGGTGACGGGGTTGATCGAACGGTGGCGCGCTGCCGCCCGCTCGGCGGGCGCAACCCGGCCTGAGGCGGTGGAGGACGCCGGGGCGGAGCTGGTCGCCCGGTGGCGGGAACCGCACCGCCACTACCACACCGTCGATCACCTGACCGCCGTACTCGACGTCGTCGACCGGTACGCGCCGGCCGCGTCCCGGCCCGACCTGGTCCGGCTCGCCGCCTGGTGCCACGACGCGGTGTACGACCCCCGGGCGCCCGGCGACCGCAACGAGCGCGACAGCGCGGCGCTCGCCGAGGTCCTGCTCACCCGAGCCGGGCTGCCCGCCGCCGAGGTGGCCGAGGTCGGCCGGTTGGTGCTGCTCACCGCCGGGCACGCGGTGGACCCGGCGGACGCCGACGGCGTGCTGCTCTGCGACGCCGACCTGGCGGTGCTGGCCGCCCCCGAGCCGGAGTACGACAGGTACGCGGTCGCGATCCGCCGGGAGTACGCCCACGTGCCGGAGCCGGACTACCGGGTCGGTCGGGCCCGGGTGCTCTCCGGCCTGCTCGCCCTGCCCGCCCTCTTCCGGCTAGCCCCGCTGGCCGACGCCGGTGATGGCCGGGCCCGGGCCAACCTGAACCGCGAACTGACCACCCTCACCGGCCGGGACGCGGGGGGCGAGGTGTTTGGGGCGGCGCAGTCCGGTGGCGCGGAGTAGCCGGACGAGGTCGCGGCTCGCCACCACGTGCGCGCCGAGCCAGACCGCCATCGGGAAGCGCTCGGCCGGGATGTCGTAGTGGTCGCGGTCGAAGCCGCGCCGGGGAGCGCCCAGCGCCTCGGCGAAGGCGTGCAGCTCGGCGACGGAGACGTCACTGATCAGGTGGGACCAGAGCCGACCCTGCGCCGGCCAGGCCGGCCGGTCCACGTAAATCACGACAGTCACGGTACCCGGCGGCGGCCGAGGTTGATGATCACCATCGGCCGGCCGTAGCCTCGGCCCCATGGCCAGCCTCCTCGACGACCTCCGTGCCACGCTCGGGCCCGACGCGGTCCTCACCGATCCGGACCTGCTGCGCGGGCACGAGCGGGACGAGGCCGACCTGTGCGCGTCCGGGACTCCGCTGGCGGTGGTCCGGCCGGGCAGCACCGAGGAGGTGGCCGCCGTCGTCCGGGCGGCCGGGCGGCACGGCGTACCGGTGGTGCCGCAGGGCGCGCGGACCGGCCTGGCCGGCGCGGCGAACGCCGTCGCGGGCGCGGTGGTGCTGAGCACCGTGGCGATGGACGCGATCCTGGAGATCGACCCGGTGAGCCGGATCGCGGTGGCCCAGCCCGGCGTGGTCAACGCGGCGCTCAGCGCCGCCGTGGCCGGGCAGGGCCTGTGGTACCCGCCGGACCCGGGCTCCTGGGAGTCGTCCACCATCGGCGGCAACGTCGCCACCGACGCGGGCGGGATGTGCTGCGTCAAGTACGGCGTCACCACCGAGTACGTGCGCGGCCTGGAGGTGGTGCTCGCCTCCGGCGAGGTGCTGCGCACCGGGCGGCGTACCGCCAAGGGGGTGGCCGGATACGACCTCACCCGACTCTTCGTCGGTTCCGAGGGCACTCTCGGGGTGATCACCGAGGTGACCGTGGCGTTGCGGCCCGCCCCGGCGGAGTCGTTGACCCTGGTGGCGGTCTTCGGCTCCACCGCCGAGGCGGGTGACGCGGTGGCCCGGGTCGCCGCCCGGGGACTCTCCCCCAGCCTGCTCGAACTGCTCGACCGCACGCATCTGGTGGCGATCGAGACGTACCGGCCGATGGGGCTGCGCACCGATGCCGAGGCGCTGTTGCTGGCCGCCGCCGACACCGGCCCCCGGGCCGCCGAGGACCTGGCCGAGCTGGCCGCCGTCTGCGAGGCTGCCGGTGCCGCCGAGGTGTACGCGGCCACCGACGCGGTGGAGGCCGCCGCCCTCCTGCAGGCCCGGCGCCTGGCCCATCCGGCGATGGAGAAGTACGCCTCGGACACGTACCCGGGTGGCAACGGTGGACTGATCATCGACGACGTGGCGGTGCCCCGGGCGGCGCTGGCCGCGCTGCTCGACGGGGTCGCCCGGATCGCCGCCGAGTGCCGGGTGCCGATCGGTGTGGTCGGTCACGCCGGTGACGGCAACATGCACCCCAACATCGTGGTCGACCGGGCCGATCCGGCCAGCCTGGAGCGGGGCCGCCGGGCCTTCGACGAGATCATGCGGCTCGGCCTGGCGCTCGGCGGCACCTGCACCGGCGAGCACGGCGTCGGGCTGCTCAAGCGGGAGTGGCTGGCCCGCGAGATCGGGCCGGTGGGCGTCCGGGCGCACCAGGCGATCAAGGACGCACTCGACCCGTCCGGGCTGCTCAACCCCGGCAAGGTGCTCTGAGCGGCGGCCTCAGCCGACCATCTTGGCCGGGGTGTTCTGGGTGAGCAGCAGCAGGATCTCCTCGGCCACCTCGGGCCGTTCCTCACCGGGGCAGTCCTGCGAGGTGATCAGACCCGCCGAGGTGAACAGGCTGGACGTCAGCGCGCCGACGCAGGTGACCCGGTAGCCGCGGGCCTCGTCGGTCTTCTCGGCCAGCCCCGGATCGGTGAGCAACCGCTGCAACCGCTCGCGGTGTTCCTCACTGAGCGTGCCGGTCGAGGTGACGCCGTCGCCGGCGCAGTTGATGCACTCCCACCGGCCGTCGGGTGCCACGTTCAGGGTGCGCAACGGCCCGTCGCTGCCGTGGTTCTGCAACAGGCTGACCCGTCCCTCGCCGCTGGTCGCGGCACCGCCGGCACCCGGCTGGTCGGTGGCCGACCGGTTCGACGACATCTCCGGATCGGCGCGCTGGCCGAACGAGGCGCATCCGCTCAGTGCGACCACCAGCAGGGCGGTGACGGGCAGGGACACCAGCCGTGGCCAGGGTTGCGCTATCACGCGCGGAACTTACCTTACCGTCGGTAGGACGCGGAACCGTCCATATGGACATCCACCGGGACGGATCTCCAGCATGGACGCGGTCAGCGTGCCAGCCCCGCCGCGCCGTCGTCGATGCCACGGTCCGCCGGGTAGCCGCGTACGTCCGGCGCCCCCAGCCGGGCGGCGTCCGCGGTCGCGTCGTCCGGCATCAACTGGGACTGCCGCTCCGCCTCCACCCGCGCCCGGTAGTGCGTCACCTCACGCTCCCGCCGCGCCGCGTCCCAACCCAGCACCGCGCCCATCAGCTCGGCCGCGTGCTCGGCCGACTCCAGCCCCCGGTGCGCGGTCTCGAAGGAGATCCGGGTACGCCGGGTGAGCACGTCCTCCAGGTGCAGCGCACCCTCGGCGCGGGCCGCGTAGGTCACCTCCGCCGCGAGGTACTCCGGGGCACCGGCCAGCGGAGACGCCTGCAACGGGTCGGCGTCGATCAGGGCGAGCAGGTCCAGGGTCAGGCTGCCGTAGCGCTCCAGCAGGTGCTCGACCACACCGACCGGCACCCCGTGCCGACGGGCCAGGTCGGCCCGGTCCCGCCACATCGACGCGTACCCGTCCGCGCCGAGCAACGGCAGGTCCGCGGTACGCGACGGGCGCTGCGTACCGAGCCGGTGCGCCGCCCGGTCGACCACGTCCGACGCCATCACCCGGTACGTCGTGTACTTGCCCCCGGCCACCAGCAACAGCCCGAGCATCGGCTCGATGACGGCGTGCTCCCGGGACAGCTTCGAGGTGGAGTCGGCCTCGCCGGCCAGCAACGGGCGCAGACCGGCGTAGACGCCCTCGATGTCGGCGGTGGTGAGCGGCCGGTCCAGGACAGTGTTCACCTGCTGCAACAGGTAGTCGATGTCGCTGGCGGAGGCCGCCGGATGCGACCGGTCCAGCCGCCAGTCGGTGTCCGTGGTGCCGATGATCCAGTGCCCGCCCCAGGGGATCACGAACAGCACACTCCTGGCGGTACGCAGGATCAGCCCGGTCTCGCCGGTGATCGCCGAGCGGGGCACCACCAGGTGCACCCCCTTGGAGGCCCGGACCCGGATGCCGCGCCGCAACCCGACGTCGTCGAGCATCCGCGACATGTCGTCGGTCCACACCCCGGTCGCGGCGATCACGGTGCCGGCGCGTACCTCGAACTCGGCGTCCGGCGAGCCAGCGGGCGCCTCCAGGTCCCGGACCCGGACCCCGGTCACCTCCCGGGCCTGCCGGGTCAACCCGACCGCCCGGATGCTGCTCACCACCGTCGCGCCCAGGCTCGCCGCGGTTCGGGCCAACGTCACCACCAGGCGGGCGTCGTCCACCTGACCGTCGTAGTAGCGGATCGCGCCGGCCAGTCCCTCGGTGCGCAGGCTCGGAAAGACCCGGCGGGCACCCTCCCGGCTCAGGTGCCGGTGCAGCGGCATGCCCCGGCCGCCGCCGAAGAGACCCGCGAAGACGTCGTACGCGGCCACCCCGGCGCCGTAGTAGGCCCGGCGCAGCACCCGGGCGGGCAGATCGCGTACGCCCTGCCCGGCGGGGAGCGGCACCAGGAACGGCACCGGACGCACCAGGTGCGGCGCCAGCCGGGTGGCCAGCAGGCCCCGTTCGGTGAGTGCCTCGTGCACCAGGTTGAACTCCAACTGCTCCAGGTAGCGCAGGCCGCCGTGGATCAGCTTGGAGGATCTGCTGGAGGTGCCGGCCGCGAAGTCGCGGGCCTCCACCAGGGCCACCTTCAGCCCCCGGGAGGCCGCGTCGACGGCCGCCCCGGCACCGGTCACACCACCACCGATGACCAGTACGTCGAAGCGCTCGGCCCGCAGCCGGCGCAGGTCGCCGGCCCGGCGGGCGGGCGAGAGCTGCCCGGCAACGGATCGCAAGACGTGGGGATCGCGCACCTGTCCACGGTAGCCGCAGCGATCACATACCGGCATGCCACGGTCGTCGGGGCCGACTCGTGGAGGCCGGACCGTAAGGTGTGCGGATGCGGGACGACCACTTGACATCCGGCGACGCCGGCAGCCCCTGGGCCGTTGTCGCGGCGGTGCTGGCCGGCGGCGCCACGGTCACCATCGCCCTCCTGACACAGGCCGGTGGCTGGCTGATCGACCAGGTCCTGCTGCTCAGCGGGCTGGACCGGTTCGTGCCGCTCTGGCCGCTGGCCAGCCTGTTCACCGTGCTCCTGATCAGCGCCGCCACGCTGCCGCTGGCCCTGTTCCCCCGCTCGACCGCGATCCGCGCCGCCGGCCGGGCCTGGCTGTCCGGGACGCTCGCGCTGGGCGTGCTCGGGCTGCTGCGGACGATTCCCCCGGTGCACCACGAGGCGTACCTCGCCGCGCTGGCCCTGACCGCCGCGCTGCTGGCACTGCTCGCCCACCGCCTCTCCCCCCGCCTGGCCCCCGCTCCCCGCAGTGCCCCACCGGCCGTACCCGGCTGGCAGACCACGCCGCCGGTACCGCCGTCGTCGCCGGAGTCGCCCGGGGCGGGGGCGGAGTCGCCCGGGGCGCAGGTGGTGGCCGACCCGGGCAGCGATCGACCCGGGCCGGTGGCTGATCCGCCGGAGGCGACCGGGCCCGACCGGGCCTCGCCCCCGGCTCCGCGTCCGACCTCGGTGACCCTGCTCGGTGTCGCCGGTGGGCTGGTCCTGCTGATGCCCTGGGTCCGGTTCGGCGCGCTCGGCGGGCTGCTGGAGACGCTGCTGGCCGGGCTGGCCGCCGCCGCCGTGGGAGCGCTGGCCGGCGCACTGCTGGACGCCCGCTTCTGGGGCCACCACGAGGTCGACGAGCCACCCCGACCGGCTCGGCTGGTGCTGCTCGGCGGTCTGGTCGCCGGTGTGGTGCTGCTGCTGGTCGGTGCCGGGGCCGGCCAGTCGGGTGCCCAGTTGCCGCTGCTGCTGGCCCTGCCACCGGCCGGCTTCGCGCTGGCCGCACTGCGGGCCCTGGCCCGGCGCACCGACCGGCGGCACGGTCGCCTCCCCACCGCCTGGCTGGTCGGGCTGGGAGTGTTCGGGCCGCTGGCCTTCACCGATCCGGAGGAGGTCACCCTGCTGCTGGCGGGCAGCCGGGACATCCCGTTCTGGGTGGCGGTCACCACCGGTGCCGGGCTCCTCATCGCGCTCCTGCTGTCGATCGGGTACGCGCTGCTGCTGGCCCGGCTCTCGGCGCGCCCGCCCCGCCGGGCGACGGCCTGGACGACCGCCCTGATCATGCTGCTGACGGTCGGTGTCGGGGGTGCTGTCGCCGGCCAGCCGGGGCTGCACGGAGAACGGTTGTTCGTGGTGCTGCGGGAGCAGGCCGACCTGACCGGCCTGCCGGCCGGGGCCGGGAAGGCGGGCCGGGACGCCCGTGCCGAGGAGGTCTACCGGCGTCTGGTCGACACCGCCGAGCGGACCCAGGTCGGCCTGCGCCGGGATCTGCGCCGGCTGCGGCTGGACCACACCGCCTACTACCTGGTCAACGCGATCGAGGTGGACGGCGGGCCGGCGGTGCGGGCCTGGCTGACGGCCCGGCCCGAGGTGGCCCGCGTCCTGGTCAGCCAGCGGCTGCGCCCGCTACCGGTGCCCGACGGTACGACACGAGGCGACGCGCCCGCGCCGACCGGACCGCCGTGGAACATCACCATGATCGGCGCGGACCGCGTCTGGTCCGAGCTGGCGGTGACCGGGGCCGGGGTGACCGTGGGCAGTTCGGACTCCGGGGTGGACGCCGGGCATCCGGCGCTGGCCCCCGGTTTCCGGGGCGGCGACGACTCGTGGTTCGACCCGTGGAACGACAGCCGTACGCCGACCGACCGCAGCGGGCACGGCACCCACACGGCGGGCAGCGCCGTCGGGCGGGGCGGCATCGGCGTGGCACCGGGAGCGCAGTGGGTCGGCTGCGTCAACCTCGACCGCAACCTGGGCAACCCGGCCACGTACCTGGACTGCCTCCAGTTCATGCTGGCGCCCTTCCCGCCGGGCGGCGACCCGTTCGCGCAGGGACGCCCGGCCCGGGCACCGGAGATCCTGACGAACTCGTGGGGTTGCCCACCGATCGAGGGCTGCGACCCTCGTGCGCTGGTGCCGGCCGTCGACGCGCTGGAGGCCGCCGGGATCCTCGTGGTGGCCGCCGCCGGCAACACCGGCCCGTTCTGCCGATCCATCCAGGACCCGCCGGCACCCTACCCGGACGTGCTGACTGTCGGCGCGGTCGACGACCGGCGGCGGGTCACCGACTTCTCGTCCCGGGGTCCCGCCCCGTCCGGTGTGAACAAACCGGACCTGGTGGCACCGGGCGCGGACGTCCTCTCCGCGATGCCCGGGGGCGGCTACGCCACGCTCGGCGGCACCTCCATGGCGACCCCGCAGGTGGCCGGCGTGGTGGCGTTGATGTGGTCGGCCAACCCGGACCTCGTCGGTGACCTGGACCGGACGCGGCGGATCCTGCGCGATACGGCCACCCCGATCGACGTCCCCGCCGGCTCCAGCACCTGCGGCGGTACGGCGAACGTGGCCGGCGCCGGGCTGGTCGACGCGTACGCGGCCGTCGAGACCGCCCGCGGCTGAGGCCGGATCGCGGCCTGACACCGGACACGAATGTGATCTAGGGTCGGCAGCCATGGACGGGACCCCGATCGTCGAGTTGACCGTCGAGCGGGCCGCCGAGGTGGTGCACCTCTGCCGACGGGCGCTCGACCTGCCGGAGGAACGCTCGACGCCCCGAACGGGGCAACCGGCGCATAGCCTCCGATAGCACCGTTCGCCCACCCCGGCCATCGACGCCCCCTACCGTTTTGCGTAGAGGAGGCAGCCATGACCACGGATGACGAGCAGATCCGGGACACCCTGCCGGTGCACTGGGTCGCGGTTCCCGAACTCCCGGCCCAACTGCCGACCGATCGGCTCGACTACGGCGACGCCGAGCAGTTGGCGGAGATGAGCGGGGCGGCCGAACCACCCGAGGAGCCGCTCATCCTGGTCGACGAGCCGGCTCTGCACCGCCCACCGTACGACCGGACGCAGCAGCGGCGCGACGAGCGGCCGCTGCCGACATAGGAAAAGGGCGGACCGCTGACGCGGCCCGCCCTTTCCGGCGTGTGGTGCTGGACTCAGAAGTCCATGTCTCCGCCACCCGGACCAGCCGGGGCGGCCGGGGCCTTCTCCGGCTTGTCCGCCACGACGGCCTCGGTGGTGAGGAACAGCGCGGCGATCGACGCGGCGTTCTGCAGCGCCGAACGGGTCACCTTGGCCGGGTCGATGATGCCCGCGGCCAGCAGGTCCACGTACTCACCGGACGCGGCGTTGAGGCCGTGGCCGGCGTCGAGGTTGCGGACGCGCTCGACGACGACGCCACCCTCCAGGCCGGCGTTGACGGCGATCTGCCGCAGCGGGGCGTCCAGCGCGATCTTGACGATCTGCGCGCCGGTCGCCTCGTCGCCGGCCAGGTCCAGCTTGTCGAAGGCGGTCTTGCCGGCCTGCACCAGCGCGACACCACCACCCGGGACGATGCCCTCCTCGACGGCGGCCTTGGCGTTGCGCACGGCGTCCTCGATGCGGTGCTTGCGCTCCTTGAGCTCGACCTCGGTGGCCGCGCCGACCTTGATCACCGCAACACCGCCAGCCAGCTTGGCCAGCCGCTCCTGCAGCTTCTCCCGGTCGTAGTCGGAGTCGCTCTTGTCGATCTCGGCCCGGATCTGGTTCACCCGGCCCTGGATCTGCTCGGCGTCACCGGCACCGTCGACGATGGTGGTCTCGTCCTTGGTCACCACGACCTTGCGGGCGCGGCCCAGCATGTCGAGACCGGCGGCGTCCAGCTTGAGGCCGACCTCCTCGCTGATGACCTGGCCACCGGTGAGGATGGCGATGTCGGTCAGCATGGCCTTGCGGCGGTCACCGAAGCCCGGCGCCTTGACGGCGACCGACTTGAAGGTGCCCCGGACCTTGTTGACCACCAGGGTGGCCAGGGCCTCGCCCTCCAGGTCCTCGGCGATGATCAGCAGCGGCTTGCCGCCCTGCATGACCTTCTCCAGGATCGGGAGCAGGTCCTTGACCGACGAGATCTTGCTGTTGGCGATCAGGATGTACGGGTCGTCGAAGACGGCCTCCATACGCTCCGGGTCGGTCATGAAGTAGGCCGAGATGTAGCCCTTGTCGAAGCGCATGCCCTCGGTGAGCTCCAGCTCCAGCCCGAAGGTGTTGCTCTCCTCGACGGTGATGACGCCTTCCTTGCCCACCTTGTCCATCGCCTCGGCGATGATCTCACCGACGGTGTTGTCACCGGCGGAGATGGAGGCGGTGGAGGCGATCTGCTCCTTGGTCTCGACGTCCTTGGCGAGCTTCAGCAGCTCCTCCGAGACGCTGGCCACGGCCGACTCGATGCCCCGCTTGAGGGCCATCGGGTTGGCGCCGGCGGCCACGTTGCGCAGACCCTCGCGAACGAGAGCCTGGGCCAGGACGGTCGCCGTCGTCGTGCCGTCACCGGCCACGTCGTCGGTCTTCTTGGCGACCTCCTTGACCAGCTCGGCGCCGATCTTCTCGTACGGGTCCTCGAGCTCGATCTCCTTGGCGATGCTCACACCATCGTTGGTGATGGTGGGGGCACCCCACTTCTTCTCGAGCACGACGTTGCGGCCCTTGGGGCCGAGGGTCACCTTCACGGCGTCGGCGAGCTGGTTCATGCCCCGCTCGAGGCCGCGGCGAGCCTCTTCGTCGAACGCGATCATCTTGGCCATACGGCGTTGTCCTCCTGGACACTCACGGACCAGCCGGGGTGGTGCCCCGGACGGGCCGTCTGGTGTACGCACCTTGGGACGTCGCCACCTGGCGACGGCGACGTCTCCTCGGCCGGGCCGGATAGCCCGCGACGACCGGCCACTGCCCCGCCCGGGGTCGTCCCCCGAGTGCGGCGGTGGCCCCACCGTCCCGACCAACTGGCACTCACGCCATGCGAGTGCCAATGACTTGTTTAGCACTCTGCCTTGCCGAGTGCAAGCACGACCGCCGGGGTCAGCCGAGTTCGTGAGCCAGTTGGGCGTCGTTCACCGGCCCCTCGTGCGCCCGCTGCTCGGCGTACGTGACGACCAGCCCGACCAACTGGGCGACGTGGACCGGCAGGGTCAGCAGCGCCGCCATCGCCGTCACCACGAACGTGCCGGCCGTCGCCGCCCGGGTGTCCATCGGAGTGGTGCCCATCGGCAGCAGCGCCGCCTGCTCGATCAGGGCCACGACCAGCGATACGCCGAGCACTGCGCCGATCACCATCGCCAACCGACCGAGCAGCAGGCCCAACCGCTGCCGCAGCATCTGGTGCGAACGGACGATCGGGTTCTCCCGCTCGAACAGGTAGACCGGGCCGACCATCGCCAGCGCGAACACCGCGTAGATACCGGGCAGGAAGCAGAGGCAGAGCCCGAACAGCACGATCATCCCGGCGAGCAGGGTCCAGCCCCAGAGCCCGAACGCCCGTCGCAGCCCGTAGCGCAGGGCCGTGCCGAGGTCGACCGGCGCACCGGCCGCCTGCCGCGCGATCACCCAGGTGCCGGCAGCCCAACCGACGCACTGCACCAGGCTGGCGATCAGACCCATCCCGAACAGGCCGCCCACCCACAGGAAGGCATCGGCCCAGAACCCGGCGGGCAGCACGGCGCTGTCGCTGGTGAGCTGTTCCTCCCACCGCGCGGAGGGGTCGATCGCAAGCGACAGCACCGCCACCGCCACCGACGGCAGCACCTGGGTGATCAGGGCGATCGGCAGCAGCATCGACCAGCCCCGGCGGACCGCGCCGACGCAGCGCGCGTACCAGCCACCCACACCGGCACCGGGCGGATTGACCAACGGGCTGGCGGGGTCGAGGCCATATCCCGGGGGCGGGTACCCACCGTAGGACGACGTCGGATAGGGCTGACCGGGATAGGGCAACGGCCCGGCCGCCTGCGCCGGATACGGCTGCCCGGGATAGGGCTGCCCGGGATAGGGCTGCCCGGGATAGGGCGTCGCGGCGCCCGGCTGGCCAAGCACGCCGGATTCGGGAGCACCGCCCCACGGTTGGGCGCTGGCCGCCCCCGCGCCATGGGCCGGAGCACCGGCATCGCTCGGAACGCCGGGCACCGCCGGTGCACCGGACGGCTCACCGGCACCTGACGACGGGACCGAGGCCATGGGGTCGGCAGGTGGCGGCTCAGGCTCGTTCGCGGGCCGGTTCGGCTCGTTCGCGGGCGAGGGCCGGCCCGGCTCGTCGGAGGACGAGGACGGACCCGCCGGAGGCGGCTGGTCGGACATGAGCACTCCTCAGCGATGGCTGGATCGGCCCATGATCTTCCCTGGTCGGCCCACGTACCGCAGCCCTGCCCCCGCCACGGTCCCGTAACCCCGTCCGACGATCAGCCGGCGAGGTGGCCGCGGCGTGTGCTCAGATGACGCGTACCCGCTCGGCTTGAGGGCCCTTCTGACCTTGGGCGATCTCGAACTCCACCCGCTGGCCGTCGTCCAGCGCCTTGTAGCCGTCCATCTCGATCGCGGAGAAGTGGACGAAGACGTCCTGCCCGCCGTCGACGGCGATGAAGCCATAGCCTTTTTCGGCGTTGAACCACTTCACGGTGCCCTGTGCCACGGTGTTGTCCTCACTCTGCGCGGCGTACCACTACCCCGGGCACCGGCACGCCGAGCACCCGGAGACCACCGGCTTTCAGCGATCCGCGACGACCCCGAAAACGGTGACCGAAATCGCACGGTACACGAGGCGTGACGGCGGCGCACGACCACAAATCGGGCATATTCCGACTGGCGGCATCGCCGAACGTCATTGTGGTAAGCATGCCGACATGGCGAGCACCATCGACGGGACCGGCACGCTGCGGGCGGCCGTCCGCCGGGTCGAGCGGACGGACGCCGCCCGGGCGCGGGCCCTACGTCTGGAGATGCTCGCCGACGCTCCGCTGGCCTTCCTGGAGACGATCGCGGAGGCCGCCGCCCGCCCGCACGCCGAGTACGCCGCCCGGATCGCCCAGGTCTCGGCCGGCACGCACACCGCCCAGTTCGTGGCGGATCCCGGCGGTCGACTGGTCGGGCACGCGGGCGGTGTCGCCCACCCCACGGAACTCGCGGTCACCGTGGTCTACGCGGTCTACGTCACCCCGGCCTGGCGCGGCACCGGCCTGCTCGCAGACCTGGTCGACGCGGTGGGCGCCTGGTCCCGCGACTGCGGGCGGCGGGAGCTGATGCTCGAAGTGGTGGTGGGCAACGACCGCGCCTACCGGGCCTACCAGCGGATCGGCTTCGTCGACACCGGTGTACGGGTTCCGCACCCGACCGTCCCCGCCCTCCGCGAACTCCAGATGCGTCGCTGCGCATAGTCGCTCTGGTGACTCATTAGGGTTCCGGGGCAGCCCGACCCACGCAGGGATCACGCCTGACCGCCCGGAGCGGGTCGGGCTGCCCGGAAACCCTCCACCGTGAGAAACCTAGGCGTGCCGCCGACTCTGCACGATGCGGAAGCGGTTGGCGACGTAAGCTCCGTCGGTGAGCGCCGAGTTGGCCGCCGCGTTCGCCCCGCTGCCGTGGAAGTCGGAGAACGCCGCCGACTGGTTCACGAAGACCCCGCCGGTGAGGTTGCCGGACAGGTGCACCCCGACCTCGATCGCGGCGCTCTCGGCAGCGGCCAGCACCGCCTCGTCGCTGGAGTAGACGGCCGCGGTCAGCGCGCCCTTCTCCCCCACGGTCGCGCGGAGGATGTCCAGGCTGTGCGCGGTGGAGTCGGTGGCGATGGCGAAGGAGATGGGCCCGAACCACTCCCGCGAGTAGGTCGCGGTGTCGCTCGCGTCCAGCTTGACGACGGTGGGCGTACGGACCACCGCGTCCGGGAACGACGGGTGCGTGACGGTACGCGACTCCAGCACCGGCGTACCGACCTTGGTGACCTCGTCGAGGCGGTCCAGGACACCGTCGTTGACGATGGTGCCGGTCAGCTCGACCCCGCGCGCCGGGTCGGCGGTGAGCTTGCCGACGGCGGCGGCGATCCCGGCGGCCACCTCGTCGAAGCTTCTGTGTCCCTGGTCGGTGTCGATGCCGTCCCGGGGGATGAAGATGTTCTGCGAGGTGGTGCACATCTGGCCGCTGTAGAGCGTCAGGGTGAAGCCGAGGTTGCGGCACATGCCGGCGAAGTCGTCGGTGGAGTCGACCACGACCGTGTTGAGTCCGGCCTTCTCGGTGTAGACCGCCGCCTGGCGGGCGTTGGCCTCCAGCCAGTCGCCGTACTCCGTGGAACCGGTGAAGTCCACGATCTTGACGGCCGGGTGCAGGGCCAGGGTCGAGGCCAGCTTCTCGCCGGGCGCCTCCGGGGCCAGCAGGACCAGGTTCGGGTCGAAACCGGCCTCGGCGAGTACCTCCCGGGCGTAGCGCACCGTCACGGCCAGCGGGAGTACGGCGCGCGGGTGCGGCTTGACCACCACCGGGTTGCCGGTGACCAGCGAGGCGAACAGGCCCGGGTAGGAGTTCCAGGTCGGGAACGTGTTGCAGCCGATGACCAGGGCGACGCCTCGCGGCACGACGTGGAACGTCTTGGTCATCCGCAGCGGGTCGCCCTTGCCGGCGGCCTTCTCCCAGGCGGCGGTCCCCGGGTGCCGGGTCATCTCCGCGTACGCGTAGGCGACGGCCTCCAGCGCCCGGTCGAGCGCGTGCGCGCCACCGGCCTGGAAGGCCATCACGAACGCCTGTCCGCTGGTGAACTGCACCGCGTTGGCCAGTTCGAAAACGTGCTTGTGCAGCCGGTCGAGGATCTCCAGGCAGACCCCGACCCGCGCCTGCGGACCGGCGTCACGCCACGCGGGCAGAGCGGCGGTCGCGGCGGCGACGAGCTGGTCGGCGGTGGCGTGCGGATAGCGGACGTCCAGCGTCACCCCGAACGGGCTGGTCTCGGTGGCAACCCGGTCGCCGTCGCCCGGCTGGTCGAGCGGGAAGTCTCCGCCCAGATACGCCTCGAAGGCGGCCTTGCCGTCGGCGGCGGCGGTCTCGCCGTACACCCGGGGGCTGGGTGACTCCGGATAGGCGGACCAGTACCCGCGCTCCGTGATGGCGGTCAGCGCGCGGTCGAGGGTGTCGCGGTGCCTGTCGTACAGGGGGTGCGGGGTCTCCGTCATGCCCGCCATCATGCAACAGGAAGCCCCGCGATCAGTAGGGGCGTGTCACACCTCAGACGTCGAGCTGCCAGTTGCTCCAGCGGTCCATCACCCGGAAACCGATCTGCTCATTGATCGAGATCATGTGGCCGTTGCGGTCCGCGTTGAAGGTGTCGATCACCTGGACGGCCGGTTCGTGGTCGAGCAGGTGACGAAGATTCTCGATCTTCACGAGCAGGCCGAGGCGGTGCCCACGGTGTTCGGGGTCGACGATGGTGATCTGCTGGAAGGCGTGCCAGTCGGCGGTCGGTGACATGTCGAGCAGGGTCCAGGCGACCAGTCGGCCGGACTCCCGGTGCCGTACGCCCGCGTGGTAGCGCCGCTTGCCGCGCGCCTGGAGCGCCCGCTCGGTGCCGCGCACCCGATCCGCGTCGACCTGCTCGGGTTCCCACGCCAGGTCGCCCATGGGCGCGTCGGCCAGCAGCCGCCCATCCAGGTACGCCACGTCGGCGATCAGATCGTCCGGCGTGTTCCCGCGCCAGAACAGCACCTCGTAGTCGGTGGCCCGGGACCGGGCATCGGCCAGCAACGTGTCCAGGGCGGCCTGGTCCAGCTCGGCGAGGTGCAGTCGCCGCCGAACGTCGACCAGGGCGTCGACCGCGCCGACGGTGGCGGCGAAATGGGTGGCCGGGGCGGGCCGGTCGGGCTCGCCGCGCAGGTGCGCCCGGCTCGTCGCGCTGACCCGTCTCCGGCCGCGCTCGCGCAGCACGCGCAGGCCGCGTTCGAACAGCGCCCGACCGACTCCCTGGCGGCGGCGGTCCGGATGGACGACGAGCTCGGCCGAGGCGTTCTCGGTGTTGTCGAGCTTCGGCAGGTCGAGCAGCAGGTAGCCGGCGGGGGTGCCGTCGACGTGGGCCAGCAGGGCGAGGGTCTCGGTGCCTGGCATCGGCTGGTGGAACAACGAGGTGAACCGCCGCCGACCGAACGGGGGGTAGTCCGGCAGGTCAGTGGCGAAGTAGTCGGCGCCGACCCGGAACGCCTGCTCGATGGCCGACTCGTCGCCGGCACCGAAGGAGCTGATGGTGATGGCCATGTCGGCAGCGTGCGGGACGACGGACGAAGGGGCCAGCGATTATTCGCTGGCCCCTTCGGGAAGCTTGGTCGGGAGGGTCGATCGCACAACGCCTCCGGCGCTGGGTCGTAAAGACTGAAAGTCTACGGCGAAACGCCCTCCCGCACGAAGCATCTTGCGCCGCCCAGTTCCTGCCGTCAAGTACTCGACGGCGTGTTTTCTGCACTCACCGCGAAAAGCCCGTTACCCGGCGGATCGGTCCGACGTGCCCCACTCCGCCCGGCCGACAGGCTCGCGGTCGCCTCAGCCGAGCAGGCCAGCGTCGCGGGCGGCCCGCAGCGACGGCTTGATCCGGTGGGTCGGCCCGACCTCGCCGGCGACGGCGTCGAGCGTCTTGAGCCCCTCGCCGGTGTTGTAGACCACCGTCTCCGCGGTCGGGTCCAGCTTCCCGGACTCGACCAGCTTGCGCAGCACCGCCACGGTCACCCCGCCGGCCGTCTCGGCGAAGACCCCGGTGGTACGCGCCAGCAACCGCACGGCGGCACGGATCTCGTCGTCGTCGGCGTAGTCCATCCAGCCGTCGGTACGACGTACCGCTTCCAGGGCGTACAGGCCGGCCGCCGGGTCGCCGATGTTGAGCGACTTGGCGATCCCGGTCGGCTTGACCGGGGTGATGGTGTCGCCGCCCCCATGCAGGGCGGTGGCGATCGGGTTGCAGCCGGCCGACTGGGCGCCGAAGACCTTCCACCCGCCGACCGGCGCCTCGACCAGGCCGATCTCGACCAGCTCGCTGAACGCCTTGTCGACCTTGGTGAGCAGCTCACCGGAGGCCATCGGGATGACCACCTGGGCCGGAATCCGCCAGCCGAGCTGCTCGGCGACCTCGTAGCCGAGCGTCTTGGAGCCCTCGGCGTAGTACGGCCGGACGTTGACGTTGACGAAGGCGGTGTCCTCGAACTCGTCGGTCTCCACCAGCTCGCCGCAGAGCCGGTTCACGTCGTCGTACGAACCGTCGATGGCGACCAGGTCGCCACCGTAGACGGCGGTGGTCACGACCTTGCCCTGCTCCAGGTCACTGGGGATGAAGACCACAGACGCGGTGCCGGCCCGGGCCGCGTGGGCGGCCACGGAGTTGGCCAGGTTGCCGGTGGAGGCGCAGGCGAACCGGGAGAAGCCGAGCGCCCGGGCGGCGGTCAGCGCGACCGAGACGACCCGGTCCTTGAACGAGTGGGTGGGGTTGGCGCTGTCGTCCTTGATCCAGAGCGGGCCAGTGATGCCCAGTTCGGCGGCAAGCTGGTCGGCGGCGACCAGCGGCGTGAAACCGGGGTCCAGGGTGACCCGGGTGGCCGGGTCCTGGCCGGCGGGGAGCAGCGCCGCGTAGCGCCAGATGTTCTGTGGGCCCGCCTCGATCTGCTCACGGGTCACGGTGGCGAGGGCCGCCGGGTCGTAGTCGACCTCCAGCGGGCCGAAACACTCGTAACAGGCGTGCTGCGCGGCCAGCGGGTAACGGGCGGAACAGGCGCGACAGACCAGGGCGCGGGCGGGGCTTGCGGTGGTATCGATCCCGGTAGGGGCGAGCGTCGACGTCATGTCCGAGTCCTCTCATCTTCCCCCACATCGCACCCTGCGGCGGGGACGGAATTGGCACCTGCCCCACGGGACGCTCAGCGATGAGCGCGCGGGGTGGTTGCCGGGGCGTCGTCGGGCCGTATCCCTCAGCCCCTCTGGATGAGGTATTCAGTTGTGCCGCCGAGTCTAGGCAATCCCGCCGCGCTCGTCAGCGTTCGATCTCAGCCTGTGAGCGATTCCTCACCGCCACCATCGCCCGGACGACCGCGTCGATCCTGGACCGGTCGGCTCCGGCAGCGCCGGAGGAGAGCCGGTCCAGGATCACGCACGAGCGTCGGCCGGTCGCCGGACCGGCCGGGGTCAGGCCGGCACGGACCTGCGTTCGGCCGCCTTCAGGTCCAGTGCGGCCCCGTTGCGCTGGCGCAGCAGGTTGTCCAGCGCCCAGCTGCCCGGACCGAGGGCCGCGATCAGCAGGAACGACCAGCAGAACAGCACGGACAGCTCACCGTGGTTGCGCAGCGGCAGCAGCGCCTCGGGCTGGTGGACGACGAAGTAGGCGTAGGCCATCGAGCCCGACGCCAGCAGGGCCGCCGGTCGTGTGAAGAGGCCGACGAGCACCAGGGCACCGCAGACAGCCTGGATCAGCGCGGCCCACCAACCCGGCCACGTGCCGAGGGGGACAGGTTCACCGCTTCCCCGGGCACCGCCGAAGACGCCGAACAGAGACGACAACCCGTGGCAGAGAAACAGCAGGCCGATGACCATACGGAACAGGGACAGAGCCGGCCCGCCGAACCGATCAGTACGCATTCGAAAACCTCCATTTTGGATGAACGAGGACAGCCAGAATGCAGGAGCCGGTAAATACTTGTCGACGCAATCTCTTCCTTTGGGAACACTCCCACATCGATAGTAGTGACTGGAACTTCCGAAGGAAGCCCCTCAGCAACGATCGCTTCGATCACCCTCCGTAAGGCTTCCTGTGCACCCTGGACGTCTGACGGCAACAAGTCGCGGTCATGCGAGCCGGAGCCGCGTGTCCACCCGGGTGTTGAAGCGGCCACCGTCGTCCCACCAGCCGGCACGGCCTCGGCAACACCGACCGGATCGGAGTCAGCGCCGGACAGGGCGACCGGCGCCTACGCCGACGCCGTACTCAGCTGGTGATGTCCTTGCGGGTGAAGCGCCAGAAGGCGAGCCCCCAGAAGAGGGTGGCGTAGCAGATCGCCGAGATGGCGCCTCGGACGATGTCGTCGGTCTGCACCGGCGTGGAGAGCAACCCCAGCCAGGCGGTGCTGTAGTGGGTCGGCAGAAACGACCGGATCGCGCCGAGCGCGGTGATCTGGTCCAGGATGCTGGACAGGATCCACAGCAGCACCGCACCGCCCACCGCGCCCAGCGCGGCGTCGGTGACCACCGAGAGCAGGAACGCCAGACCGGCGACGACCAGCAGGACGACGGCCAGGTAGCCGAGCACCGCGAGCAGGCGGAGCAGCCCCTCACCGGGTTCGAGCTGCGCGGCGACGGTACTGCGAAGCGGTGACCAGCCGTACCGGAGGGTGCCGATCAGCAGGGCCGTGCCGGCCAGCAGCAGCAGCGCGAACGCCGAGTAGGCGAGCGCCACCAGCAGCTTCACTGTCAGCAGCCGGGCCCGGGGCACCGGCACCGCCAACAGGTAGCGCAGGCTGCCCCAGCTCGCCTCGCTGGCCACCGTGTCGCCGCAGAACAGCGCCACCACCACGACCAGCAGGAACGAGGCGGAGACGAAGATGGTGAACAGGGTGAAGTTCAGCCCGCCCGAGGTGGCGAACGAGACGAGGCTGCCGAACTCGCCCCGACCGTTGTCGTCGTCACCCGAGTCGAACTGGAAGGCGATCAGGATGATCAGCGGCAGCAGCACCATGAAACCGAGCGCCAACTGGGTACGCCGCCGCGCCGCCTGTCGGCGGAACTCGGCCCCGAACGGCAGCGTCCTCGACGGCCGGTAGCCGGCGGCGGCTCCCGACGGAGCCACCCCGGACTCCTCCCGCGTCGGCTGCACGGTCGATCCCGCCATCACCGGTCCCCGCTTCCCCGAGAGTTCTCGCCCACCAGGGCGAGGAACGCGTCCTCCAGGCGGCGCCGGGGCACCACCCGGTCCACCCCGATACCGGCCCGGACCAGCTCGGCGACCACCTCGCTGCGGGCGGTGCCGTTGGTGTCCACCACCAGGTGCCCGTCGGCGTCGTCCAGCACCCGTACGCCGCCGAGGTCGTTGAGCACGTCCCGGGCCGCGGTCGGGTCGCTCACCTCGAACAGCACGCTGGGCGAGTCGCCGACAATCTCCTCCACCGGCCCGGAGGCGACGATCCGGCCCTTGTTGACCACCACGGCGTGCGTGCAGGTCTGCTCCACCTCGGCGAGCAGGTGACTGGAGACCAGCACCGCGCGGCCGTCGGTGGCGTACCGCTGGAGCACCCGACGCATCTCGGCGATCTGCGGCGGGTCCAGCCCGTCGGTCGGCTCGTCGAGCACCAGCAGCTCGGGCAGGCCGAGCATGGCCTGGGCGATGGCCAACCGCTGCCGCATCCCGTGGCTGTACTTACGGACCCGCCGATGTACCGACGAGCCCAACCCGGCGATCTCCAGCGCCTGTGCGAAGTGCGCGTCGGCCTCCGGCCGCCCGGTCGCCCGCCAGTACGCCTTGAGGTTCTCCAGGCCGGACAGGTGCGGCAGGAACCCGGGCCCTTCGACGAGCGCGCCGATCCGGGAGAGCACCGGCGAGCCGGGCACCAGCCGGTGCCCGAAGACGTAGATCTCCCCGGCGGTCGGCTGGGTCAGCCCCATCAGTACCCGCAGGGTGGTGGTCTTGCCGGCGCCGTTGGGCCCGAGCAGGCCGACCACCTGACCGGGGTGCACCTCGAAATCCACCTCGGAAACGGCGACGAAGCCGTCGGCGTACTCCTTGCGCAGATGGCGCACGGCCAGCGGGGTGTCCGCGTACTCGGGGTGGATCGAGGTGTCCTGGCGACGGTGCCGCAGGCGCAACACGGCGACGAGCACGACGAGCCCGATCACGATCGCGGCGATCAGCCCGACCAGCACCCAACGCCAGAGCGCCGCCTCGGTGGGGATCGGGTCGCTGTCGACCGTGGGCAGGCTCACCGGTGTGTCGCCGACCGCGACCGTGTACACGGCCGGCTCGATCGGAGTGGTGTACGCCTGGTCCGAGGTGGCCACCACGAGCCGGAGCCGGTGCCCGGCCTCCACCCGGTGCACGATCGCCGGCAGGGTCACGGTGACCGGCTCGGCGGCGTCGACGGTGGCCGGCAGGCCGCTGAGCCGGATCGGCGCGATCAGCCCGCTGGGCAGGGTGGCCGCCCCCTCCGGGTCGACCACGTAGAGCTTGGCGAAGAGGACCGCCTCGCCGCTGCTCGACGCGGCGCGCAGCGACACGGTCGGCGCGCCGACGATGTCGACCGCCTCGGCCAGCGGCTCGGACTCGAACCGGGCGTGCTGCCCGGGAATGTCGCCGGCCACCCCGCTGAGCAGCGAACTCAACGAGCCGGCGAACGGTACGGAGGAGATCGCGGCGGGATTGCCGCCGGGCGGGTTGGCCACCGGCTGGGGCGGCCCGGCCACGGCCACCTCGCGGCGGGAGTCGCCGCCGAGCCCCGGGTAGTCGTCAGTGCGGTAGCCGGTGGCGACCAGCCCCCGGTCCATCGCGTCGAAGCCGGCGATCCGGGAGAAGGTGAAGGTGTCGCCCGGCGCGTCCCCGGTCCCCGCGACGTAGTGGTCGAGCCACTGTGCGGTCAGGAACTTCACCCGGTCGGAGTCGGTCTGCGGTCCGGAGCCGCCGTCGTGGCCACCGGTGAACCAGGCGACCCGCACCGGGGTGCCGTTAGCGGCGATGCCCCGGGCGTTGGCGTCGGCCTCGCCGAGCGGGAAGAGGGTGTCGGCCGCGCCCTGGAGCAGCAGGGTGGGCGCCTCGATCCGGTCCAGCACGCCGGCCGGGCTGGACCGGCGCAGCAGGTCGACGGCGCCCTGGTCGGCCTGGCCGGTGGCGGCGATGCGCAGGTACGCGGCGCAGACGTCGGCGGCGAACCGGCCGCAGGAAGGATCGGGCAGACCGCCGGCGGTTGGGGCGCCGGGTGCGGTGCCGGGCCCCTGGCCCGGCGCGGGACTGGGTGGCCCGGCGCCCGGCGCGCCCTCCGGCGTCTCGGCGCCGGTGCCGGAGATCCCGGCCGGCCCGGAGCCGGTGGCGCCGCCGCCTCCGAAGAAGATGCCGGCCCAGCCGGACTTGAACACCCCGTCGGTCGGCTCCCCACCGGTGCTCTCCGGTAGGAAGGAGCGGGACAGGTCGTTCCAGGTGATCATCGGGACGATCGCGTCCACCCGCTGGTCCTGAGCGGCGAGCAGCAGTGCCAGCGCGCCGCCGTAGGAGCCGCCGACCACGCCGACCCGGGGGTCACCGGTCGCGTCGGTCCGGATCTCCGGGCGGTCGGCCAGCCAGTCCAGCAGTCGTTGCGCGTCGCGCACCTCGTGGTCGGGGCTGTCCAGGTGGATCTGACCACCGCTGCGGCCGAAGCCCCGGGCCGTCCAGGTCAACACCGCGTAACCCCGGTCGGCCAGGTCCTCGGCGTCGGTGCGGACCGAGTTCTTGGTGCCGCCGAACCCGTGCGCGAGCAGCACGGCGGGCACCTGCCGGCCGGCGGCGGCCTCGCGCGGCAGGTACAGCGTGGTGTCCAGGTCGACGGGCTCGTCGCCGTTCGGCCCGGATCGCACGGTGAGCATCGCGGACTCGGTCCGGAAGCTCGGCCGGTCCGGCCACACCGCCCAGACGACCACCACCGCCAGCAAGGCGACGGCCACTGACGCGGCGACGGCCCGGCGGCCGGTGGGCAGGGCACGGCGAACCCGCGCGGCCGAGAACGGCGATTTCATTCGGCACACGGTACGGCCCGCAACCTGAGCGGTAGCTGAGATCCGCCGTACGTCCGTCCTACTCGGCCGATCGTCATCCGGAAGGGGTCAACCGCACATCCTCCACGGGCGAACCTTTGAGATGACTTCGCATCATGGAAATTAATGCCTTTCCGTGGATTCCACGCTCAAGTATGACGTATCAACACGGAAAAAAGCACCCACCGTAGTCAATAAATTGATCCTCCGTCACATCGCTCGAAGTGACGCAAACCTGACCCGGAGAGACTGAATACAGACAGTCCCCGTTCGATTAGTTTTCCGGTCCGGCGCACGGGACCGGCTCCTTGACGCCATCCCCGACCGCTGCGCCACCCGGAGGAGACACCATGACCGTTCCCGCATCGCGGGTCCGTCGCCGGCCCCGGACACCGGGCCGCATGCTGCCGCTGCTACTCGCCACCGCGCTGCTGCTGCCGGTGGCGTTCCTCGTGGTACGGGCGCACCAGTACATCGACGCCGACCGGGAGGTCCTGGAACGGGAGCGGCTGGGCGTGGAGTACCTGCGAGCCCTCGGCCCGGTCACCGAGGCGCTGGTCGACGCGCAGAGCGCCGCCGTCGCCGACCGTCAGCCGCCCCGGGAGAACCTCCAGCAGGCCGTCGAGCGGGCCGCCGTCGTCGACGCCCGCATCGGTGGAGAGCTGGGCACCAGCGAACGATGGGCCGGGATCCGGGCCAAGCTGGAGGCGCTGCCCGAGCGGTCGCTGGCCCCAGAGGCGGCGTTCAGCGCGTACCGGGAGGTCACCGACCTGCTGCTGGCCCTGCACGGCAAGGTACGCGAGACCTCCGGCCTGATCCGGGACTCGGGTGCCGCCTCGTACTTCCTCCAGGACGGCGTCGGCGAAGAGATGCCGGAGGCGACGGTGGCCGCCGGACGGCTCATCGACGTGGCGGTCCTGGCCGAGCAGCGGCCCGCCACCGAGCGGATGCGCACCCTCAGCGAACTGGCCACCCTGCGGCTCGCCGCGCTGCAACCCGCCAACGACCTGGTCAACAACCTACGCGCGGTGGTGGACAGCTCGGCGAGCGCCGATTTGGGCCCGAGCGTGCTCACGCCGTTCGACGCCTTCCAGCGGGCGGTCGAGGCGATGGCGATCCACGCACAGCCCGACAACCGGACCGGCACGGTCGACGTGGTCCGACTGACCAGTGCGCGGGACGACGCCCAGCGGGCCTCTACCCAACTCCAGCCGATCCTGCTCGACGAGATCGACCGGCTGCTGGTGGAGCGGATCGACCAGCTCGACCGGGACGATCTGCTGACCATGGCCGCCGGCGGCGTCGCCGGACTGCTGCTGGTCGCCCTGGCGGCGAGCGGCTGGTTGTCTCGCCCGAGAGACATCACCGGCAGTCCGCAGGCGCCCGACACCGAGTCCGATGAGCCGGAACAACCCGTCGGCACCCGGTGGGAGCCCATCCGCTCCACGGGCGACCGCGCGCTGGAACCGGTCGGGCACGGCCACGACCCGGATCGGTGGAGGCCCTTCGATGCTGCTCGATAGGCTCCGGATCCGGGGCAAGCTCGCCCTGTTGGTGCTCATCCCCCTGCTCTGCATGCTCGGGCTGACGCTCCCGGTGGTGTGGGAACGGGCCGGGGTCGCCCAGCGGGCCGGCGACATCGAGAGCACCGTTACAGTCGCGAGCCGGGTCGGCACCCTGCTGCAACACCTCCAGCGGGAGCGGATGCTCGCCATCGGCCTACTGCTGCGCCAGGTCGAGCGCACCGAGTTGGTGCAGGAGATCGCGCAGGTGGACGACCTGATCGTCGACCTGCGCAGGGACTTGGGCGACGAGCTGTCCACGGACGTGACGGCCGCGCTCGACGGGGTCCGGCAACTCGCCCCGGTACGCACCGCCACGCTGGCCGGACAGGCCAGCCCGGACCAGGTCATCGGCGCGTACGGGCCGGTGCACCTCACCCTGATCGACTCGTTGCGGCTGCCGTACGACGTGGACACCCGCACCTCGGCCGGGCGGCAGGTGCTGGCGCTGGACGGGATCCTGCGCAAGAGCGAGGGGCTCGGCAGCGGCGCCGCACTGCTGGTGCTGGTCGCGGCCAGACCCAGCCCGCAGCTCGCCACCGTGTTCGTGGCCAACACGGCCGCCCTCCAAGCGGAGACCAACCGACTGATCGGCCTGATCACGCCCGAGCAACTGGCGCTGATGGACATCGAGCAGGAGGCCCTGGACGCCCGGACCGGGCCCGGCTTCCTCGACCAGAGCCTGCTGGACCCGGTGGACGCGGTGTCGCAGACTCCCGTCGAGGTTCTCTACCCGACCATCTCCTCACTGATCACCCTGGGTCAGTTCGTGGAGAAGAAGCTGGTCGCCGACGTGACCGCCGAGGTGCAGGCCGACCGGCAGACGGCGCTCGCCGAGGCGTACTGGGTGACCGCCCTGGTGCTGCTGATCCTGGTCGTGGTGGTGCTGCTCGCCCTGGCGATCGGCCGGACCGTCGCCCGGCCGCTGACCCGGCTCACCCGCTCCGCCGACCGGGTCGCCCGGGTCGCCGAGTCCGAACTCGTACGCGTCGCCGACGACGAGACCGACACCGCCCAGCCGATTCGGCTCGACCGGGTCGACGTACGCGCCCGGGACGAGATCGGCGACCTGGCCCGCGCCTTCGAGCGGGTGCAGTCCACCGCCGCCCAACTGGTGGAACGGCAGGTGGCCAGCCGGCGCAACGTGGCCCAGATGTTCGGGCACGTCGGCCGGCGTACACAGAACCTGGTCGGCCGGCAGATCGCGCTGATCGACCGGCTGGAACAGCAGGAGGCCGATCCGGAACGGCTGGAGAGCCTGTACCGCCTCGACCACATCTCCAGCCGGCTGCGGCGCAACGCGGGCAATCTGGTGGTGCTCTCCGGCGCCACCGGCGACGTCAGCCACATGGCACCGGTTCCGCTGGCCGATGCGGTCCGCCTCGCCCTCGGTGAGATCGAGGACTACACCCGGGTCGACATCCAGGTCCCGGCCGAGGTATCGGCGGCCCCGGCGATCATCGGTGACCTGGTGCTGGCGCTGGCCGAGTTGATGGAGAACGCCACGGTCTTCTCCCCGCCGCATACCCGGGTGGTGGTCGGCGGCGAGGTCACCGAGGACGGCGCCCGGCTGACCGTGGTGGACCACGGGATCGGCATGACCGAGGCGCGGCTGGCCGACGAGAACGTCCGGCTCACCCGCCGGGAACGGCTCGACCTCGCCCCGACCGAAGTGCTCGGACTCTTCGTGGTGGGTCGGCTGGCCCGCCGGCACGGCTGGACCGTCGGCCTGTCCGCGACCCCGGGCGGCGGCGTCACCGCCACCCTGGTGATTCCCCGGCTCTCGCTGGTCTTCGGCACCGGCAGCCCGCTGCCCACCGCCCGGGCGAGCGGGCCCGTCGCGCTGCCGACCCGGCACCAGCCCGACCCGGGCACCGCGGCCCCGCAGCCGGTGGCGGGCCCGGACGGCCCGGCTCAGGCCGGACCGGTACCGGTCGGGGCCGGCGGCCCGGTCCGGTCGGCGGTCAAGGCCACGGCACTGCCCGGCTTCGACCAGAAGCTGCTGAGCCGGGCCACCGAGAGCATGGAGGTGGGCGAGACCTGGGACGCCTTCGCCACCGCTCCGGACACCACCACGCCGGACCGCACCGCCGCACCGGACCGCCCGGCCGACGGCGACCCCGCCACGCCGAGCCACACCGAGCCGCCGCAGACGGAGGCCCCGCCGCTCGCACCGACCAGCCCGCTGCCCGGCATCCGGCAACGGGTGCCCGGCGCCAGCCTGTCCAGGAGCGCACCCCGGGTCGGTCCGGTCGACGCCACCCGCGCCGACCCGGTCGCCGCCCGCGCCCTCGTGGAGCAGTTCGAGTCGGGCGTACGCCGGGCCGAACAGAGCCGGGCAGCGGCGCTCCCGCAGCCGGTCGCGCCCGCGCCGTCCGGCGCACCCACCCAACTGTCCCGGCGCGTACCGGGCGCGAACCTGATCGCCACGCCACCCCGCCAGACGGTGGCCCAGAACCCCGGTGACCCGGCCGAGGTCCGCGATCTCATCAACGCGTTCGAGTCCGGCGTCGCCCGGGCTCTTCGCGATGTCCGTCCCGACCGCAGCGACGAAGAAGGAACGCCACTTTGACCAGTCCGCACGTACACGAGAACCTCGACCACCAGAGCCACCCCGCCGGTGACCTCAGCCCCGAGGCCCGCACGTTCAACTGGCTGCTGGACACCTTCACCTCGAGCACGGCAGGGGTGCTGGAGGCGATCGCCGTGTCGTCGGACGGGTTACTGATGGCCATGTCCGCGATCAAGGACCGTTCCAACGCGGAGCGGCTCGCCGCAGTGGTCTCCGGCATGACCAGCCTGGCCGGGGGTGCCGCGAGTTGGTACGCGCTGGGCGGGCTGAACCGGGTCGTGGTGGACATGGCCGAGGGCTACCTGCTGATCAGCGCGATCAGCAGCGGCTCGGTGCTCGGTGTGGTCGCCGACCGCTCGGCCAACCTCGGCACGGTCGCCTACGAGATGACCCTCTTCGCCGGTCGGGCCGGAAGCGCGCTCACCCCGCGCCTGATCGTCGAACTCAAGAACTCCGTTCAGCAATGAATCCCGACGCCGCCGGTGCGGAAGGGGAGCCGGTGTTCCGGATCCGGCCCTATCTGCGGGAGCCCTCCCCGGTCGGCGACGCCGGCCCGGTGGACGCACCGGCGGCGGTCGGATCGGAACCCGTGGCGGCCGGACCGACCGGACTCCGCCCGTTCGTGCTCACGGCCGGGCGGGTGGCCGGCGCGGATCCGTCGATCGGACTGGAGACCCAGGTGACCGCCCGGCCCGGCATTGAACCGTGGAACACGGTGGCCGCCCGGCTGACCCCGGAACTCCAGGCGATCGTGGCACTCTGCGGCGAACCGATCTCGGTCGCCGAGATCTCCGCCAAGACCCGGCTGCACTTCGGTGTGACCCGAGTCCTGGTGGGCGACCTGCGGGCCGCCGGCCATCTGGACGTACACGTCAGCGACGCCGACGACGCCCTCGACCCCGACGTCATCCTGCGAGTGATTGATGGACTTCGTGCAATCTCCTGACTGGCCGGTCGCCCCGCAGGGCGCGCTCGCCGCCAACAGCGCCGCGGCCCGCTACGGCGGCGCCGCGCCCGTCCCGCCGTCGGTGGGGCGGGCCGCCCCGCCGGCCACCGCCGCGGCGGCCCCGCCACCGTCGTACCGGCCACCTGCGGCAGCCGGCGGCACCGGTGCGCACCGCCGGACCCCGCCGATCCCGGTGAAGATCCTGGTGGCCGGTGGCTTCGGGGTGGGTAAGACAACCACCGTGGGTGCCATCTCGGAGATCGTGCCGCTGACCACCGAGGCGGAGATGACGATCGCCGGAATCGGGGTCGACGACCCCGGCCAGCGCTCCGACAAGACCACGACCACGGTGGCGATGGACTTCGGCTGCGTCACCATCGACCGCAGCCTGAAGCTCTACCTGTTCGGCACGCCCGGCCAGGCGCGATTCGGCTTCATGTGGGAGGACCTGGCCCGGGGCGCGCTCGGCGCGCTGGTGGTGGCGGACAGCGCCCGGTTGGACGACTGCTACCCGGCGATCGACTTCTTCGAACGGGCCGGTCTGCCCTTCGTGGTCGGCGTGAACGCCTTCGACGGGCAGCTGGCGCACGACCTCAACGCGGTCCGGTGGGCCCTGGCCATCGGTGAGCACGTACCTCTGGTGCAGTTCGACGCCCGGGACCGGCTCTCGGTGCGGGACGCCCTGCTGGTCGTCCTCGATCGGGCGCTGGACCGGGCCATCCGGGACAAGCGGGCCTGAGCCGACCGGCTCCCGGCCGCTCGTGGGAAGAGGTGAGGCGGATGAGAGGCGGACTGGACGAGACACTGGCCCGGATGCGCCGGCGCGAGGAGGCGCTTCGCCGCCGGTCGACGGATCCGTCGGCCGACGACCAGCCCGATCCGGGGCCGGACGCGCCGTCGGGCGTGGCGGTGACGAGCCGCCCGGACAGCCGTAACGCAGGACCCGGCTGGGCAGGCACGCCCGAACGCGTACCCGGAGCACCGCCGCGCCACGTCACGGAGGAGGTCGCCGAGGCGCTGCGCGCGGTGGTCGCGGCACATCCGGGCAGCAGCGTCACCGCCCGGATCGACCACGCCGGCACCGCGTACGACCTGCGGGTGACCTGGGACGGCCAGGAGGTGACGGTCAGCGGGGAGCGCGCCGCCCCACCGCCGGCCTGGCCGATGCCGATCAGCGCCGTGCCCGGTTGGTCCGAGACGCCGGACAGGCCGGAACCCGACCCGGCGGCCCGGCTGGCCGAACTGATCCGCCGTGACCCGTCCCTGCTCACCGGCGAGGATCCGCCGGGCTGATCGCAGACGGGGTGACCGGGCCGGTTAGGGTCGCTCAGGTGGGCGAACCCGAGTTGACCCTGATCGCGAGTCTGCGTCCGGCTGCGCTGGACGCCCGGCGTGGCATCGTCCGGCTGCACCCCGAGGCGTTCACCGCGCTCGCGCTGCGGGCCGGTGATCCGGTGCGGTTGACCGGCCGGCGGGTGACCGCCGGCATCGCCGCCGAGGCCGAGCCGGGCACCGGTGCCGGCCTGCTGCACGCCGACGACCTGACGCTGGGCAACCTCGGCGTCCGCGACGGCGGGCAGGTCACGGTGAGCCCTGCCCCGGTCACCGCCGCCCGCCGGGTGCTGCTCTCCGGCCCGGCCCAGATCGTCGCGGTGGTCTCCCCGGAAATGCTGCGACTGGCGCTGCTCGGCAAGGTGGTCACCGCCGGGGACGACGTCTCCCTGCTGCCCCAGGACGTCCTGCCGGACGCCTCGACGCGCACGCTGGTGGAGGCGGCCCGACGCAGCCTCTCCACCCGGGTCGGTTACGCCTGGACCAGCACGCTGCTGCGCGTCGTCGACGCCGACCCCGACCCGGGGGCGCTGGTCACCATGGACACACTGGTCGGGTGGGAACACGGCCCGGAGACCCGGGGCGAGACCGACGCCGGCCGGGCGGCGACCGCCGTCTCCGACGGCCCCAGGCGATCGGCCGGCGGGCGTACGACGGTCGGTGGCGGATGGCGCGCCGACGCGGACGAGGAGACGGGCACCGAGGTCTGGACCGGCAGCGAGGTGCACCAGGAGCACGTCCCGTCGGTGGACGAGCTGCCCGGCCTGCGGTCCCAGGCCGAGGAGCTGACCGAACTGCTCGACCTGGGCTTCCACCACGGTGAGGTGCTCGGTCGGCTGGGCACCACCGTCGCGCTCGGCGTACTCGTCGCCGGTCCGGCTGGTTCGGGCAAGTCCGCGCTGGTCCGGGCGGTGGCCGCGCAGGTCGGTGCCCGGGTGCACCAACTCTGGGCACCCGAGGTCGCGGCGCTGAGCAACTCGTCGGGCGCAGCCCGACTCCGGGCGGTGACCGCCGAGGTGGTCGCCGGCGGTCCGGCCGTGCTGCTGGTCTCGGACGTGGAGGCGCTGGCCCCGGTGGACAGCCCCGGCCCGGTCGCCACCGTGTTCCGGCAGTGCCTGGCCGAGGTCGTCCGGGCCGGATCGGCGGTGGTCTGCACCACCGGCCGACCGGAGGCCGTGGACCCGACGCTCCGCGCCCCGGACCTGCTCTCGCTGCGCATCGACGTCCCGCTGCCCGACGCCGCCCTGCGCCGGGAACAGCTCACCGTGCTGACCCGCCCGGTGCCGCTCGCCGAGGACGTGCGGCTGGACGAGGTCGCCGGGCGTACCCCCGGGTTCGTCGCCGCCGACCTGGCCGCGCTGGTGCGGGAGGCCGGCGTACGCGCGGCCCTGCGACAGAAATCGGTGGAGAACCCGACCGTCGCGATGGCCGACTTCACCGCCGCGTTGGAGGTGGTCCGGCCGACCACCATGGCCGCCTCCACCCTCGAACTGGCCCGGGTGACCCTCGACGACGTCGGTGACCTGGTCGAGGTCAAGCAGACGCTGACCGAGTCGGTGCTGTGGCCGCTGACCTACCCGGACACGTTCGCCCGTCTCGGCGTGCAGCCACCACGCGGCGTGCTGCTCTACGGTCCGCCCGGCTGCGGCAAGACGTACCTGGTGACCGCGCTGGCCGGATCCGGCCGGGCCAACGTGCTCTCGGTGAAGGGCGCCGAGCTGCTGTCCAAGTGGGTCGGCGAGAGCGAACGCGCGGTCCGCGAACTGTTCCGGCGGGCCCGCGAGGCCGCGCCGACGCTGGTCTTCCTGGACGAGGTGGACGCCCTGGCCCCGGTGCGCGGGCAGGCCAGCGACGGCGGCACCACCGATCGGGTGGTCGCCGCGCTGCTCACCGAGATGGACGGCGTCGAGTCGCTGCGCAACGTCGTGGTGATCGGCGCGACGAACCGCCCCGACCTGATCGACCCGGCGCTGCTGCGTCCCGGGCGACTGGAACGGCTGGTCTACGTACCGCCGCCGGACGCCGAGGCACGGGCGGCGATCCTCCGCGCCGCCGCCCGCAACGTACCGCTCGCCGAGGACGTCGACCTGCCCGCGCTCGGCGCGGAGCTGGACGGCTTCTCCGCCGCCGACTGCGCGGCGCTGGTCCGGGAGGCGGCGCTGGCCGCGATGCGCGAGTCGCTGACCGCCGCCACGGTCACCGCCGAACACGTCGCGGCGGCCCGCACCCGGGTACGCCCCAGCCTGGACCCGGCCCAGGTCGCCTGGCTCGCCGCGTACGCGGAACAACGCACCTGACCTCCACCCCGCCGATCATGGAGTTCTGGCGCTGACAAAAGCCGCGTTTCGGTGCGATTCACCAACCACGAGTCCATGATCGGCGGGGTGGGCGGTCGTGGCTAGCGGGCGGGGTACAGGGGGATCTCGGCGTGCACCCTGTCGCCGTCCTCGTGCAGTTTTGCGCCACACCTCTCCAGCACGTAGAGGGCGCCGTGATTGTCGGCCGTGGTGTCCGCGACCACGGTGCGTACCCCGGCGTCCGACGCGAGGTTCAGCAGCTCGCACAGCGCCGCCCGCCCGATGCCCTGGCCCCGGGCGGACTGGCCCAGCCACATGCCCACATCGACGGTGTCCGGCGTGTCCCGCCGGGTCATCCGGATCATGCCGACCACCTCGCCGCCAGCCAGGATCGCGTACATGGCGGTGCGGGTGGGCCCGTCGATCCCGCCGAAGCTGGCCCGGTGGAACTCCCGGAACGCCTCCCGCCGGGCGTGCGACCAACCGGCCGGGGCCTCCACCGGCGGCATCACCTCGGCCGGTTCCGCCTCGGCAGCCGCCACGGAGAGCAACGACTCGAGGTTCTTCTCGTCCACCGGCTCCAACCGGACCGTACCCGTCACGTGCCGCAGTCTCCCGCGCCCGGCGGCCCAAGTCCACCCGGTCGGCGCCGGCCGGCCCCTCTGGCGGACGGGTTCGACCGGTCGGACCGGATACCGTCTCGGCTCACGCTCCGCTGTCGTCCGACCGAGTGAACTCGCAGTAGACGGCGGACGCGTCGTCCGCCGGTTTGTGCCGACGCGGCCGGTCAGGGTGATCCCGCTCGGCCGCCCGGACCAGGTCGACGAGCGCGCCCGGGCCGCCGGCGGACACCACGTCCAGCAGGTCGGCCCAGTCGAGCAGCCCGAACTCCTCGACGGCGACGGAGGCTCCGTCGGTGAGCAGCACCGCGCGCCGCAACGCCTCCGGACCACGCAACGGCAACGTGCCGACCACCGCCTGGTAGGCCGCGTCCGGGTCGGCGGCGGCGACCCAGTAACCGTGTTCGGCCAGTCCCAGTCGGGCGGCCAGGTGCCGGACGTACCACTGCGGCCCGTGTACGCAGCCGGTGTCGAAGCCCTCCGGCACGGTCGCCCCGTCCAGTACGCCGACCAGCGGGCCGAACCGGAACACCAGATCCTCGTTCACCGCCCGGCCCGGTGGCGGGGCGGACGCGGAGCGTACCCGCATGGTCGGCGCGACGCCGACCGCCGGGCCCCGCCGACGCTCCTCGGAGACGGCCTCGGGCAGCCCCGCGCCCGGCCGACTCCGGTCATCGTCGCCACCTCCGTGCCCCGGCTACCCGCCGCACGGTCCGACATTCTCGCCGGTCAGCGGCGCCTGTTCCGGGCCCGGGAGGCCCGCAACCGGACCAGGCGGCCCACCAGCACCGGGTCGGCGGCCAGGGCGGCCGGACTGTCCAGCAACGCGTTCAGCAACTGGTAGTAGCGGGTCGCGGAGAGCCCGAAACGGTCCCGGATGGCCTGTTCCTTGGCGCCGGCGTGCCGCCACCACTGACGCTCGAACGCGAGGATCTCCCGGTCCCGCTCGCCGAGCCCTGGAGCGGCCGCCTCGCGGACACTCTCCGTCGCGGCTTCGTCGGCGTCGTCGAGGTCGGCTCCTGCGCCGCCGGCGGCACCCGCCTCCGGCGGCGGGGCCGGGGTCGACTCCACCTCGGGGGCGGACCGTGGCGGCGGCACCGTGACGGCGTCCGGAGCGGTCTCCGCGCTCTGCGCGGCGTCGGCGGGCTGCATGGGGCTCCTCTGCGAGGGGCGGCCGGCACGAGCCGCGCCAGCCGGGTCCCACCAGCCTATCCAGGGCCATCACGCGACGCATCGTGACGCGTATGCACCACCGCCACCACTGGCCCCGAGGTCGGTGATGGCGGTGGTGTCCGCAGTTGGTCGGGTCAGTTGATGTCGCGGCGTCGCATCGCCCAGATCGCCCCGCCGAGGACCAGCACGATGCCGACGGTGAACAGCGCCGACGAGTGCTGCCAGGTGATCTCCAACGTGGCCGGCTGACACTCGCCGGTGTACGAGGCGTTGCAGGACCGCCAGTCCCGGAGCTCGACCTGCTTGGTCATCCAGGCGTACGCGTAGGTGGGCAGCAGCCACGCGTCCAGGAACCGGACCTGGATCATGCTCAGCAGCATGGCGATCGCCACCTGACCGACCACCAGCACCCCGATCGCCCCGCCGAGCGCCATCGCGGTGTGCCGGCCCAGTGACGCCAGGGCGAAGCCCACGGTCGCCGCCACCAGCGCCAGCACGATGCCGCGCAACCCGGTGAGCAGGAAGGACTGCCAGACGCCGGAGGTCATCCGTTCGGTGCTGCCGCGCAGGTCGGCGACCAGCCACATGCTGCCGAACCAGGCCACCGTGGCGGGCAGCGCCAGGGCGAGCAGCCCGGTGAGCAGCGCGCCCAGCTTGGTCAGCAGCACGGTCAGCCGTTTCGGTCGCCAGAGCAGCAGGTTCATCATCCCGCCGGTGCTCCACTCGGCACCGACGAAGGAGGCGCCGACCACAAACCCGATCATGGCCAGGATCGCCGCGAGCGGGATCAGCATCTCGCCGAAGCTGTCCCGGAAGACGAAGGTCGAGGGCAGGAACCACTCCGCCTGAAAGTCCTCACGCAGCGGCGGGCTGATCTGGTCGCATTCGGTGGTGTAGAACCGTTCGCCCGCCGCCTTCGCCCGCTCGCAGTTGGCGCGTTCCTGCTCGGCCCAGTAGACCTGCTGCTGGTGCTGCTGGTCGGCGGCGCGTTCGGCCTCGGCCCACTGGTCCGGGCCGATCTTCTGGTTGCTGAGGAACATGCCGGCCACGACGACGGCCAGCACCAGCAGGCCGCCCACCGTCATCCAGCGGGCGAAGCGCCGCTTGGCCAGCCGGCGCAGCTCGGTACGGAAGAGACTCACGCGCCCCAACCTCCTGCGGTGGACGCGGACGGTGCCGCCCCGTCCATTCGTACGGACTGGTCGACCTGCCGGTGCTGACCGGGGACCGGTGCGGTGGCGGTCAGTTCGAGGAAGACGCTCTCCAGGTCGACCGCGATCGGTGCGAGTTCGCTGACGTAGAGGCCCTGCTCGGCGAGCAGCCGGGTGACGGTGGCCGGCTTGTCCACTCCGGCGAGCACCAGGTGGTCGTCGTTCGTGGTGACCCGTACGCCGGCCCGGGTCAGCGCGGCGGCGGCTACCGGCAGGTCGGTCACGGCCTCCAGCCGGACCCGTACCCCGCCGGACGAGTGCTGCGCCAGCACCTCGTCGACCGGGCCGAAGGCGACCCGGCGGCCCAGCGAGATGATGGTGACCGAGTCGCAGATGAGCTGGATCTCGCCGAGGATGTGGCTGGACAGCACCACCGTCATCCCGGACTCGGAGAGGTTGCGCATCAGGGTGCGCATCTCCCGGATGCCGCCCGGGTCGAGGCCGTTGGCCGGCTCGTCGAGGATCAGCAGCCGTGGATTCTTGAGCAGCGCCGAGGCGACCGCGAGCCGCTGCTTCATGCCGAGCGAGTACGTCTTGACCCGCTCCCCGGCCCGGTCCCGCAGCCCGACCAGTTCGAGCACCTCGTCGACCCGGTTCGCGGGCACGTCACCGGCGCCGGCCAGCAGCGACAGGGTGTCCCGGGCGCTGAAGTGCGGGAAGAACTGCGGGCTCTCCACGATCGCGCCGACCTGCCCGGCGACCTGCGGCAGTGCTGCGGGCACCTCGTGCCCGAGGATCGCCATCCGGCCGCCGTCGGGCCGGATCAGGCCGAGCAGCGTACGCAGCGTGGTGGTCTTGCCCGAGCCGTTGGGGCCGAGGAAGCCGTGCACCTGCCCCGCCTCGACGCGCATGTCGAAGCCGTCCAAGGCGTTGCGGGTGCCACGCCGTCGGCTCCGGTACGTCTTTCGTAGACCTTCGATTTCCAGGACAGCTGGCAAGCTGCGCCTCCCCCGTTGGTGTGTGGGTGAACGACGACACCATACGCGGTATGCAGCAGTGCGCAATACCCGGTATGCATCGACACGCCGGGAGGGTCGGGTAGGCAGGCGTTAGCAGGGGTCCCCTGCTCTACCGGAGGCGTTAGGAGGGGGCCCTTCCTTACACGTCAGGCGCAGATGACGTGGACGCCGGCGGCGCGGAAGGCATCGACCACCTCGGGTGCCGCACCTGAGTCGGTGACCAGCGTCTCGACCCGGTCGACCGGGCAGATACGGGCGAAGGCGTGACCGCCCAGCTTGGACGAGTCCGCGATGATCACGACCCGCTTGGCCCGCGCCACCATCAGGTTGTTCATCGCCGCCTCACCCTCGTGGTGGGCGGCGGCGCCAAGCTGCGGATCGATCGCATCCACCCCGAGCAGCGCCACGTCCAGGGTGACCTCGCGCAGCAGCGCTCCGCCCAGCGGGCCGACCAGCTCGAACGACTTCGGCCGTACCACGCCGCCGGCCACCACGACCTTCATCCGGGACCGCACCAGCAGCTCGTTGGCGATGTTCAGGGCGTTGGTGACCACGGTCAACTGCGCGCCCTCGGCATTGGTGTTGAGATCCGGACGGACGGCCAGCGCCCGCGCCACCTCGGTGCTGGTGGTGCCGCCGTTCAGGCCGACCACCGTGCCCGGCGACACCAGGGCTGCGGCGGCGGCGCCGATGCGCTGCTTCTCGGCGGAGTGCTTGGCGGTCTTGTACCGCAGCGGCAGGTCGTACGAGACACCGTTGGCGACCGCGCCACCCCGGGTACGCGTGATCATCTGCTGCTGGGCGAGTTGGTCGAAGTCGCGGCGGATGGTGGCCTGCGAGACGTCCAGGCGGTCGGCGGCCTCCTCGACGGTGACCCGGCCGGAGTCGGTCAGCATTTCGAGCAGGGCGTTCCATCTCGCGTAGCGGTCCACCCCGGAGCCTCCGTCACTGCACGATCCGTGATTGGTTGCGTGCACAGTAGTGCGCGAAACTACGCTAGGGCAAAACCTGATCCTGCGCGTTCACCCCTGCGGTTGCCATTACCGCCGCGTTTCGAGCAGAATGGCGCTCGAAAGATGCGGTTAACGAGCCGTATTGCGCAACGAAGCCGCGTTGCGCAACAAGCTGCACTGCGCAACGAAGGGCATTACGCAGCGAGCTGGCCTGCGAGGAGTTCTCATGGCGTACGTTTCCGCGGAGATCACGAGTCAGCCAGACTGCTGGCGCCAGGCGGCCGACCTGGCCCCCTCGGTGGTCGACCGACTCCCCCGCCCCGGCGAACGGGTCGCCGTCGTCGGCTGCGGCACCTCGTGGTTCATGGCCTCCGCGTACGCGGCCCGTCGCGAGGCAGCCGGGCACGGCGAGACCGACGCCTTCCAGGCCAGCGAGTTCCCCACCGGCCGGCGGTACGACCGGCTGCTGGCGATCACCCGCTCCGGCACCACGACCGAGGTGCTCGACCTGCTCGCCGCGGTTCGCGGGCGGATCCCGACCACCGTGCTGGTCGGCGACCCCGCCTCACCGGCGGTCGAGATCGCCGACGCCAGCGTCACCATGCCCTTCGCCGACGAGCGCTCGGTCATCCAGACCCGCTTCCCCACCACCGCGCTGGCGCTGCTCCGCGCCCACCTGGGCGACAACATCACCGCGCTGGTCGCCGACGCGGAGGTCGCGGTCCGCGCCCCGCTGCCGATCGACCCGACCCTGATCGAGCAGGTCACCTTCCTCGGGCGGGGCTGGACCATCGGGCTGGCCCAGGAAGCGGCGCTCAAGTGCCGCGAGGCGGCCACCTTCTGGGCCGAGGCGTACCCGGCGATGGACTATAGACACGGTCCGATCTCGGTGGCCGCACCCGGCCGGCTGGTCTGGGCCTTCGGCGAGCTGCCCGACGGGCTGCCCGAGGACGTCGCCGCCACCGGTGCCGCGTTCGCGCACAGCCGCACCCACGGCGTCCGTACCGTGCTCGGCCGCTGGGCCGCTGGGCGTACCCCGGTCGACCCGATGGCCGACCTGATCCTGGCCCAACGCTTCGCCGTCGCCCTGGCCACCAGTCGCGCCCTCGACCCCGACGCACCTCGGCACCTGAGCAGGTCCGTGGTACTCACGTGACGGCACACCACGAGCGGGTCGTCGTCGCGCTGGACGTCGGCGGCACCGGGATGAAGTGCGCGCTGATCCGGCCCGACGGTGCCGTGGTGCACGCCGAACGGCACCCCACCGAGGCGGCCAGGGGCGCCGAAGCCGTCGTCGACACGATCCTCTCCGTGGCCGAGGGGCTGGCCGACAAGGCCCGCGCCGACGGCCTCGCCCCGGCCGCTCTCGGCATCGTGGTGCCGGGCGTCGTCGACGAGGCACGCGGCGTCGCGGTCTGGTCGGCGAACGTGGGGTTCCGGGAAGTACCCCTGCGGACGCTGGCCACGGCACGGCTCGGCCTGCCCACGGCGCTCGGGCACGACGTGCGGGCCGGCGGGCTCGCCGAGGCACGCCTCGGCGCCGGCCGCGACGCCGGACACGTGCTGTTCGTGGCGATCGGCACCGGCATCGCCGCCGCGCACGTGGTCGCCGGGTCGGCCGCCACCGGCGCGCACGGTGCGGCCGGCGAGCTCGGCCACATCCTGGTCCGCCCGGACGGCCCGCCGTGCGGCTGTGGCCGGGCCGGCTGCCTGGAGTCGGTCGCCTCCGCCTCGGCCGTCGCCCGCCGCTACGCCGCGCTCACCGCCACGCCGGGCACCGCCTCCGGTGCCGCCGGGTCCGCCGCCACGCCGACCACCGACGGGTCCGTCACCGAACACGCCGGGTCGAGTGCTGCCGCCACCGGGCGTGCCGGGTCGGATGGCGGGTCCGCCACCGCTCCCGCCACGCGCCCGACGATGGTGAGCGCCGCCGAGGTGGCCGCCCGGGCGGCCGCCGGTGAGGAGCTCGCCGGCCGGGTGTGGCGGGAGGCCGTCGCGGCGCTGGCCGACGGGTTGGCCACCGGCCAGGCCCTCTTCGACGTGGAGACGATCGTCCTTGGCGGTGGGCTCGCCCAGGCCGGCGCCGGACTGTTCGACCCGCTGCGTACGGCGCTGCGGGACCGGCTGACGTTCCACCGGGAGCCGCGACTGGTCCCGGCCGCCCTCGGCGACGAGGCGGGCTGCCTCGGCGCCGCCCTGCTCGCCCTCGACAGGCTGGAGACGTGATGACCGTACGGGTGAACGGCAAGGTGGTGACCCCGAGCGGGGTGATCCGGCAGGGTTGTGTCGAGGTCAGGGGTGGCCGGATCAGCGCTGTCGCCGAGTACCCGGCGGTCCGGGACGGCCACTGGGTGGTTCCCGGCTTCGTCGACATGCACACCCACGGCGGCGGCGGGCACACCTTCACCACCGGCGACGCCGACCAGGCCCGGGCCGCCGCCGCGTTCCACCTGCGGCACGGCACCACCAGCCTGCTCGCCAGCCTGGTCAGCGCACCGTTCGACCTGATGCGCTCGGCCACCACCGCGTTCGCGCCGCTGGTGAGCGACGGTGTGCTGGCCGGTATCCACTTCGAGGGGCCGTACCTGTCCGCCGCGCGGTGCGGCGCACAGAACCCGGAGTTCCTCCGCGACCCGTCCACCGACGAGCTGGACGAGCTGATCAAGCTCGGTGACGGATCGGTGCGGATGGTGACCCTCGCACCGGAGCGCCCGGGCGCGCTGGAGGCCATCGGTGTGCTCACCCGGCACGGCGTGGTCGCCGCGGTCGGGCACACCGACGCGACGTACGAGCAGACCGTCGCCGCGGTGGCGGCCGGGGCGAACGTCGGCACCCACCTGTTCAACGGGATGCGTCCGGTGCACCACCGCGAGCCGGGACCGGTGGTGGCGCTGTTGACCGCCCCGAACGTGGTGTGCGAGCTGGTCGCCGACGGGGTGCACCTGCACCAGGGGACGTTGACCTTCGCCACCGGCACCGCCGGTCCGGAGCGGTGCGCGTTGATCACCGATGCGATGGCCGCCGCCGGTATGCCCGACGGCGAGTACGAGCTGGGCGGGCAGGCGGTCACCGTGACCGACGGGGAGGCCCGGCTGGCCCGGGACGGCGCGATCGCCGGCAGCACCCTGACCATGGACGCGGCGCTGCGCAACGCGGTGGCCGCCGGAGTCCCGGTGCCCGACGCGGTTCGCATGGTGTCCACCACGCCGGCCCTCGCGATCGGCCTCGGTGCCGAGGTCGGTGCCCTCCAGCCCGGCCTGCGCGCCGATCTGGTGGTGCTCGACGACGACCTTCGGGTCGTCCGGGTGATGCGCGGCGGCGACTGGATCGAGTGACCCGGCCGGTCAGCGGGGTGCCGGGATCTCCACGCCGAGCACCGCCTGCTCGTCGGGACGGTGCACCAGCACATCCGCCAGGAACGAGTGCACGGCGTGCCGCATGCCGACGTCGCGGCCGGCCTCCTCGGAGAGCAGCCACTTGTGCTCGATGATCTGGGCGAACAGCTCCTGCGGCTCCAGCTTGCGCCGCAGGTGCGCGGGCACCGCCCGGACCACCGGCTCGAACACCTCGGTCAGCCAGCGGTGGGCGGCCTGCTGCTCGTCGATCAGGTCGCTCTCCGCCCGGTACGCGTCGAGGTCGTTGAGCAGCCGGCGGGCCTGGTTCTCCTCGGCGTCCAGGCCGGTGAGCCGGAGCAGCCGCCGGTGGTGGTAGCCGGCGTCGACCACCTTCGGCCGGATCAGGTACCGCCCGTTGTCGATCGTCGACATGGCCACCTCGGCCACGTCGAAGCCCAGCTCGTTGAGTCGCCGGATGCGCCCCTCGACGTCGTGTCGGGCGTCCCGCTCCACCTGCTGCTCGTAGGTGATCTCGTGCCAGAGCCGCTCGTACCGCTGCACGACCTCCTCGCAGACCACCTCCGGGTCGATCGAGTCGTGCAGCAGGCCGGCGGCCACCAGGTCGAGCGCCTCGCCGAAGATGTTGACCCGGGCGATCTCCAGGTCCTCGCCGCGCTGGCCGTTGGAGAGCGTGCTGCGCAGCGCCCCGGTCTCCGCGTCGACCAGGTACGCGGCAAAGGCGCCCGCGTCCCGGCGGAACAGCGTGTTCGACAGCGAGCAGTCGCCCCAGAAGAAGCCGGTCAGGTGCATCCGGACCAGGAGCGCGGCGAGCGCGTCCAGCAGTCGACCCATCGTCTCCGGACGCAGCGTGTGCGAGAACAGCGCCCGGTACGGCAGGGAGAACTGCAGGTGCCGGGTGATCAGCACCGGGTCGAGCGGGTCACCGGCGTCGGACTGCCGGTCGGCGACGATCGCCACCGCCTGCACCGACGGGAAGTCGATCCGTTCCAGCGCCCGCAGCAGGTCGTACTCCCGCTCGGCCACCCGCTCGCCGGTCTCCTTGACCGCGTACACGAACCCGCCGAGGCGCACGAAGCGCACCACGTGGCGGGAGATGCCCTGCGGCAGCGCGACCAGGTGTTCGGCCGGCCACTCCTCCAGCGGTGTCGACCAGGGCAGGTCGAGCAGCGCCGGGTCTACGAGGGCCGAAGTGATCCGCACGGCGTCAAGTCTGACGGCTCGCCGCCCGGAACGCTTCCCCGCGTGGTCGGCCCCACAGTGCCGACCCGGAGGCACGGTCCGCCCGTCCGGACGGGCCGGTAGCGTGGCGGCGTGCGGGAAACGACACCCCGGAGGCTGCGTCCGACGCCGGTACACCCGGCCGGCTGGTGGTTCGACGCACTGCTGATCGCCGGGTTCGCGGCGCTGACCGCAGTGCTGGCCACCGGCCGGCTGTATGGTCTCGACCTCGCGGTGAGCGAGTGGGCCTTCGCCCACGCACCGACCCCGCTGTACTGGACCGCCCGGGCGTTCAACCTGCTCGGTCAGGGGGGCGGGTTGCTGCTGCCGCTCTCCGGCGGGCTGGCGGTGGCGGTGGCCTGGCGGCGCCGTACGATCCGGCCGTTCCTGCTGGTGGGGGCCGCGTTCGTGGTCACCATGCTGACGATCGGCCCGCTCAAGCTCTGGACCGACCGGGCCGCACCGACCGCCTCGGTCAAGGAGCCGTTCCTGGCACCGGAGGAGGCGGTGCGGATCTTCCACCAACTGCCGCCGGACGCCTACTCGATGTCGTACCCGTCGGGACACGTGGCCAACGCGATCGTCTGGTACGGCGTGATCGCCGTGCTGCTGCTCTCGCTGACCGCCGGGCGGCTCTCGACCGGGCTCTACCGGCTGGTCCGGTACGCGCCCCCGGCGATCCTGCTGGTCACCACCACCTACCTCAACTTCCACTGGCTCACCGACGGGCTGGCCGCCCTGCTGCTGGGCCTGCTGCTGGACCGGCTGCTGCACCGGGTCCCCTGGGACGGACTGCCGCTCCCTGGTCGGCTACGCGATTGGAGCGCTCCGTTCATCGAACGCCCCTAGGCTGCCTCTAGCCGGTCACTTGGTCGCAGAGGGCGGCCTGCATGTTGCCCACGTCGTCCTGCTGCAGCAGGGCCAGGCCGGCCGCGCCGGCCAGCTCGGCCCGGCGGAACGTGGCCTCGTCCAGCCGGTCGGCCGGGATCATCTCGATGCCGGGCAGGTCACGCCCGTCCGGGCCGGGCGAACGCTGCCGCTCGGGCACGATCAGGGTGATCCGCAGCCGCCCGGTCTGCGTCTCGCTGGCCAGCATCGCCCGCACCACCCAGTACGCGAGCGGATCCTGGCCGCAGACCACGTAGTGCGCCCGGGCCTCCCCGTTGACCCGCAACCGGCGGCCTGCCCGCCGGGCACGATCGAGCAGCGGCTCCGCCATACTTCGCATGGTAAACAGCCGGTCGCGTTCCGGTGAAAGGAAGGGTCCCCTGCTAACGCCTCGTGTATTACAAGGGTCCCTTCCTAACACGTGCGGCGGCACCGAGCGCCTCGGGGCAGACTCAGGGGCGATGGGGAGGTGCGGTGTGCAGCTGTCACAGGTGTTCGGTCGGCTCATCGGCGTACGGCCGCACCAGATGGACCCGGGCGGCGGTGGCGCGACCCGGGTGCCGCATCCGGTCGACGCGGTGGTGGTCGGGGGCGGCATCGCCGGGATGTCCACGGCGGTGGTGCTCGCCGAACGCGGAGTCGAGGTGACGGTGCTGGAGGCCGCGCCGACCCTCGGCGGCCGGCTCGGCGCCTGGCCCGACACCCTCGCCGACGGCACCCGGCAGGTCGACGAACACGGCTTCCACGCCTTCTTCCGGCAGTACTACAACTGGCGCAACATCCTGCGTCGGATCGATCCGACGCTCCGCTTCCTGCGACCGGTGCCCGGCTACCCGGTGCTCAGCGCCGAGTGGCCGACCGAGGAGTTCGGACGGTTGCCGCCCGCCCCGCCGGCCAACCTGCTCACCCTGCTGGCCCGCAGCCCCAGCCTGCGGCTGCGCGATCTGCGCACGATGGACCGCGACGCCGCCCTGCCGCTGCTGACCTACCACCCGGAACGGACCTACGCCGAATTCGACCACCGCACCGCCGACGAGCTGCTCACCTCGCTGCGGCTGCCGGACCGCGCGCGGGCCATGCTCTTCGAGGTCTTCTCGCACTCGTTCTTCAACCACGAGGCGCGGATGTCGGCCGCCGAAATGATCGCGCAGTTCCACTTCTATCTGCTCGGCAACCCTGAAGGGCTGGCCTTCGACTGCCCGGACGAGGACTACGCGACCGCGATCTGGCAGCCGCTGTCCCGGCACGTGGAACGCCACGGCGGGCACGTGCACACCGGTGTCGCGGCGACCGCGCTGGAGCGGGAGGGCAGCGGCTGGCGGGTACGCACCGCCGACGGCTCGTACCCGGCCCGGCACGTGGTGCTGGCCGTCGACCCGCCGGCGCTGGCCGACCTGGTCGCCGCGTCCCCGGCATTGGCCGAGGCGGCACCGGGCCTGGCGGCGGCGATGCCCGCGTACGGTCGGCCCGGTCCGCCGTACGCGGTGGCGAGGCACTGGTGCGACGGGGACGTCGCCGCGGATCGGGCGATCTTCAACGGGGTGTCCCGGCAGGCCACGCTGGACTCGGTGACCCTGTACCACCGGTTGGAGGAGGAGCCGCGACGCTGGTCCGCGCACACCGGCGGTTCGGTGATCGAGCTGCACGCGTACGCCTGCGATCCGGACGTGCCCGCCGACGAGCTTGCCGCCCGGATGTGGGCCGAGCTGGGCGCGCTCTGGCCGGAGACGCACCGGCTGCGGGTCCGCGAGCGGCGCGCCCGGGTGGAGGCCAAGGCCCCCGCCTTCACCCCCGGCAGCCATCCGGCACGGCCCGGGGTGCGCACCGACGCCGCCGGGCTCTACCTGGCCGGCGACGGCATCCGCACCGACTTCCCGAGCGCGCTGATGGAGCGGTCCGCGGCCACCGGCATCCTGGCCGCGAACCACATCCTGCGGGCCGAGGGCGGCGCGGCCGAGCCGATCCTCTCGGTACGCCCCAGGGGCCTGCTCGCCCGCCCCTGAGCGGCTGGGTCAGCCGGCCCTCGGCGGGGTCCAGCCGAACCGGGCCGCACGCCGCTCGTGGAAGGCGGCGACACCTTCCCGGGCCTCGCCGCTGTCCCGCGCCTGCCCGTGCCACCAGGCGACGCGCTCGACATCCGCCCGACCGTCCACGATCTCCTTGGCGGCGGCGACGCTGAGCTGCGAGCGTTCCGCGATCGTCGCGGTGAGTCCGCCGACCTGCGCGGCCAGGTCGGCGCCGGGCAGCACCTCGTCCAGCAGGCCGATGCGCAGCGCCCGGTCGGCGTCGACCAACTCGCCGGTGAAGAGCAGGTGCTTGGCCGCCGACGGGCCGACCAGCCGGGCCAGCCGCTCGGTGGCCGGCGCCGGATAGACCAGGCCGAGCCGGGCCGGGGGTACGCCGAACCGGGCGTCGTCGGCGGCCAGCCGCAGGTCACAGGCGACGACCAGCAGGCAGCCACCGCCGACGCAGGCGCCCCGCACAGCGGCGACGGTCGGCTTGGCGAAGTCGGCCGGCAGTCGACGGCCCCGAGGGTAACCCGCACCGGTGCCGACCCCGCCGCCCGTCCGGTGACCCGAGCTGTACGTCTGGTAGCTGCCCGGCATTCACCGGCGGGCCGCCCACGCCTGACAGCGCCACCATGCGCGCACGTCCTGTGTCGAGCAGCTCGGGGTGGTGCGGCCGACCACCAGCGTGCGTTCCCCGGCGGCGGTCAGCAGCGCGGCCAACGTCGGCCCCAGCCGTGGAAGGAACAACGGCACCCCGGGTACGAACTCGTGGTCGGGGGCCATCCCGTCACCGATGTTCCAGCCGTGTTGCAGGTAGCCGGATACGCGCAGCGGCGCCCGGTCGTCGAGTCCGCAGTAGCGGGCCAGCACGTGGGAGTGCCCGTAGTAGTGGTTGGCGTGGTGCACGTCGGCGGGCGTCCCTGGTCGTGGCGGCAGGGTTCAGGCGGACGGTATTCGGCCCGCCTGAACGCCCGCCCACGACGAGGTGTCGCCCGGTGTTCCGTGCGCGATATGGATGGAGCCCCCGGCCGGGATCGAACCGGCGACATCCCGCTTACAAGGCGGGTGCTCTGGCCAGCTGAGCTACAGGGGCGTTGTTTCCCGGTCAGCATAGCGACCGACGTCTGCTTTTCCCGCTTGGCAGGGGTCCCGAGCACGGGAAACGTCAACATCCCGACCTGCGGGCGTCGATTCGTGTCCGAGCGTGCCCGAGTGACCGGAATGCGAATGCTCTCAGTCCCATCAACCGTCGGCGAACCTTGGCATCGTGGCGAAAGCCGTTTACCGTGCAGTGACACGGACGACACCGGGGTTCGCCTCACGTCGTCCGTGGCGCCGGCATCGGGACACCCGCGCCGGTCGCTCCTTCACTCGGATCGTCCGGCACGTTCCTGCCGGTGAAAGGAAGCGTCCCCCTCATGGCTACGGTCACGTACGCGAAGGCGTCCCGGATCTACCCGGGCACCGAACGCCCCGCGGTCAACCAGCTCGACCTTCAGATCGGCGACGGGGAGTTCCTCGTCCTGGTCGGCCCCTCCGGTTGCGGCAAGTCCACCAGCCTGCGCATGCTCGCCGGCCTGGAGGACGTCGACGACGGCGCGATCCACATCGACGACCGGGACGTCACGCACCTTCCGCCGAAGGCCCGCGACATCGCGATGGTCTTCCAGAACTACGCCCTCTACCCGCACATGTCGGTGTACGAGAACATGGCGTTCGCGCTCAAGCTGCGCAAGACCCCCAAGGCCGAGATCGACCGTCGGGTCAAGGAGGCGGCGGCGCTGCTCCAGCTGGAGGAGTACCTCAGCCGCAAGCCGAAGGCGCTCTCCGGTGGTCAGCGCCAGCGTGTCGCGATGGGCCGGGCCATCGTCCGGGAGCCCCAGGTCTTCCTCATGGACGAGCCGCTGTCGAACCTCGACGCCAAGCTCCGGGTGCAGACCCGTACCCAGATCGCCTCGCTCCAGGCCAAGCTCGGCGTCACCACCGTCTACGTGACGCACGACCAGGTCGAGGCCATGACCATGGGTCACCGGGTGGCGGTCATGCTCGACGGTGTGCTCCAGCAGGTGGACACCCCGCGTGCGCTCTACGACACCCCGGCCAACGTCTTCGTCGCCGGCTTCATGGGCTCGCCCGCGATGAACATCAAGACCGTGGCGCTCACCGAGCAGGGCGCGTCGTTCGCCGAGATGTTCGTCCCGCTGACCCGGGAGCAGACCGAGGCGGCCCGCGCCGAGGGTGGCGACGGCAAGGTGACCGTGGGTTTCCGCCCGGAGGACTGCGACATCGTCAGCCCGACCGAGGGCGGCATGCCGGTCGTCGTCGAGCTGGTCGAGGACCTCGGTTCGGACGCCAACGTCTACGGGCACGCCGCCCTGGACGGCTCCTCCGAGCGCTTCGTGGTGCGGACTGACCGGCAGCACAGCCCGAACATGGGCGACACGATCTTCGTGAAGCCGCGTACCGGCCGCAGCCACGTCTTCCACGCCGTCAACGGCAAGCGGATCTGACGTAGCAACCACGAAGGGGCGGTCCGCCGGTGGCGGACCGCCCCTTCCGCGTACTCCCGGTGGGTCGTGGCGGCAGGTCAGAGCTCGGCGGCGCGGCGGCGCGCCACCTCGGCGAGCGTGACCGCAGCGGCGACGCTCGCGTTGAGCGACTCCACCTCGGAGATCATCGGGATGCTGACGGTCAGGTCGCAGGTCTGCCCGACCAGGCGGGACAGCCCCCGCCCCTCGGAGCCGACCACCACGACCAGCGGGCCGACGGCGGCCTCCAGGGCGTAGAGGTCCGACTCGCCGTCGGCGTCCAGGCCGACCACCAGGAACCCGGCGTCCTGGCACGCCTTCAACGCCCGGGTCAGGTTGGTGACCTGTGCCACCGGCACCCGGGCCGCCGCGCCGGCACTGGTCCGCCAGGCGGTCGCGGTGATCCCGGCGGCCCGCCGCTCGGGTACGAAGACACCCTGCGCACCGAACGCGGCGGCCGAACGGATCACCGCGCCGAGGTTGCGCGGGTCGGTGACCCCGTCCAGCGCCACCAGCAGCGGCGCGGACTGCTCCACCGCGGCGGCGACCAGGTCCTCGAACGGCTGGTACGCGAACGGCGGCACCTGGAGGCCGACGCCCTGGTGCAGCACGCCACCGGTCATCCGGTCCAGCTCGGCCCGGCTGACCTCCATGATCGCGATGCCCCGGTCGGCCGAGGTGCGGACGATCTCCTTCATCCGGTCGTCGACGTCGATGCCCTGCGCGGTGTAAAGCGCGGTGGCCGGCACCTGGGCGCGCAGCGCCTCCAGCACCGGGTTGCGTCCGACCAGCAGCTCCGGCGTGTCCTTCGCCGGGTTCGACTTGCGGCCCGGCGCGACCCGGGGGCCGCCGCGCCCGGCAGGCTGCTTACCCCGGGCCGGTTTGGCCGCAGGCGTACCCCGACCGCCGCCCCGACCCCAGGTGGTGTCCTTGCTGCCGGGCGTGCCGATCTTGGGGGCGCGCCCCTCCTCGGCCGCCGCCCGGCGCTCCTTCTCCTGCTTCCAGGCGGTGCGCTGGGGCAGCTTCTCGGTGCCCGAGTAGCCCTTGTGCCAGGGACGTTCGTCGGCCGGCAGGGTCCGGCCACGCCCGGCGAGGGAGTCCCGGTTCTTGCCGCCGGAGCCCTTCGGGGCCCCCGCCTTCGACGTCATCCGCCGGCCACGGCGTTGCGAATTGCCGGCCATCAGTCATGTTCTCCAATTGTCCAACGCGGGCCCTGCGGGGTGTCCTCGACCACCACGCCGGCTCGCTTGAGTTGATCCCGCAGCGCGTCGGCGGCGGCCCAGTCCTTGCGGACCCGGGCCTGTGCACGCTGTTCGAGGGCCAGGGCGACCAGGGAGTCCACCACACCACGGAGGTCGCTCGCCCGGGTGCCGCCCGTCCACACCGGGTCGAGGGGGTCGACGCCGAGGATAGCCAGCATGGCGCGGACGTCGGCGAGCGTCGTGCGGACGGTCACATCGTCCGCACCGGCGAAGGCGGTGTTGCCGTCGCGCAGCACGTCGTGCAGCACGGCCAGCGCGACCGAGGTGTTGAGGTCGTCGTCCATCGCCGCGGCGAACGCCGCCGGCACCTCGCCGACCTGGCCGACGCCGACCCGTTCGACGGCCCGCTGGACGAAGCCCTCGATCCGCCGGTACGCGACGGCCGCCTCCCGCAGCGCGTCCTCCGAGTAGTCGATCCGGGAACGGTAGTGCGCCGCCACGTAGTAGTAGCGCAGTTCGATCGGGCGTACCCCGAGCGAGGCGACGTAGGCGAGGTCGAGGGTGTTGCCCAGCGACTTGCCCATCTTGGTCCCGCCGATGCCGAGCAGGCCGTGGTGCACCCAGTACCGGGCGAACGGCAGGTCGGCGGCCTGCGACTGGGCAAGCTCGTTCTCGTGGTGCGGGAAGATCAGATCCAGCCCGCCGCCGTGGATGTCGAACTCGGCGCCGAGGTAGCGCCAGCACATCGCCGAGCATTCGATGTGCCAGCCGGGACGACCCCGTCCCCACGGCGACGGCCAGTAGGCGTCGGCCGGCTCGCCCGCTTTCGCACCCTTCCAGAGCGCGAAGTCACGCGGATCCCGTTTGCCGCGCGCGGGGCCCTCGCAGGTGGAGAGCATGTCGTCCGGCGACTGGTTGGACAACGCGCCGTACGCCGACCAGGAGCGCACGTCGAAATAGACGTCCCCGGAGTCGTCGGTGGCCGGGTACGCGTGCCCCCGGTCGATCAACTGCGCGATGAGCTGGTGCATCTCCGGGATGTGCCCGGTGGCCCGTGGCTCGTAGGTCGGCGGCAGCACGTTCAACGCCCGGTACGCCTCGGCGAGCTTCAACTCGTTGGCGTACGCGATCGACCAGAACGGCTGCGCCTGCTCCTGCGCCTTGACCAGGATCTTGTCGTCGATGTCGGTCAGGTTGCGGACGAAGGTGACCTCAAAGCCGGCGGCCAGCAGCCAGCGCCGTAACACGTCGTAGTTGACGCCGGAACGGAGATGGCCGATGTGCGGCGCTGCCTGAAGAGTGAGACCACACAGGTAGACCCCCACCTTGCCGGCTTCCCGCGGGACGAAGTCCCGCACCGATCGGGTGGCAGTGTCATACAGGCGTAGCGTCACCGTACAAGGGTAGCCGTCCGTCGTTTTCCGGGTCCGCCGGAGCCGGGTCGTACGCTGCTGGTCGTGGACTCCGCAGCGACGCCCGACATCGATCCGCCGTCACCCGCCGTACCCGGTGGGGAGACGTCGCAGACGCTGGACCGGGGCCTGCGGCTGCTGCACCTGGTCGCGGACGCGCCCGGCGGGCTGACGGTCACCGAGGCGGCGACCCGGCTGGGCATCGGCCGGGCGGCCGTCTACCGGTTGATCGGCCCGCTGGCCGGGCACGGCATGCTCCGCCGGGACGCCGCCGGTCGGCTCCGCCTCGGTGCCGGTGTGCTGCACCTGGCCCGGCGGGCCCAACCATTGCTCGCCGAAGGGGCACTGCCCGCGCTGCGCCGGCTGGCCGAGCAGGCCGGGGCCACCGCCCACCTGACCGTGGTCGAGGGCGGCGAGGGGGTGGCGTTGGCGGTGGTCGAGCCGAGTTGGACGTCGTTCCACGTGGCGTACCGGACGGGGGCCCGGCACCCGCTGGAGCGGGGTGCCGCCGGGCAGGCCATCCTCGCCGGGCGGACCGGCGCCGTCGGCCCGGTGAGCACCGCCGGTGAGCTGCAACCCGGCGCGTACGGGGTGGCCGCGCCGGTGCTCGGCGTGCCGGGTCTGGAGGCCAGCGTGGGGGTCGTCGCCCTCGCTCCGCTGGACGCCGAGGCGGTCGGTGCGCAGGTGCTCGCCGCCGCCACCGCGATCGCCACCGCACTGAGCTGACCCGGCCGCATACCACAACGCGCGCCCTCGGCGGGGGTTGTCCACAGGCGGCCGTTCCGGTCGTCGTCGCGGTTGTCCACAGGGGTCGCCCGGCCGGTGAGCCGGACCGCAGGCTGCTGTCATGCCAGTTCGCACACAGCCACCGGACGCCCTGGCGTGGCAGGTCTTCCGCGGGTCGGACGTCGTCCGCCGAGGTCTGCTCACCGCCCACCAACTCCGCAACTCCGCCTGGGTCCGACTGCGGCACGACGTCTACGCCGACGCCCGGCTCGACCGCGACCACACCCTGGCCTGCCGCGCGGCGGCCCTGCAACTGCCCGCCGGGGCGGCCGTCGCCGGGCCCTCCGCGGCCTACCTGCACGGCATCGGGCACGCCGCCGACTTCGACCAGGCCGTCCACGTCCTGGTGCCGCCCCGGGCCGGGCTGCGCAGTCAGCGCGGGCTCCAGGTGCACACCGAGCCCCCGCAGTCGCTGGCCGGGCTGACGATCAAGGGCACCCCACCGCACACCGACACCGCACGGGCCGCCTGGGAGAGCGCGGTGTGGCTGGAGCCGAGCCGCTCGGTCGGCATCGTGGACGCGCTGCTGGGCCGGGGGCTGACCACCCGGGCGGCGCTGGACGAGGTGGCGGCCGTCAACGACGACCGTCCCGGCGGGCGCCGGGCGCGCTGGGTGTTCGGCCTGGCCGACCCGGCGGCACAGTCTCCCGACGAGTCGCGGCTGCGGGTCGGGCTGGTGCTGGCCGGGCTGCCCCGCCCGGTCGCCCACCATCCGGTGACCCTGCCCGGCGGCGCGGTGCTGCGGCCCGGGCTGGCCTGGCCGGAGCAGCGCGTGGCGGTGGAGTTCGACGGGCAGCGACTCTATCCGCTGGCCGGCGCGGGCTGGCTGGTGCGGCACGTCACCGGCCGACGCCTGCACCAGGACCTCCCTGCGGTCGCCCGCGAGATCGGCAGCGTGCTTCTCGACGGTGACCGCCGGTGACGGAGCAGAACGGGGGACGGCCCGGCCGGGGGCAACCCGGCCGGGCCGTCTGTTCGCCCGTGGGGGGCGGGTGTCCTATCCGGTCACCGGCGCAGCGGGGCGGTCACCGCCGCGTACGCGTCGATGATGCCGTGCCCGTAGAAGCCGTTGAAGTCGACCGAACCGTCGCAGTAGGCGTCGAACTCGGCCGGCCGCCCCTCGTTGGTGTAGGTCTGCAACCGAGGCTCGGGGCAGGCCCGTTCGGTGGCGGTGCGGAGCAGGTGCTTCTCGACCAGGTTCGGGGCCAGGCCGAAGCCGCCCCGGCCCTGCGGCTTGCCGTACCGGCTCACGATGAGCGCGGCCACGCCGGAGGCGTGCGGCGCGGCCATCGAGGTGCCCTGGAGGTACGTGTAGTAGCCGCACTGCCCGTTGGCCTTGCACTCCCTGAACACGAAGGTCTCGGCGCCCGGCACGATGTTGCCGGCCTCGTCGACCGCCCCCTCCTCCTGGAGCACCTTCTTGGGATAGGTGGAGAGGATCATGTTGGCGTCGGTGCGGAATGTGTCGGTCCCGAAGCCGTCGCGGAACCACCCACCCGGTGCGGCCACCGCCGTCTGCTCGGTGCCGTAGTTGGAGTAGTCGGCCTTCTTGCCGGACGGGCCGACCGAGGACACGCTGATCACGTGTGGCCCCTCGGCGGGCAGGTCCCAGCAGCTGTCGTTGTCGATCTCCCGGGGGTACGGCGCGACGTCACCGTAGTTCGGGCTGGACACGTCGGTCCGGGGGGCACCCAGATCCTCGTGGTTGTTGCCGAGCGCACCGACCAGGGTCACGCCCCGGTTGTGGGCATAGGTCAGGGCCCGCTTCATGGCGCGGATGGTGGCCCGCTGCGCCGCCTGCGCCTCCGGGGAGTCGGCCGGGTTGGCCGTGCAGTTATAGAGCCACGGGTCGACATAGAACGACATGTTCACCACGTCCAGGCCCGACCGGCCAGCGTGCAGCAGCGCGTTGACCACCGGGTTCAGGAAGAAGTACCCGGAGTCCTGGCCGCCCTTGAGGTTGACCAGGGAGACCTTCGGGGCGACACCGGAGAGGCCGAAGCCGTTGGCGGCGGCGCCGATGGTGCCGGCGACGTGCGTACCGTGCCCGCCGTCGTCGGTGCCGACCGGGTCGAGGCAGCTCGCCACCTCGCACTCCCCGTCGATCTCGGGAATGTCCGGGGCGAAGTTGCGCGACAGCGCCCAGTTGAAGTTCGGCGCGATGTCCGGGTGGGCGGCATCCACGCCGGTGTCCAGCACGCCGACGGTCACCCGACGGTCGCCGGGCTCGATCTTGCGTGCCTTGTCGGCCCGGATCATCTCCAGGCCCCAGAGCTTGTCGTCGAGCGGGTCCAGCTTCTTGCCCCGCTGCTTGCCGGCACCCTTCGCGGCGGCCACGGCCAGCAGGTGCTCCTGCTCGACCCGGTCCAGCTTGGGTTTGCGGCCGATCGCCTTCTGCTCGGCGGCGCCGATCAGCGCGGCGGCAGCAGTCGCCTTCGTCGCGAAGTCGGCCCGGTCACTGGTCACCTGGAACACGCCGACCTCGTCGGTGCGGGACACCACGGTCCCGCCGGCCGACCGGATCGCGGCGAGGGCCGCGTCGGCGGAGAACCCGTCCTCCGCGACCACGGTGAACGTTCGGACGGTCGTCGGCTCGGCGCTGGCCGGCACACCCAAACCCGTCACCGTGAGTGCCAGTGCCGCCGCGGTCGCGACGACACCGACGGTGAAGCGCTTGCTCACCACATCGAATCCTCTCGTTGAGGGACGTGGCGTCATCAGACATCAACGCATGACGTTTCGCCAGAGCGGCGTCGCATACGCGGAGGAAGATCCGCTTCGCCGGAAAGGCCGACCAGGACGGCAGGCAACTCCGCAAGCGTGGACACTGTCGCGTCTCACGACGTGGGGGCTGGTTCCGCCACCTTCGTCTGCTCCGTGGCGACGGGTGCGCGCAGTTCGTCGAGGCGGACCAGGGCCACCCCGGCGACGATCAAGGCGCCGCCCATCAGTTGCACGACCGTCGGCAGTTCACCCAGCACCAGCCAGGCGATCAGCACCGCGAACATCACCTCGGTGAGCCCGACGAAGGAGGCCATCCGGGCACCCAGGACGCGGGCCGCGGCGATCCCGGCCAGGTACGCGACCACCGCCGCCACCAGCGCGAGGCCGACGATCGGCACCAGCCAGCTCGTCTCCTGCCCGGCAAACTCGACCGTGCCGAAGCTGGCCCGCAGCGGTAGCGCGCCGAGCAGGCCGAGCAGCAGCAGTGCACCGGCACCGACGGCCATCCCGCCGCTGGCCATGACCACCGACGGCAGTGCGGCGTCGACCCGGCCGGCCAGTACGAAGTAGCCGGCCAGCCCGACCGCCGCGCCCAACCCCCAGAGCACCCCGATCGGGTCGAGCCGCCCGGCTCCGGTGAGATCGAGCACGAAGAAGAGGCCGGCGAGGGCAGCCGCCGAGCCGGCCACGGTCAGCCGGCGGGGGCGCTGCCCCTGGACCAGCCAGGCCCATCCGACCACGAGGATGATGCCGAGGTACTCCAGCAGCAGCGCGACCCCGACCGGCAGGTAACGGACCGCGTTGAAGAAGCACACCTGGGCGAGCGCCACCCCGAGCAGCCCGAAGACACCGATCGAGGCGATGTTGCGGCGCAGCACCGCCCACCGGCCCCGCAGCACCAGCAGAGCCGGCCCGGCCAGCACCAGAGCCGCGATGCCGACCCGGGCGACGACGACCGCCTCGGCGGACCAGCCATCATTGATCAACGAACGGGCGAAGGTGCCGGAGGTGGCGAACGTGACCGCGGAGAGCAGGGCCAGGGCGAGCCCGGCCCCCGCGACGGGGGAATGACGCATCGACTCTCCTTGGCACGGTCGCCCGCCATGGGCAAACTAGGCTTACACCGATGACGCTAAAGCGGGGCCACGACAGGAGTCAAGTTGCTTTTCGCCCATGACACCGAATGTTCGTTGACTGCCGCCGCCGCGCTGGTCAACACCGACGGGCGGGACGGCGACAAGCTGCCCGACGTCGCCGCCCTGGACGCGTTCTACGTCACCCACTCCTACAGCGGCCGGCACGAGCACAGCGAGGCCGAACTCCGCGCGGTACGCGCGCTGCGCACCCGACTGCGACGGCTCTGGTCCGCCGACGTCGACGAGATCGTCAAGATCGTCAACGGGCTGCTCCGCGAGCACCGCGCGCTGCCGCAGCTCATCACGCACGACGACGAGCCGTACCACCTGCACGCCGTCCCCCGCGACGCCCCGCTGGCCACCCGGATGGCGGTCGAGGCGGCGATGGCGATCGCCGACGTGGTGCGCGGCGGCGAGCTACGCCGACTGCGGACCTGCGACCACCCCGACTGCGACAACGTACTCGTCGACCTGTCGAAGAACCGGTCCCGCCGGTTCTGCGAGGCGGGTTGCGGCAACCGGGCCGCCGTCAGCGCCTACCGTGCCCGCAAGGCCGCCGCCCGCTCCTGACCTGACCCGGCGCCGAACCGTTCATCGCGCCGAGCTGCCCGTCGCCCCGTCCGGCCACGCTCAGGGGCAAGGTCTTGGGCCAAGATCACGTTCAGGGTCGAGGTCCTGCCCCAAGGCCACGCTCAGGTCGAGGTCCTGCCCCAAGGCCACGCTCAGGTCGAGGTCCTGCCCAAGGCCACGCGGGGTCGGTGTCTCCGCCAAGGTCACGCTCGATCCAGGATCGAGTGGCATCGGCCGTCCGCGATGACCACTCGATCCTGGATCGAGCATGTTCATGGCGTCCCGAGGCACACGGAGCCGACGGGACAGCATGTCTCGCCCTCCGCGACGACCGGTCGTCCCCCCCAGGTCGAACACCGTCGGTGAAAGCACCGGAGGTGGGTAGCTTTCTTGTCGCCTGGGCGACAAGAAAGCTACCCACCTCCGGGTCAGGCGATCACATCAGCGCGGCGGCGCGGCGACGAAGACCCGCCAGGAGTACGGGTCGAAGGCCAACACCGGTCCCGCCGGATCCTTGCTGTCCCGCACCCCGACCACCCCGCGAACGTTCAACGCCACCTCGACACAGTCGTTGGACTGCGCGCTCCGACTGCTCGTGCGCCAGTGGGCTCCGGTCAGCTCCATGCCTCGGCCACTTCCCTCAACAGCTCGATCGTCTGGCGGGGCGTATACGCCTCGCCAAGGCAAACCTCCCACACCTGCCTGAGAAGATCGAGATCCTCCGACCGATCCAGCTCCTGGCCTCCGATATGGCTACCAAGAAAGGCCACCTCGGTGCCGTCCCTCCCGCTCGCGAGTAGGAAGGGCCCTCCCAGGCCGGGGTACTCCGCCGCCGCTTGCGGAACCACGTGCACCCGGATGCGGGGGTGTTCGCCGGCAATGTCAGCAAGATGCGAGACCTGCTCGGAGACGATCTTCCGGTCGCCGACACACCGCCGGATCGCAGCCTCGTCGATGATCACGATCAGGTGGGGCGAGTGGTCCCCGGACAGAACCGTCTGGTTCTCCATCCGCTCCGTCAGCCTGCGCTCCACTTCGTCTGGATCCAGCAGACCACCAGCCTCGAAGACGGCGCGAGCGTAAGCCTCGGTTTGCAGCAGACCGGGAACATACAGCGGCTCGTACCACCGGAGCTTTGCCGCCTGCCCGACGATCGTCTGTGCCCCGCGTAGCCAGACCTGGGCTTTGTCGAGGGCGACGAGGTCGGTGAGCATCCGGCCGTAGAGGCCGCCCGTGTCGAGGGCCTTGTCGAACTGTTCCAGGTACTTCGGGGTGGGCGGCTGTTGCCCCAACTCCACCGCACTGACCATCGACGCCGAGTAGTTGACCGCCTTGGCCAGGTCCTCCTGGCTCCAGCCGCGTCGCATCCGCGCCCGACGCAGCTCCGCGACCAGGAACGTCGCCGCTGTCATCTGCCCGCCCGTCATCTCCAGCCACCCTCCAGGAACCGGTCGATCGACTCCAGCGCCCCGCCACCGGCGAGCCCAGCCATCGCAGCGGGCCTCGGACAACACGGCCTAGCCCTTCCGACCGTAGTGGGGTCGTCAGCAGACTGTGAAGACCGACGTTCGCCGCTCATCCCCCGAGCACGAAACGTCGAGGTGGGACCGCTCGCTCCCCCGGCCGGGCGGTCCCACTGCCGGGGGCGATGGCATATGCGACTCAGCTCGAAAGGACACCCGTGCCATGTCCCGACCCGCCCGACCGACCTGGTTCCGCAGCACCCGCCGCAATCAGCGCCCAATCCCCCTCGCACCTCGGCACCGTCGGGTCTGGCGTGGGCTGCGCCGCTACTGCTCCTGTGGCCTGCGCTGGCGCACCTGCCCGGACCGGCACTCCCCGGTGCCGACCGAGCCGACCGCCGCGTCGCCTCCGAACCGTCCCTCGTGGGCCCGGGCCACCGTGGCGAACCCGCAGGTCGGCAGGGCCGGCTGGCTCACGCCGGCACAGTCCTGGCGGGCCAACGGCGGCCACTGGTGACCGGCCCGTCGGTGCCGGCCACGCCGGTCACCCCGGTCACGCCGGCCCGTCCGCACCTGGCGTTGCGTCCGCTGTGGCTGTGCCGGGCCTGCGCCGCACCCTGGCCCTGCGCCACCGCGCGGCTCGCCCTCGTCGCCGAGTACGCCCATGACCGCGTCGCGCTCAGTGTCTATCTGTGTGCGGTGCTGTACGACGCCACCGCCGACCTGCACCGCCTGAACCCGGACGACGGACCGACTCCGGCGGCACTCTTCGCCCGCTTCCTCGCCTGGGTGCCGCGCGGTCAGCCCGACCGTGACCAGCCCGACCCGTGACACCCCGGCCCGTGACCGGCGCACCCGCAGGGGTCCACGCTCAGGGGTGGGTCATCCGGAGCAGGTCGAGCGCCTCGTCCAACTGGGTCTCGCTGAGTTTGCCGGAGTCGACGTGGCCACGCGAGATCACCACCTCCCGGATGGAGACCTGCTTCTCCAGCGCCTCCTTGGCGATCGAGGCGGCCTCGTCGTACCCGAGGTGGCGGTTGAGCGGGGTCACGATCGACGGTGAGCCCTCGGCGTACGACAGACAGACCTCGGCGTCCGCGACCAGGCCGACCACGCAGCGGTCGGCGAGCAGGCGGCTCGACGCGGCGATCAGCCGGATCGACTCCAGGAGGTTGCGGCCCATCACCGGCAGCATGACGTTCAGTTCGAAATCGCCCTGCGAGCCGGCGAAGGCCACCGTGGCGTCGTTGCCGATCACCTGTGCGCAGACCTGCCGGACCGCCTCGCAGACCACCGGGTTGACCTTGCCGGGCATGATCGACGAGCCCGGCTGGAGGTCGGGGATGCGCAGCTCGCGCAGGCCGGCGCGAGGGCCGGAGCCCATCCAGCGGATGTCGTTGGCGATCTTGTAAAGCCCCACCGCGACGGTACGCAACTGGCCCGAGGTCTCCACCAGCGCGTCGCGGGCGCCCTGCGCCTCGAAGTGGTTGCGCGCCTCACTCACCGGCAGCCCGGTCGAGTCACGCAGCTTCTCGATCACGCGAGCGGCGAACCCGAGCGGCGTGTTGATGCCGGTGCCCACCGCCGTTCCGCCCAGCGGCAGCTCGGCCAGCCGGGGCAGCACGCCCTCCACGCGCTCCAGGCCGTAGCGGATCTGGGCGGCGTACCCGCCGAACTCCTGCCCGAGGGTCACCGGCGTGGCGTCCATCAGGTGGGTACGCCCGGCCTTGACCACGGTCTCGAACTCCGACGCCTTCGCCTCCAGCGCGGTGGCCAGGTGGTCCAGCGCCGGCAGCAGGTCCCGTACGACGGCCTCGGTGGCCGCCAGGTGGATCGAGGAGGGGAAGACGTCGTTGCTGGACTGTGAGGCGTTCACGTCGTCGTTGGGATGGACGCTGCCGCCCAACTCCCGCCCGGCGAGCGTGGCGATCACCTCGTTCGTGTTCATATTGGACGACGTGCCGGAGCCGGTCTGGAACACGTCGACCGGGAACTGGTCGTCGTACCCGCCGTCGGCCACGTGCGCGGCGGCGGCGGCGATCGCTGCGGCCACGTTCGCGTCGATCACGCCCAGATCACCGTTGACCTCGGCCGCCGCGCCCTTGATCTGCGCGAGTGCCCGGATCTGCGCCGGCTCGATCCCCCGGCCCGAGATCGGGAAGTTCTGCACCGCCCGCTGCGTCTGGGCCCGCCAGAGCGCCTCGGCGGGCACCTCCACCTCGCCCATCGAGTCGCGTTCGATCCGGTAGCCCATCGCCTCTGGAGTCGTCACGCATACCATCCTGCCCCGCTAACCGGCCGGTCGCAGCGAGCCACGGCAGAAACCGAAAGCCCAGCTAGATCCACTTGCTGGGACGGGGGTAGCTTCGCCCGGTCGCGGGATCGGCCACGATGCCGGGTAGTTGGGCGCTGCGAAGGGCTCGTTCACTGATAAAGAAGTGTCCCAGGTTGCCGATGCTGGTGAGGTGGCTGGACGCCCGGGTGTTGCCGGGTGGCATCGCGAGAGGCATAGGTGCGATGGCCGGCGTAGTCGGCGTAGACCCGTACGGCCTTCGGCTCCTCGCGGTCGCCGCGCTCCGGTAGTGGTGACCTGACGCGAGAACGCGCGTCCACTACCAGCTTCGCAACGACCTGCCCCTTGCTGAGACCCGCGATCTCGGCAGCAAAGGAGAGGTAGTTCGGCCACGTGGCTCCACTCGGCAGAGCGGCCACCACAATCACCCTGCCCGTCGTCCTCAGGTAGAGTGCACGGCGTAAGCCCCGGATGTCGCCTCTGCTAGCAAGCGGCCCGGGGCATTGCTCTGGCTGCCGCACTTGCTCTTCATGCCGTTGTTGAACCGCGACGTTCAACGCGTACGTCTCGGGCGCGAGGCCGAGGAGGAAGCGGCCGAGGCGATCCTGGAGCGGCTGGGCGCTGCCACGCTCGCCCGGTGCCGCGGGGACCGGGGGGACTCCCACCCCCTACGCACATGGGGGAAGGTCTTTGCGTGTGGCGCGCGTGACCCGCGTGGTACGTGCACGGGGGGGCGGAGGGCTGAACCGCTCCCCCCGGTCCCCGCTCCCCGGGCTAGTCGTCTGCCTGGTGGGGTCGGTGCTCCCTGATCCACGCTTCGACATCGGCTTTGCGCCATACCCGCGTCCGGCCGCTCACCACGCCGATCGGTTCGGGGAAGGTCGGCCGGTTCGTGATCTGGGTCGCGCGGGTCCGCGACACGCCACCCAGCATGTCCGCGACGTCCCCGAGCGCCACCAGCTCCATGACCGGGAGGCTATGCATCCGCCCATCTGGCAGTAGTGAAACTGTCACTATTGACGGCTGCAAGGTTCGTAGGGGAGCGTGGTAGGTCACGACACCAGACGGTCCCCGGTTCGCGTGGCGACGCTCCCCGGGGACCTTGATCGGACACGGGAGGTCCGACCGTGAACAGTTTCCCCGACCCGGCCCCACCGGACGAACTCGCACCCGCCCGGCTGATGGCGCTCTACCAGCCCGGCAAGAGCCCGGTCATCGACCGTGCGGAGAACGCGCTCCGGGCGTTCGAGGCCACCGACCGGCCCACCGCCGAACGTCTGCTGACCATGTGGGCGCACACTCCGGCGCTGTCCCGGCGGGAGCGGGCGGCCGTGCTGGCCCGGGTCGACCCCACCGGTTCGAGCGGGAGGGGGTGGAGGTGATCCAGCTACCGGCGGTGCGCGTGGTCGTCACCGATGCCCCCGAGGGCAACCGGTCATCGCGTGGCTGGACACCGGGAGCGGCCCGGGGCTGGAGTTGGTGGTCCCGCCGGAGCAACGCTGGCGGATCACGCGGCGGGGTGATCAGGACGTGCTCCTCCTGATGCCCGAGCCGGAGGACGTGGAGGCGTTGCGGATCTTCTCGAACACTCATCAGCTCTGGAACGCCTACGACCCCGAGGAGCAAGACCCCCTCTGACCGCCGGGGCTGACCCGAACAGCTCCCGGTACGCGGAACCCCCGGCCGATTCTCCGGCCGGGGGTTCTGTCGTTTCCGCAGTTCAGGAGGCCGAGCGACCCCCGATCGTTAGGTAACTCTTAGGACTTGTCACTTCGGCGAAGAAGTCGTTGCCCTTGTCGTCGACCACGATGAAGGCCGGGAAGTCCTCCACCTCGATCTTCCAGACCGCCTCCATGCCGAGCTCCGCGTACTCCAGGACCTCGACGTGCTTGATGCAGTCCTGGGCGAGCCGGGCCGCCGGGCCACCGATCGACCCGAGATAGAACCCGCCGTGCTGTTCACAGGAGCGGGTCACCTGGTTCGACCGGTTGCCCTTGGCGAGCATCACCATCGAGCCGCCGGCCGCCTGGAACTTTTCCACGTACGCGTCCATCCGCCCGGCCGTGGTCGGGCCGAACGAGCCCGAGGCGTAACCCTCCGGGGTCTTCGCCGGACCGGCGTAGTAGACGGCATGGTCGCGGAGGTACTGCGGCATCGACTCGCCCGCGTCCAGCCGCTCGGCGATCTTCGCGTGCGCGATGTCGCGGGCCACGACCAGCGGGCCGGTCAGCGACAGACGCGTCTTCACCGGGTACTTCGACAGCTCGGCGCGGATCTCGTCCATCGGGCGGTTCAGATCGACGCGGACCACCTCGGTGGCGTCCAACTGCGCCTCGGTGACCTCGGGCAGGTAGCGGGCCGGGTCGGTTTCGAGTCGCTCCAGCCAGACACCCGACGGGGTGATCTTCGCGACCGCCTGGCGGTCCGCCGAGCAGGACACCGCGATCGCCACCGGGCAGGACGCGCCGTGCCGAGGCAGCCGCACCACTCGCACGTCGTGGCAGAAGTACCGCCCACCGAACTGCGCGCCGATGCCGAAGTTGCGGGTCAACTCCAACACCTCGGCTTCCAACTCCAGGTCCCGGAAGCCGTGGGCGGTCATCGAGCCGGAGGTGGGCAACGCGTCGAGGTACTTGGCGCTGGCGTACTTGGCGGTCTTGAGGGCGTACTCGGCGCTGGTGCCGCCGATCACCACCGCCAGGTGGTACGGCGGGCAGGCCGAGGTGCCGATGAGCCGCAGCTTCTCGTCCAGGAACTGCATCATCCGCGTCGGGTTCAGCAGCGCCTTCGTCTCCTGATAGAGGTACGACTTGTTGGCCGAGCCGCCCCCCTTGGCCATGAACAGGAACTTGTACGCGTCCGGGTGACCGTCCGGGTCCTCCGCATACAGCTCCACCTGCGCCGGCAGGTTGCTGCCGGTGTTGCGCTCCTCCCACATGGTGAGCGGGGCGAGCTGGGAGTAGCGCAGGTTCAACCGTGTGTACGCCTGCCACACGCCACGCGAGATCGCCTCGGCGTCACTGCCGTCGGTGAGCACGTGCCGGCCGCGCTTGCCCATCACGATCGCGGTGCCGGTGTCCTGGCACATCGGCAGCACCCCGCCGGCCGCGATGTTGGCGTTGCGCAGCAGGTCGAGCGCCACGAACCGGTCGTTCGGCGAGGCCTGCGGGTCGTCGATGATCGACCGCAGCTGAGCCAGGTGCGCCGGACGCAGGAAGTGCGCGATGTCGTGCATCGCCTCGGCGGTCAACGCGGTCAGCGCCGCCGGATCCACGGTGAGGAACCGCCGACCGCCGGGACCGTTGACGACGTCGACGCCCTCGTCGGTGATCAGGCGGTACTCCGTCTGGTCGGGGCCGGTCGGCAGCAGGGGGGCGTACGAGAAGTCAGCGGCACTGCTCATGACGGCACTCCGCTCCGCTCCGCGCCCCCATGAGGCACCGCCGCACTGCGCTGATGATTCGCTCGCTGGCGCTCGCTCATGCCGACACTCCGCTTCGCTCCGCGCCGCCATGAGGCCATCACCGCACTGAGTTGATGATTCGCTCGCTGGCGCTCGCTCATGACGGCAAAGCCTAGGGCAGAAGGGCCGATCAGTCCCACCCGCCGGGTGGGGTGGTGGGTCGTCGCACTCATCCGCCCCGGTGACCGGCTCACTTGCCGGGATCGGGGGCGGCGCAGAGTTCGTTCTTGGGGCCGCAACTCTCCTGGGGCTGCGGCACCTGCCCGGTGCCGGCGGGATCCGGCACTCCCCCGTTACCGTCGCGCGCCGGATCGCCCGTGGCGCCGAACCGGACGTACCCGATCTCACGGCCCTCCCCGATCACCATGCCGGCGGGGCCGACCGCGAGGGCGTTGGCGGAGGTCCGCAACACGGCCAGTTTCCGGCCGGTACGCGGGTCGAGCGCCACCAGGCGGTTCGGCTTCTCATCCGTGAGCACGGCCGCGTACGGGGTCAGCGCGGCGCCCGTCTTCTCCCCGGTGGGCCGGTTCCACCGGGTCCGGTCGGTGCCGAGTTCCCGGCCGGAGACGGTGTCCCCGTCGGCGGTACGCACCACGCCGTACCGGTCGTCGACGGCCAGCACCCGCTCCCCCTCGGCGGCCATTAGCAGCAGCCGCCCGTCGTAGCCGTCGAGAACCGTCTCCCGGCCGTCGGGCGCGACCCCGATCAGCACGTTGCGGGCGCCGTACGGGTCCTCCCGCTGCACGCAGCCCGCGCTGTCGGCGGTCCGCAGGTTGATCCCGGACCGCCGCCACGCCTCCTGGCCGGTGGCCGGATCGCGGCCGGTGATGGCGAAGTAACAGTTGCCGTCCTGCGAGCGGGCGGCGATGTGCAGCAGGCGCCCACCGATCACGGCCAGCCGCTCGTCCCGGCCGGGCTCCACGTTCTGGAGCACCCGGCCGGTGGCGGTGTCGACCACGTGCACCCGGCCGTCGACCGGGAACCCGAGCAGCGGCGGCACCGACTCCGGGCCGGCCACCTCCTCGTGGATACGGTTGGTGCCGAGTCGACGGGTGTCCAGCAGGTTCGGGTTGTCGGCGAGCAGGCCCGCGCTGACCCCGGGAAGGAACGCCGTCCAGATCGGGGCGGCGCCGCGCGGGTCCCAGGCGCTCAGCGTGCAGTCGGTGGCCTCCACGCACCGGGCGTCGAGCAGCATGTTCCGGTACGTCCACACCGCCACCGCGTCGCCGTCGCGTCGGCGCGTCACGCCGGTGCTCGGGTCGAGGACCTCGTACCCCTTGACCAGCAGTTTGCCCACGGCGACCACGGACTCCGGGCCGACGCCCGCCACCGCGCTCCAGTCGGCCTTGCGTTCCCAGAGTTGGGAGCCGGCGGCCAGGCTGCGGGCCTCGACGCGGGTGCGCTGCTCGACGATCACCGCCTCGCCGGCGATCGTGACGCTGCGCGGGGTGCCGCCGATGCGTTGCTGCCAGACCACGTCCGGGGAGGAGATCGGCTGACGCCGGTTCACAAAGTCCCACACGGTGGGGAACGGGTTCCAGACGCCGGTCGCGGCGAGCGCCACCACCGTGGCCAGTCCGAGCAGCAGCCAGCCACGTACGCCGAGCCCGCTGCCCTTCGCCACCGGATCACGGTAGCCACCCGCGCCCCGCACCGCCCGCACCACCCCGCGTGTCGTGAAAGGAAGGGACCCTTGCTAACGCCTCCGGTGGTAAAAGGGTCCCTTCCTAACCGCGCGCGGCGACCGGCTAACCGCCTGCGGTGACCGGCGGGGCACACCGCGCAGCGGTCGGCGGGTCAGCCGGCGACGGGCGCGGAACGGCGAGGTCGGACGGCCGGGGCGAGCACCGGCCACAGGATCAGCGTCGCCGTCGCCGAGGCGGCACCGGCCAGCGCCATCACGATGCCCGGCGCGAGCACCTCGCTGAGCGCGCCCGCGCCCGCCGCAGCCAACCCCTGCATCGCCATCATACCGGTGCTGACCAGCCCGAACGCCTGCCCTCGCCGACCCTCGGGGACCGCGTCGAGGAACCGCCGGGCCAGCCCGAGCTGATAGGCGAAGCCCGCGGTGGCCACCGCGAACAGGGCCGCCGCCGGCACCAGCGACGGCCGGGCCACGAACGCGAGCATCGGTACGCCGAGCAGCAGCGCGAGCCAGGGCGTCCACCGTTCCCGCCGGGCCGGCGCCACGAACCGTCCCACCAGCAGGTCACCGACGAGCATGCCGCCCGCGCCGGCCATCAGCAGTACGCCCGCGCTGGCCCCCGGCCCCAGATCGGCCGCGTACGGCACGGCCACCCCCTCTGCGCCCACCAGCAGTGAGCCGGGCAACCACTGGGCCAGCAGCAGTCCCCGGATCCGCCGGTCGGCGAGCAGGGTCCGGTTGACCCGCAGGGTCTCGCGAATCGCACCGCGCGCCGGCTTGTCGGTGGTCGGGGCGTAATGGATGCGGGCCGGTCGTCGGGTGAGCCCGACCCGCACCAGCAGTGCCGAGAGACCGCAGGTCACCGCGGTCAACCAGAGCGCACCGTACGGCCCGACCAGGCCGAGCAGCAGACCGCCGACCGCGAACCCGGCCACCTGGGTCCCACCGGAGGCGACCGAGAGCAGCGAGCGGCCCAGCACGTACGCGTCGCCGTGCAGCACCTCGGGCAGCAGCGCGGTGCGGGCGGCGTTGCTGACCGGGCCGAACAGGGCCACCACCGCAACCAGGACGAGCATGGCCGACGGGGACATCGCCCCGACGGCGAGCACCGCCACCATGGCCATCCGCAGCAGGTCGTACCCGACCATCATCGCCCGGGCCGGCCAGCGGTCGGCCAGCGCCAGCAGGAACACCCCGCCCAGGGCGTGCGGCAGGAAGCCGGTCACGTACGCCAGGGCGGCCAGCAGGCCGGATCCGGTGCGCTCGTAGACCAGCACGGACAGGGCGAGCATCTTCACCGTCTCGCCGATCATGAATACGCCGAAGCTGGCGAAGATCACCCGGAACTCGGCGACGGCGAAGACGTCCCGAAACGTCGCCGGCCGGTCGGCAGCCCCCTGATCTGCGGTGGTACTGGTGCTGTTCACGCCGGCCAGCTTCGTGGTCCGGCCCGGTGGGCTCTATCCTTTCGCCAGGGAACGAAAGGTCGTGGGATGCGTATCGAGGTGACCCCGGCCGACCTGGCGGCGAGCCGGTTCGCCATCTCGCCGTTGGGTGAGACGGTCTCCGCGCTGCGGCTGCTGGCCGGGCTGAACAGCGCCCCCGGACTCACGCCCTGGGTGGCCCGCCAACGGCCGGTGTACGAGCGGCTCCGGCACGAACTGCCGACGGTGGGGGCGCTGCTGGCGCTGATGCGCAGGGGCGGCTACAACGCCGACTTCATCCATCCGCCGCCGGCGGACACCGCCCAGGACTTCGCCGACGAGCTGGCGATGGTCCGGGCCACCCCGCTCGCCCAGGCCCGCGACGAGCTGGCCCGCAACCTCACCGCCCCGCACACCACACCACCGGAGTACGCGCGCCGGATCTATCGCTCACCGCACGTGGTGGACCTGCTCGCGGACGCCATCGAGGCGGCCTGGACGACACTCGTACAGCCGGACTGGCCCCGGCTGCGGGCGGTGCTGGAACGCGACCTGCTGCACCGGGCCGGTCGGCTGCTCGCGTACGGCTGGGGTGCGGCGGTCGCGGACCTGGACCCACGGATGCGCTGGGTGCCCGGCGACGTGGGCACCATCGAGGTCGACGACCCGCACCAGGTGACGTACTCGCTCGCCGGTCGGGGGCTGCTCTTCGTCCCCACCGTATTCGGCATCCTGATCAAGTACCTCGAACCGCCCTGGCCGTTCGCGATCGTCTACCCGGCGTACGGTGCGGCGGAGCTGCTCGGGCCGCCCGACCCCAGCCGCCCGGACGACGTGCTGGACCGCCTGGTCGGGCGGTCCCGGGCAGCGGTGCTGCGGGCGCTCGCGCTGCCCGCCACCACCAGTCAGCTCGTCGCCCAACTCGGGCTGAGCCTGGGTGGGGTCGGTGACCACCTGACCGTGCTGCGCGAGGCGGGCCTGGTCAGCCGGGTCCGTTCCGGCCGCGCCGTCCGCTACCGACGCACCCCGCTCGGCGACGCCCTGGCCGAACGCTGACGCTCCCCGCGCCGCCGCGCCCGCCGCGCCCGGCCCGGATGTTAGGAGGGGTCCCCTGCTATGCACCAGGCGTTAGCAGGGGACCCCTCCTTACACAGCAACCCCCGGCGCGGCGCTAGAAACCGCCGTACGACGGCTTCATGCGACGGCGGAGCGGACCAGCGGGAGGACGCGGTAGGGAATCTGCTCGGCGAGGGCGATGATCGTCGAGGCCCGCGTGATCCCCTCGTACGCCACGATCTGGTCGATCACCCGTTGGAGGTCGGTGTTCGACCGGGCCACGATCCGGCAGAGCACATCGCCCGAGCCGGTGATGGTGTGCGCCTCCAGCACCTCGGGGATCGCCGCGAGGTGACGGGTCACCGGGTCGTGCCCGAGCCGCTGACTGATCTCCAGCGTGACGAAGCTGGTCACCGTGAAGCCGAGGGCGGCGGGCCCGAGGTCCGGTCCGAAACCGGCGATCACCCCACGGCCGACCAGCTTGTCCAGCCGGGCCTGGACGGTGCCCCGGGCGACCTGGAGTCGGCGGGAGCACTCCAGTACGCCGATCCGGGGTTCCTCCGCGAGCAACTCGATCAGTCTGGCGTCCAACGCGTCGAGCTGTACAACCTGTCCAGGGTTCATGCGTGAACACCATACCGTTTGCGCAACCTGACCAGCCGAACAGGAGAGGGTTGCCCAGTTAGCCCCGTCACCGCGATGCTCGCAGCAGCAGACGACCCTGTCGGCCCACCAGGCCGGCCGGTACGCAAGGGAGGCCACCATGACCCAGGCTATCGACCGACCCCAGTCGACCGAGGAGGTCGACGTCGACGCCCTCGTCGGCACCGTCGACCATGACACCAGCAAGGACCCGTTCCCGGTCAAGGGCATGGACCACGTGCGCTTCCTGGCCGGCAACGCCAAGCAGGCCGCGCACTACTACTCCACCGCGTTCGGCATGACCTGCGTGGCGTACCGAGGCCCGGAGCAGGGCCACCGCGACCACGCCGAGTACGTGTTGACCAGCGGCTCGGCCCGGTTCGTGCTCACCGGGGCGGTGCGGCCGGACGCCACCGGCGCCGAGCACGTCGCCCGGCACAGCGACGGTGTCTCCGACATCGCGCTGGAGGTCCCGGACGTGGACGCCGCGTACGCGCACGCCACCGCGCAGGGTGCCACCGGGCTGGCCGAGCCGCACGACGTGACCGACGAGCACGGCACCGTACGGCTGGCCGCCATCGCCACCTACGGGGACACCCGGCACACCCTGGTGGACCGGTCCCGTTACTCCGGCCCGTTCCTGCCCGGTTTCGTCGCCCGCAAGCCGATCGTGGACCGGCAGCCGATGATCGACGCCGGGGTGCAGCCCAAGCGGTTCTTCCAGGCGGTCGACCACGTGGTCGGCAACGTGGAGCTGGGCCGGATGGACGAGTGGGTGGAGTTCTACCGGCGGGTGATGGGCTTCACCAACATGGCGGAGTTCGTCGGCGACGACATCGCCACCGACTACTCGGCGTTGATGAGCAAGGTCGTCGCGAACGGCACCCGCAAGGTGAAGTTCCCGCTCAACGAGCCGGCGATCGCCCGGAAGAAGTCGCAGATCGACGAGTACCTGGAGTTCTATCAGGGCCCGGGCGCGCAGCACATCGCCGTCGCCACCAACGACATCCTGGCCAGTGTCGACGCGATGCGCGCCGCCGGGGTCGACTTCCTGGAGACCCCGGACTCGTACTACGACGACCCGGAGCTGCGGGCCCGGATCGGCAAGGTACGGGTGCCGATCGAAGAGCTGAAGGCCCGGAAGATCCTGGTCGACCGGGACGAGGACGGCTACCTGTTGCAGATCTTCACCAAGCCGGTGCAGGACCGGCCGACCGTCTTCTTCGAGCTGATCGAGCGGCACGGCTCCCTCGGTTTCGGCAAGGGCAACTTCAAGGCGCTCTTCGAGGCGATCGAGCGGGAGCAGGAGAAGCGCGGCAACCTGTAACACTGTCCAGCGTGACCCAGCCTCCCGTGCACCCGCCGCCCCTCGGCCACCCGCATCCGGTCCCGCCACAGTTCGCGCCGCCGGGCCAACCGCCGCCGCCCGACTGGCCCGGTCCGCCGGGCGCGGGCTGGTCGGGTCCACCCAGGCAACAGCCGCCGCCCGGCTGGGCACCGGGTACGGTGCCGCCGGTACTCGGGCCCGGCGGGCAGCCGCTGGCCGTCTTCGGTGACCGGCTGGTCGCATACCTGATCGACGTGGCGATCGCGACCGCGGTGGTGATGGTGCTGTTCGTGCCGGCCTTCCTCCTGGTCTGGTTCCAGATGATGCGCACGATCACCCGGACGAACCCGGACGGCACTCTCGTCGAGCCGGACGCGGGAACCGTGTTCACCGACTTCGTGCTGCCGATGCTGCTGCTTCAGGCCGGTCTCTTCGTGGTGATGTTCGGGCTGTACTGGGTCTACCACGTGGAGTACCTGATCAGGCAGGGTGGGCAGACCGTCGGCAAGCGGGTGATGAAGCTGCGGGTGGTGACGCTCGACCCGACCCGCGTGCTGGACCGTCGGGTGGCCGGCAGGCGGTACCTCGTGCAGTTCGTCGGTGGGTCCCTCGTGCCGGGTGGCAGCTACATCGACGGGCTCTGGCAGTTGTGGGACAAGCCCTGGCAGCAGTGCCTCCACGACAAGTTCGCCGGGACCGTCGTCGTTAAGGTGGCGAGGTGAACGAGCGCAGCGAGGCCGCGACGTGAGCGTGGCACCCGGTTGGTACGTCGACCCCGCCGACCCCGAGACCCGCCGGTACTGGGATGGTGAGGGTTGGATCGGCACGCCCATTCCGGTGGACGCCACCCCGCCCGAGGGCCCACCCCCGCCCGAGCCCGAGCCCACGCCGGAGCCCGAGCCGGCGACCCCGGCCGCCGGCCCCGCCGCACCGGCCGGCACACCCTCCGAGCCCGGTCCGGCGACCACCTGGCCGGGACAGCCCGGCCACCCCGGACAACAGCCGGGCCAGTTCGGCGGCACACCGGGGCCCGGCGGTCACCCCGGACAGCAACCGGACCAGTCCGGCTGGCCCGGTGCCGGTGGGCAGCAGGCGGGCTGGCCGCCCGGCTCGGGGCCGCCTCCGGGCTGGCCGTACCCGACCTGGCCCGGCCAGCCGCCTCCGCCTCGGCCGCACGGGCTGCCGCTGGCCTCGTTCGGTGCCCGGTTCGCCGCCCGGCTGATCGACTTCGGCATCGTCTTCGTGCTCAACGTGTTCGTCAACGGCTTCTTCGTCTATCGGCTGGCCCAGGAGTACGCCACCCCGCTGAACGAGTTCTGGCGGCGGGTGGAGGCGCAGGACACCACCACCGACCCGCTGCCCCCGGCAGGTGACCAGGCCGGCTCGCTGGTGGTGGTGATCCTGCTGCTCGCCACCGCACTGTGGTTGGCGTACGAGGTGCCGTCGATGGCAGCCGGCGGGCAGACCTTCGGCAAGCGGCTGCTGCGGGTGAAGGCGGTGCCGGTCGAGGCGGACGCGCCGCTGGGCTTCGGCCGGGCCCTGCGCCGGTGGAACACGCTCGGGCTGCCCACCCTGCTCTGGTACTGCTGCGGCCTCGGCCTGCTGCTCCAGTTGATCGACTCGCTCTCGCCGCTCTTCGACCACCCGCTACGGCAGGCGCTGCACGACAAGCGGGCGCAGACCGTGGTGGTCCGGCTTCCCCGCACCCCTGACGACCGTGCCGACACACCGGGAGACACCCCATGACCGACACCGGACGGCAGCCGGCACCCCGGTTGACCCGCGCCGACCTGGACGCGCTGCCCAACTACGTACCCGGCCGCAGCCCGGCCGACCTGGCCCGCGAGCTGGGTCTGCCGGAGGCCATCAAGCTGGCCAGCAACGAGGTGCCGTACGGCCCGCTCCCCGGGGTCGTGGAGGCGGTCGCCGAGGCGGTGGCCGGTGTACACCGCTACCCGGACATGGGTGTCGTCGCGCTGCGTCAGGCCCTGGCCGACCGGTACGACGTGGACCCGGACCGGATCGCGACCGGCTGCGGCTCGGTGGCGCTGGCCGAGCACCTGGTCCGGACCACCTGCCTGCCCGGTGACGAGCTGGTCTACTCGTGGCGCTCCTTCGAGGCGTACCCGATCATCGCGGCGACCAGCGGCGCGACCAGCGTGCAGGTGCCGAACGAGGCCGCGCACGGGCACGACCTGTCCGCGATGGCCACGGCGGTGACCGACCGGACGCGGATGATCCTGGTCTGCAACCCGAACAACCCGACCGGCACCGCGATCCGCCGCGCCGAGCTGGACCGCTTCCTGGACGCGGTACCGGACGACGTGCTGGTGGTCATCGACGAGGCGTACCGGGAGTTCGTCACGGACCCTGAGGTGCCGGACGGGCTGACCTACGCCGACCGGCCGAACGTGGCGGTGCTACGCACCCTGTCCAAGGCGTGGGGCCTGGCCGGCCTGCGGATCGGCTTCCTCGTCGCGCAGCCCCTGGTGGCGGCGGCGGTACGCAAGGTCGTCACGCCGTTCTCCACGAGCATGGCAGCGCAGGCGGGCGCGCTGGCCGCGTTGGCCCAGGCCGACGAGGTGCAGCGGCGGTGCGCGCTGGTGGTGGCCGAGCGGGACCGGGTCACCGAGGCGCTGCGCAAGCTCGTCCCGGACGTGCCCACCAGCCAGGCGAACTTCGTCTGGCTGCCGTTGGGCGACCGGTCGCTGGCGTTCGGCAGGGCGTGCGAGTCGCGGGGCGTGATCGTCCGGCCGTTCTCCGGTGACGGGGTACGCGTCACCGTCGGCACGCCGGAGGAGAACGACGCCTTCCTGGCCGCCGCCGAGTCCGCCCTGCGCTGAGCCACGAGCGGTGCCGGGCCGATCCGCCATCCCCCAGCGGACCGGCCCGGAAGCCCACTGAGAGCATACGCATCTTTTGTCCGATTTGCCCAAGAACAGCAGTCGCGCCCCGACCGCTCAGGTCGCCGCCAGCACCAGCGGTTCCGAGGTGAGGAAGTAGCGCTGGTCGTCGGCGTCCGGAGCGGGCGGGCGCCGGAGCCGTTCCAGCGCCAGGTAGCCGCCGCTCGCGTACGCCGCCCCGGGCGCCCAGCCGACCCCGTCGGCGCCCACGTTCAGCACGAAGCGGGACCGCTCGGCGCCGGTGGCCGGGTCGACGGTGATCAGGGCGTTCGTCTCGGTGATCAGGTGCACCCGGCCGGTCTGGGTGGCCACGATCCGGACCGGCCCGAGGTCGGCACGCCGCCAGATCTCCTCCCCGTCGCGGGCGGATCGTCCGGTGACCACGCCGCCCGCTGCCCGGACGACCCACTCCCCGTTCAGTTCGGCGCCGGTCGGGTCGAGTGCGGCCGCGGCCACCGGGCCGCCGGCGACCAGCAGCCAGCCTCGTCCCCCGTCGTCGCCCGGGCCGGTGACGCGCAGGCCGCCGCAGCGCACGCCCTCGGTGACGCAACCGACCGGTGTGACGCGCCACTCGGCGGCGGCACCCGGCGGCTGCCAGCGGTCCACCGGCGTGCCGGTGCGCACGTCACGGAACTCGACCACCACCGGACCTCCGCACCGGTCCACCACGGCGAACCAACCGGTCGAGGTGGTGCCCACATCGGTCCGGCAACGGCCATCCACCTCCGTCGACCAGAGTTGCCGACCGTCGTCGAACGCGAAGGCGGCGAGGCGCTCCGGCCCGGACACCACCAACGCAGGCGAGTCGCCGGCGTGGAAGAGCCCCGCCGGGCTCCAGACCGCACCGGCGCCGGTGCGGCGCGCGGTCCAGCCCTCGGCGGGCACCGGGCCGTCGACCTGCCAGGCCACCTGTCCGGTACGCGCGTCCAGCGCCACCAGCTTCCCGTCCGACCAGTGGCTGACCACCGTGGTCCCGTCGGCCACGACCCCGCTCACCTCGGCGGGCCACCGCCGGAACGACCAGTACGGCGTACCCCGGTGGCGGGCGTCCACCGGCCCGTCGGCGTACACCTGGCGCTGTGCCGCGTACACCCGGAGGCGGCCGTCGACGATCAGCGGCGCCACTGGCAGCCGACCCACCACCCCGGCCTCCCGGTCGGCGGCGGCCGGGTACTCGCCCCGCGCGGTCGTGCTGACCTCGGCCGGGGCGAGTACGCGGTACGCGGTGATCGCGGTGACCGCGACCATGACAGCGGCGGACACCACCGCCACGATCCGCCGCCGACCCGTCGTCAACCCCATCCCGCACCTCCGACCGGCACCCTATCCAGCCGGGCTGAGTGCACCGGGGCACGGCCCCGACGGTGCGGGCGTCACGCCCACCGGTACGGGGCCGCCGCGCCACGGGAAACGGCCGTGTCCCCCGAGAGCGTGACGGCCCTCGCGGAACACGGCCTGCGGTGTCAGCGGGTGAAGTGCCCGGCCCGGATCGCGCCGACGAACGACGTCCAGCCCGGCGGGCTGACCACCAGGACCGGCCCGGCCTGGTCCTTGGAGTCGCGTATGCCCACCACACCGTGGACACGGGCCAGGTTGTCGGCCACCTCCACACAAAGACCCTGGTCGTTCGAGCGGCTGCTGGTGCGCCAGACCGCGCCCACGAGTTCGCGCATCGTCATCTCCTCGCTTTGTGACGGGTCGCCAGCCGGGGCCGGGCCGACCGGAACGGGGGGCACCGGCCGGCCCGGCGCGTCGTGGCGACGCAATTCCGAGGGCATCAACGAAGTCGGTGACGGTCCTTGATCGCACATCGAGTGCGATCAAGGGATATTCTGTCGGGTTGGAGTCAGTTCGCCGGCGTCACCGTGCCGGTGACCTCACCCAACTCGATGGTGCTGCCGTCCGGTCCGGGGGCGGTCGCGGTGACGGTCACCGTGTCGCCGTCGGCGAGGAAGGTACGCTTCGCCCCGCCCACCACGACCGGCTCGGTGCCGCCCCAGGTGAGTTCCAGGAACGAACCGACCTGGTCCCGGTGCGGGCCGGAGACGGTGCCGGAGGCGTACAGGTCGCCGGTGCGCAGCGAGGCGCCGTTGACGGTCAGATGCGCCAGTTGCTGGGCCGGCGTCCAGTACATGCCGGCGAACGGCGGCTCACTGACCGCCTCGCCGTTCCAGTACACGGTCAGCCGCAGGTCCAGTCCCAGGTGGGGCTCCTCGCGCAGGTAGTCGACCACCGGCGGGTCCTGCTCCGGGGCGGGGACGAAGGCGTGTCGCAGCGCGTCCAGCGGAGTGATCCACGCGGCCACCGAGGTGGCGAACGACTTGCCGAGGAAGGGCCCGAGCGGCTGGTACTCCCATGCCTGGATGTCGCGGGCGGACCAGTCGTTCACCAGCACCACCCCGAAGACGTGGTCGGCGAAGTCGGCGGCGGCCACCCGCCGGCCGAGCGGGCTCGATACGCCGACCACGAACCCGACCTCGGCCTCGATGTCCAGGCGCACGGACGGGCCGTAGACCGGCCCCTGCGGACCGGGCCGCTGACCGTGCGGGCGCACCACCGGGGTGCCGGAGACCACCACCGTGCCGGCCCGGCCGTGGTAGCCGATCGGCAGGTGCTTCCAGTTCGGCAGCAGCGGCGGCTGGCCCGGCCGGAAGATCGACCCGACGTTCGAGGCGTGGTGCTCCGAGGAGTAGAAGTCGACGTAGTCGGCCACCTCGAAGGGCAGTTCCATCCGCACCTCGGCCAGCGGCACCAGCAGCGGTTCCACCGCCGCGCGGTGCGCCTCGTCGGTGAGCAGTTCGGTGATCCGCTGCCGCGAGGCGGTCCACTGCGGGCGTCCCAGCGCCAGGAACGCGTTGAGCGTAGGCTGCCGCAGTGCGCCGCCGGCCAGCACCAGACCGGCCTCCTCCGCGCCCGCCATGTCCAGCACGAGGTCCCCGACGCGTACGCCGATCCGGGGCTCGCCGGAGCCCACCCGGAACACCCCGTACGGCAGGTGGTGCACCCCGTACCCGGATCCCTCGACACCCGCCACCCAGCTCACGCCGACCCTCCGTTCCACTGTGCCCACTCGCTCATGCCTCGGATCCTCCGTTCACCAGCCCGAGCCGGATCAGGTCGGTCAGTGGTTCGGTAATGCTGCACGAGCCGAAGCCCACCCAGAGCGGACGCGTCGAGTCGTGCCGCCCCTCGGTGCGCTGGATGAGCGGTCGCTCGTCGCGCACGGTGAGCAGCTCGGCGACGGCGTCCACCGGGGCACCGTCGGCGGCGGCCAGCGTGGCGGCCAGGAGGTTGCCGAAGCCGTGGTGGGTGAAGCCGGTCTCCGGATCCACCTGCCGCACCGCGTGGTGCAGCCCGGCGGTCAGCTTGAACGGCAGCCGCCGGTCCCGGCAGGCGCAGATCACCGCGGCCAGCTCGGCGGGCGTGGGGAACAGCTCGGCGGCCAGCCCGCCGGTACGGAACTTCGCGGCGACCGGCAGCCCACCGGCCCGCGCCTCGGCCAGGGCGTCCAGCGCCCCCATCAGCCCGAAGGTCAGGGGGACCTCCGCGTAGACGGGCACGCCGTCCAGCCCTTCGGTGAGCGTCACCAGCTCGGCCACGCCGGGCTGCGGGTCCTCGCCGCGCCGAGCGACGGGCACCTCGACCTGCCGGGCGGTCACCCCGAGCGGAGGCAGGAACGACAGCGCGAAGGGCAGGCGGTCCAGACCGGTGTCGCCGATCAACCCGATGGCCAGGCCCTCGGCGGGATCGACCAGGCCGTCCAACTCGCCTGCCGTCACGGTCGAGGCCGGCAGCAGCAACGGGCCGACGAGGTCGGCGTACCAGGAGGCGCGGTGCCGCCGGTGGGCGGCGACGGCGTCGGGCAGCGACGCGCTGCCAGGCGGAAAGACGGCGGCGTCGTCGACCAGTCCGGCGACGAGTGCGGGCAGCTGCGTTGACACGAGACAAGAATGTACGGGACGCTCTAAGAAGCGGACAACAGCGTCCGACTATCGGACGCTCTGGTGACCGGGAGGCGAGATGCCGTACTACCGCAGCGTCGGCGACGTGCCACGGAAGCGCCACACCCAGTTCCGGCAGCCCGACGGCAGCCTCTACACCGAGGAGCTGATGGGCCAGGAGGGCTTCTCCTCCGACTCGTCCCTGCTCTACCACCGGTACGCGCCGACCGCGATCGTCGCCGCCCAGGAGTTCACCCCACCGGCGGTGACCCGGGCACCCAACCTGCCGCTCAAGCCCCGGCACCTGCGTACCCACAAGCTCGACGGCACCGGGGCCGACCCGGTCCTCGGCCGGCGCTACCTGCTCGCCAACGACGACGTCCGGATCGCGTACGTGCTGGCCGACCGGCCCTCCCCGCTGTTCCGGGACGCCACCGGCGACCACTGCCTCTACGTCGAGTCCGGGGCGCTACGGGTCGAGTCGACCTTCGGGGCGCTGGACGTGACCGCCGGCGACTACGTGATCATTCCGACGTCGACGGTGCACCGCCTGGTGCCCACCGGCGACACGCCGACCCGGCTGCTCGCCGTCGAGGCGTCCGGACACATCGGCCCGCCCAAGCGCTACCTCTCCGTACGCGGACAGTTCCTGGAACACTCGCCGTACTGCGAGCGCGACGTCCGGGGACCGGACGCGCCGCTGCTCGTCGACGGCACCGACGTGGACGTGCTGGTCCGCCACCGTCGCGGATGGACCCGCCACGTCTATGCCAACCACCCGTTCGACGTGGTCGGCTGGGACGGGCACATGTACCCGTGGGCGTTCTCCATCCACGACTTCGAACCGATCACCGGCCGGGTCCACCAGCCGCCGCCGGTGCACCAGAACTTCCAGGGGCCGAACTTCGTGATCTGCTCGTTCGTCCCGCGCAAGGTCGACTACCACCCGGACGCCATCCCGGTGCCGTACCACCACCACAACGTCGACTCGGACGAGATGCTCTTCTACACCGGCGGCAACTACGAGGCCCGGCGCGGCTCCGGCATCGAGCAGGGGTCAATCTCGCTGCACCCGTCCGGCTTCACGCACGGTCCGCAGCCCGGCGCGGCGGAGCGCTCGATCGGCGTCGACTTCTTCGACGAGCTGGCGGTCATGGTCGACACCTTCCGGCCACTCGACCTGTGCGACGCGGCCGGCGAATGCGAGGACGACGCGTACGCCTGGACCTGGGCCCGCCGCCCCTGACCCGGCCCCGCCCGGCCGGTCAGGCGACCGGTCGGGTGACGATCGCGAGTTGCGCGGCCATCGCCACCCCGATCGCCAGCACCAGCGGCCACGGGGTGCCCAGCAGGGCGTAGAGCAGGATCAGCACGGGCGCCACGCAGGCCCCGTAGACGGCGAACGCGAGCGTCCGGTCGGTGCGCCGCAGCACCGGCAGCACCGTCCGGGTCAGGCCGGGCAGCCGCGACGCCTGCCGCCACACCACGATGCCGCCGCCGGCCGCGGCCAGCACCGCCATCAGGCGGGAGAAGCCGGGCCCGGTGGCCGCCGAGCAGGCGACCACCACGGCGGCGATCACCGACCATCCGGCACCCCAGACCACCAACTGCCGCAGCGCCGCCGGCACGGTGCGGTCAGCGACCGGACCGACCGGCCCCGCGTCGACCGGCGCGGCGAAGGGATCGTCCCCGCCCTGGCCCGCTGTCGGCCCGCTCGGCCCGCCCTGACCCGGTTTCCGCTCGTCTGGGGTCTCTCCCCGACGCGGGTCCTCCCGGGGCTGGTCGAGCCCGCTCAGGTCGTCCGGGACGGTGTCCGACCGGTTCGGGTCGGTCCGCGTCCCGTCCCGGCGGCCCGAATCGGGCGGCATGCTCGCCACCGCCGCCTCCGCGAGCTGTTCCAGCGTGGCGCTCCACCGGCGCTGCTCCAACCGCAGCACGCCGACGTCCTCGCTCACCTCGGCCAGCCTCGGGTCCAGCCGCAGCGCCTCCCGGTAGGCGCGCTCGGCCAGGTCGTACATCTGCATGTTGGCCGCCACCAGGCCGAGCACCAGGTGCCCCTGCGGCTCCTCGGGCGCCAGCTCCACGCCGTGCCAGGCCGCGTTCAGGGCCGGCTGTCCGTTGCGGGAGCCGGCCAGGATCGCCGCCCCGCTGCGCTGCGCGTACGCGTCCTCCGGTCCCAGCGCCAGGATCTCGTCCGCAGTGCGGGCGGCGTCGCCGTACCGTTCCAGGTCACCCAGGGCCAGGCCACGGGCGACGAGCGGGGGGAGCTGTCCCGGCGCGGCGGCCACGGCGGCCTCGGCGGCGGTGAGCGCCTCGGCCGGGCGGCCTGCGGCCAGGTGCACCCGGGCCAGCATCGTCGACACCTCGGCGGCGGCCGGGTCTAGGGAGAGGGCGAAGCCCAGCTCGGCGACGGCCTCGTCGTAGCGGCCCAGCTCGGCGAGGAGGGTGGCGCGCTCAAGGTAGCCGTCGGCGGCGGGTGGATCGGTGGGAACGTCGGCGGACATCGCGCGAGCCTAGACGAGTAGTTCCGAAGTCAGGGGTCGATGTCTGGGCATGAAGAGAGGGCATCCAAGATCATGGTGTGACGCAAGACCTGGATACCCTCTTGACCGCACTGTACGTGAAGATCGACGACAGCATCCGCACCCCCCGGTGGCGGGGACGGCCGCCGCTACTGACCGACTCCGAACTGGTATGCCTCGCGGTGGCGCAGGTCCTGCTCGGTGCCCGCTCTGAGGCGCACTGGATCCGCTACGCCCGTATCCACCTGCGCCCCTGGTTTCCCTACCTGCCGCAGCGGCCGGGCTACAACAAACGGCTCCGCGCTGCCCTGCCGCTGATCAAAAAGGTCATCCGGGACCTGGCCCGCGACAGTGACTTCTGGTTCGACCACCACTGGATCGTCGACTCCACCCCCATCCCGTGCGGCATGTCCCGCCCCACCGCCCAGCGCTCAGACCTCGCCGGCTGGGCCGGATACGGCTACTGCGCCTCCCATTCCCGCTTCTTCTGGGGACTCCGGCTCTACCTGGTCTGCACCCCGACCGGGATGCCGATCCTGTGGGCCCTCGCGAACCCGAAGATCGGCGAGCGAGAGGTCCTCGCCGCGATGCTGGACGTCGAGGCCGGCGTGGTGGCAGAGCACGACAGGATCCTGCTGATCAGCGACAAGGGATTCGCCTCCAAGCCATTCGAGCGGCAGTTGGCCGAGCAGGGCATCGAACTGCTGCGCCCGTCCCGCAAGAAGGAGAAGGCCCGCTACGGCGAGCCGATGCTCAAGAAGGTCCGCCAGTTGATCGAGTCGGTCAACGACACCCTCAAAGGCCAGCTTGACCTGGAACAACACGGCGGACGAACCTTCGACGGTGTGGCCGTCCGGGTCGCCCAACGCCTCCTCGCCATGACCGCGGCGATCTGGCACAACAACAAGACCGGCGCACCCGTCACCCGGTCACTGATCGCCTACGACCACTGACCGCAATTCGGAACAACTCGTCTAGCTCGCCTGCGCGTGGACCAGCGCCACCGCGATCCCGGCGAGCCCCTCACCGCGCCCGGTGAAGCCCAGGCCGTCGGTGGTGGCGGCGGAGACGGTGACCGGTGCGCCCACCGCCTCGGAGAGCACCCGCTGGGCCTCTTCGCGGCGGGGACCGATCTTCGGGCGTACGCCCACCACCTGCACCGACACGTTGCCGATGGCGAAACCGGCGGCGCGTACCCGACGGGCCGACTCGGCGAGCAGCGCCACCCCGCTGGCACCCGCCCATTCGGGCTGGTCCACCCCGAAGTTGGCGCCGAGGTCACCGAGGCCGGCAGCGGAGAGCAACGCGTTGCAGGCGGCGTGGGCGGCGACGTCCGCGTCCGAGTGCCCGGCCAGGCCGTCCTGATCGGGCCAGTGCAGGCCGGCCACCCAGCACGGCCGACCGGCCTCGAAGGCGTGCACGTCAGTGCCGATGGCCACCCGAGGAACGATCATGAAACGAGAGTACGCCTTATCCGCCGACGGACAGCAGGTGCTCGGCCAGTGCCAGGTCGAAGGGCCGGGTGATCTTCAGGGCGTGGTCCGAGCCGGGTACGCAGTACACCGGTACACCCTGTTTCTCGACCAGCCCGGCATCGTCGGTGAGCGGGTCACCGGCGGAGGCGTGCGCGGCGGTCAGCACCGCCCGGCGGAAGCCCTGCGGGGTCTGCACGGCTCGTAACGCGGCCCGGTCGACGGTGCCGAGCACCACCTCGCCCGCGTCGACCTCCTTGATCGTGTCGACCACGGGCAGCACGGGGATCACCGCGTCGTGGCCGGCCCGGACTGCGGCGGCCACCGACTCCACCAGCGCCGGCGGGGTCAACGCGCGGGCCGCGTCGTGCACCAGGACGATCTCGGGACCGTCCGGCACGGCGGCCAGGGCGGCGGCCACCGACGCCTGCCGTTCCGCCCCGCCCGGCACCACCGTCACCGGTGCGACCGGGGCGAGCAGTTCGCGTACCGCCGAGACGTCGGCGGCCGGGGCGGCCACCACGACGGTGTGCACCGACGTGGCGGCGGCGAGCCGGCGGACCGCGTGCACCAGTAGCGGTTCGCCGGCCAGCAGCCGTAGTGCCTTCGGACGGCCGGGCCCCAGGCGTACGCCGGCACCGGCCGCAGGCACGAGGACCGCGACGTCACCGCGCGGATTAAGCTGCGCGGTCACGTCGCGGTCCTCAATGGTTTCTTCGCTACGAAGTGGGTACGACGATGCTGTGCGGACTATGCCTCGGTCAGCACCTTGTCGAGCAGCGTCTCCGCCTCGTCCTTGGTGCTCTTCTCGGCCAGCGCCACCTCGCCGACGAGAATGTCACGGGCCTTGGCGAGCATTCGCTTCTCACCTGCGGACAGCCCGCGCTCCCGCTCCCGGCGCCACAGGTCACGCACGACCTCGGCCACCTTCAGCGGGTTGCCAGACGCCAGCTTCTCCAGATTTGCCTTGTAACGCCGCGACCAGTTGGTCGGCTCCTCGGTGTGCGGAGCCCGGAGAACGTCGAAGACCTTGCCGAGACCCTCTTCGCCGACCACCTCGCGCACACCCACGATCTCGGCGTTCTCGGCGGGCACCCGGACCGTCAGGTCACCCTGCGCGACCCTCAGGACGAGGTACTGCTTGGGCTCGCCCTTGATCACCCGAGTCTCGATTGCCTCGATGAGTGCGGCCCCGTGGTGGGGGTAAACAACGGTCTCGCCGACACTGAAAACCATAGGTTCGAAACCCCTTTCGCTGTGTCTAGGGTAACACGCTCAGGCACCGATGTCTCACCGCTGTCCTGACCGTTGGCGCAGCTCAGGGGCCCTGTGAGAGGTATTTCTTCGGCTTGACAGACCGCCCAAACAATGATTTGACCACGCTGCGTAATCGGCAGATGACCCCCGGGCGTCACCCGGGAAAGAGCATCGGAGATCACGACTGGCATCGCACGTCAGGGCCTACGCCACCCGCCCCATGATATCCCGCCGTTGAAGAGTGTGGGCAGCGGTAGCGGGACCCGGGCCTGGTACGAGACGCTTGAGGGGTGCCCGCGTATGCACATCCGCGACGGTCGAGAGCGACCGGCGACAGGGCGGTTCCACCGCCGGTCGCGCTGAGGAGGTGGTGATGGGCAAGGCCGACGCCGACGGTCCCGGGTTGCCCGACCTGCCGCCCGAGTGGGGCCGGGTGGTCGTCCCCGACGATGCCGCCGCGCTCGCGGACGAGGCCGAACAGGTACGCCGGGAGCTACGCGGCCGAGCCGCCGGGTACGCCCGCCGGTGGCGTCCGTCCGCGTTGCCCGTGCTCGCGCTGCTGCTCGCGGTCGTGGCGACCGTCGCCGGCCTGGCCGCCGCCACCTGGCCCCGCGCCGGCCGCTCGCCCGGACCGACCACCAGCAGCACCCCCGACCCGGCACCGGTCCGGCCCACCGGCCGATCACTGCCCGCACTGGACCTGGTCGACGGCGGGCAGGCCCCGGTGCCGCTGCGCGGCCTGGTGCCGACCGTGGTGCTGCTGGTCGACGGGTGCGCCTGCCCGGAGCGGGTCGCCGAGGCTGCGACGGCGGCACCGGCCGGAGTGAGTGTGGTCACCGTCGCCGCCGCCCGCCCCCGCCACCGCGACACCCGGCCCTTCCGGCACCGGCCGCTGGTCGGCGGCCACGACCGATCTCAGGACTGGGCGACCAGACGCGCCACCAGCTGAATTTGCGCCGCGTCGCCGGGATGGAACGTGACCCGCAGCCAACCGCCGGCACCGGTGATCCCGATCGTCGACACCGCTCCCGTGCACTCGACCCGGTGTGGGTAGAACGCCCCCCGGGCACCGTCGACGGCGACATTGACCTCGCCCGAGCCGGTGCACCTGATGAACAGCGCCAACTGGTCACCATCGCCGATCCGAGCCGCGCGGACCACGGGCTCGCCCGCCCGCAACGCCGACCGGTCGAACCACACCACGTTGCCGCCGCCCGCTCGCCGCCGGCCCGACTCTCCGGTGTCCGGAGCGCTGACGTCGCCGGACCCGGCCCCGGCCAGCACGCGTCTCGTGCCGTCGCGTGGTTCGAGCACGAGAGAGGAACCGGCGGCCGGATCCACCCCGATCACCGCGCCGGTGGCCGCATCCAGCCGGAACGACGCCGTCGCCCCGGGCCGGACCGAGGCAGGACCGGAATTCTGCCGGTTTCCACCACCGGTGAACGGATCCACCGGCCACTCGATCGTCTGCGGGGAGCCGTCCGACGCCGACCGGGCACCGGTGCCGACGCTTGGTGCAGTCGCCTGCCACCATCCGCCACCGGCGACGAGCGTCACCACGCCCACACCGGCGAGCAGGGCGCCTCGGAGCCGATGGACGGAATCATCACGCATGCCGGAAAGAGTAGATGCTCGAACGGCTCAGGACGGCGCGATCAGGCGGGTCTCCAGTTGCAACGGCTCCGCGCCGGCGGTGGAGAACGAGATGCGTACCGGCCCGCCGGTGCCGGTGACCTCCGTCATGGCCGCCGCACCGTCGCAGCCGATCGTGATCGGATCGGCCGCTCGCGCTCCGTCGACCGTCACCAACAGGTCTCCCGGCCCGACGCACCGGAAGCGGAGGCGGAACGTCTCGCCGTACCCGATCGGGGCCTGTCGGACCACCGACGCACCCTCGGTCAGTTTCGTCAGCTCGGTCCAGACCACATTGCGGACCTCCTCCCGCCGTAGGCTCCGATGGTCGGCACTGGACGAGGCGTCCATCGTGCCGCCGGGTGGCCCGTACCCGCCGTCGGGAGGCGCCGAGACGACGGCGCCGGTTTGTGCGTCGAGCACGACACTGGTCCTGGTACCGGATTCCATCCGCCACGTCGTCGCCGACCTCAGGCCGTCGCCGGATCCGAACGACGCCGGGGCACCCGGCGTCGGCTCCTGCGCCTGCCACCACCAGCCCCCGAGCACCAGCGCGACCGCACCGATCCCGGCGAGCAGAGCGCCGCGCAGCCGGTGCACCGAATCGACGTACATCTTTGAAGAGTAGCCGCCCGAACGGTCAGACATGACGTTCCAGCAGAACCGCGTAAAGGGTCAGACCTGGTCCGAAGGCGAGCATCACCACCCGGCGCGGTGACGGCGCGGCCCGCAGTAGACGGTCGAGGATCAGCAGCACCGTCGGGGACGAGCAGTTGCCGTGCTCGTCCAGCGTCGCCCGGGACGCCGCCAACCCGGTCGGCGGCAGCTCCAGTTCGCGCTCCACCACGTTCAGGATGCGGGGGCCGCCCGGGTGCACCGCCCAGCCGTCCACCCCGGACACCATGGCGCCGTGCCGGGCCAGCAGATCCTCCACCAGCCCGCGTACGTGGGTCGACAGCACCTGCGGCACCTTCGGCGAGAGCCCCATCCGGAAGCCGGTATCGGTCACGTCCCACGTCATGTGATCGGCCGTGGAGGTGTCGGTGACCGAGGTGACCTCACGCACCGCGTACCCCCGGCCGTCGGGGACGATCACGGCGGCGACCGCGGCGTCCGAGAAGAGCGCGTGGGAGACGATCTGCTGGGTGTCCACCCGGGCCGACGAGGGTTGCAGGTGCAGGCTGGTCAGCTCGGCACAGAGCAGCAGCGCCGGGCGGCCCCGGGAGACCACGAAGTCGCTCGCCGCCCCCAGCCCGGGCAGGGCCGCGTAGCAGCCCATGTGGCCGACGAACATCCGCTGGGTCGTCGGGGACATGCCCAGGTCACGGGCGAGCAGGATGTCCAGCCCCGGGGTGGCGTACCCGGTGCAGGAGCAGACCACGAAGAGACCGACGTCCCCGGCGTCCAGCCCCGCCGAGGTGAGCGCCCGACCGACCGCCTCCTTGCCCAGCGGCAGCGCCTCCACCTGGTAGCGGCGCATCCGCCGCTCGGTCGGCCAGTCCGAGACGTCCTCGATCAGCGGGCTCACCGCCGCCTGCCGACGGGTCACCCCCGAGTTCGCGAAGATCCGTTCGGCGAGGGCACGGGTGGCGCCGGAGTAGTGCCGGGAGAAGAACCTTTCCCAGAGTTCCTGCTGGTCGGCGGAGGGCGGATGAGCCGTACCCACACCCGCGATCACCGGTACGGTCACCGTCTCACCCTCCGCTCGCTCGGCTTCCCCACGCTCACCAACGAGGAGCCGACCCGTCACGGTCCGGGTCGCCGCCGAGCGCGGCGATGCCCAGCCAGTCGGCGCAGACGTCGGAGGTGGCCGGGTGCAGCGACCCGCAGCGCGCGTCCCGGTAGAGGCGCTCCAACGGATGACCCCGCCGGGTGGCCGAGGTGCCGGCCGCCTCCAGCATGGACGCGGCCACCTCCGCAGCCGTCGTACCGGCCAGCAGCTTGGCCCGCCACACCCAGCGATTCGTCTCGGCGTCGCCCGGCGCCTCGTCCACCCGGCGGGCCGCCTCCGAGACCGCGAGCTGCGCCGCCGCCACCACGGCGTCGGCCCGTCCCAGCCGGGCGCGGACCGCTGGCAGATGCGTCAGACCCCGAGCGTTCAGGTGTTCCGCCGCCGCGTCGATCGACGCCTGCGCCACCCCGACGTAGACGGCGGCGTAGCTGGCCACCAGCCAGTGCGGCATGAGCTGGGCGACCACCAGGGCCAGGCCCTCCACCCCGCCGAGCAACCGATCGGCCGGCACGGTGACGTCCAGGTGCAGGTCGTGCGAGGAGGTCGCGCGCATGCCGAGCGCGTCCCAGGTCGGCTCGACGGTCAGGCCGTCGCCGGCCGGAACCAGGAACTGCGAGACCACCGACGGGTCGGCCGCGCTACGGGCCGCCACCAGGTAACCGTCGGCGTGACCGGCCCCCGAGCAGAAGGTCTTGCTGCCCTTGATCCGCCAGCCGCCGTCGACCGGCTCGTAGACCGTGGCGAGCTGGGACAGCCGGGCACCGGCGCCGCGCTCGCTCATCGCGACCGCGTACCACGCCCCCTCGGCCGCCGCCCGCAGCAACCGGTCGCGGGCGGCGAGCGCCTCCTCCGGTACGCCCAGCGCCTCGGCCAGTTCCTCGGTGACCGCGCCCAGGGCGCCGGTGACCGAGGCGTGCATGTTGAACACCAGCGCGGTGGCACCGTTGCCCCGGGCCAGCTCGGTGGCGACGGCCGCGTACCCGGCGAACGTCGCCCCGGTGCCGCCCAGCTCGGCGGGGACCATCAGCCCGAACAGCCCGGCCGCACCGAGATCGGCGAAGTCGTCGACCGGGAACGAACCGTCCCGGTCGTGCTCGGCCGCCCGGGCCGCCAGCCGGGGCGCCAGCCTCCGCGCGGCGTCCCACGCCTCGCTCATGCCCGCACTCCGCTGCGCTGCGTGCCGTCATGAGACACCCACGCACTGAGCCTGACGACTCGCTCGCTCATGGAACCCCCTTCTCGGCTTCCCTTACCCCCGCCCGGAACGGCTACCCGCCGCGTACCCCGCGTCCCTGGTAGAGCACGGCCGGCGACCCGGTCGGCACGATCCGCGGTTCCTGACCGGACGGCGTCGGGGCGCCGCGTACCTGCCGGAACAGCCAGCGAAGCAGGCCCGGCGCACCCGGACGGACGCCCCGGATCCGCAGGTCGACGCCGTGTCGGGCGCACTCGGCCACCAGCTCGCGGTGGTCCACGAACAACCGCGGGTCGTGGATGCCGCGCGGCACGGTCGGCAGCCGCTCGGCGATGCGTACCGCGACCAGCCGACACAGCGCGGTGTCGTTGAGCGTGTCCAGCACCAGCAGCCCGCCGGGGCGCAGCAGGCGGCACGCCTGCGCCACCACAGCCCGCCAGTCGGGTACGTGTTCCAGCAGCTCACCGGCGGCCACCACGTCGGCGCAGCCGCCGGCGAGAGGCACTGCGGTGGCGTCGCCGTTGACCACCGTCACGCCGTGCGCGGCGGCCTGGGCCAGCGCGGAACGGGTCAGGTCCACCCCCACGTGGCGGTAGCCCTTGCCGGCCAGGTGCGGGGCGAGCAGACCGGCGCCGCAACCGAGGTCGACCAGGAGTGCGTCGGGCCGCGCCGCAGGTGGCACCAGGGCCGCCCGCGCCTCGGCCAGCCAGTGCAGCATCGCGAACGCGCCGTCCGGTCGCCACCATTCGTCGGCCAGGTCGTCGTACTGGCGAGGGTCGTTGCGGGGCAGGCTCAAGCCGGCATCACGCATTCACCGAGCGTGGCACGACCAGCGGGTAACGACCAGACTTCCGTTATGTCGTCCACGGTGTTAGGGCTGGTCAGAGCGAGCCATCCGGAACCGACGGCCGCCGTCACCACAGTGGCCGGTCTACTCGCGGCCGGGGTCGGGCATCCGCCCGGCGGGACCGCCGTGGTGGTCCTCACCGTGGCGGCGAGCCAGTTCGCGGTGGGGTGGACCAACGACGCGCTCGACGCCGACCGGGACGCCGCAGTGGGGCGTACCGACAAGCCGGTGGCCGCCGGGGCGGTCAGCCGGCGGGTCGTCGCGGTGGCCGCGGTGCTGGCCGCCGCCACCACCGTGGCGCTGGCCCTGACCACGAACCCGGTCGCGGCGCTCTGCGCCACCGTCGCGCTGGTCTCGGCACTGCTGTACGACTGGCCGCTCAAGTGGACCCCGGTCTCGGTGCTGCCGTACGCGGTCTCCTTCGGCACGCTACCCGCCTTCGTGGTGCTGGCGCTGCCCGGCGCGCCGACGCCGCCGGTGTGGCTGGTCGCCGCCGCGGCCCTGCTCGGTGCCGGCGCGCACTTCGCCAACGTGCTGCCCGATTTCGCCGACGATGCCCGGACCGGGGTGCGCGGCCTGCCGCACCGCCTGGGTCCGGCGGGCAGCCGGGCGGCCGCCGTCGGGCTGCTCGTCGCGGCGACGGTCACCCTGGTGCTGGGGCCGCCCGGCCCGCCGTCCGGCCTGGGCCTCGCGGCGGTCGTCGCCGCCGTGATCATCCTCGTTCTCGCCTGGTACGCCGGACGCACCGCCGATCGGCCCGGCGCCCGATCGGTGGCCGCCTTCCGGGCGGTCATGCTGGTGGCTCTGATCGATGTCGTCCTGCTGGTCACGAGCGGTCGACTGGTCTGACCACCTCCCCCGGCAGGTGGCAGCACCGGGTCGCCGTGCGGGCCACGATCAGCTCCAACTACGCTGGGAAGCGGTCTGCGCGGGCATGGCCAGCGGTTCCGGCGACGTCGCCGGGTGTGATCGTGACGAGGAGGACCGACGTGACGCGCTCGATCAGGGGTTCCCGGCGGGCTGCCGTACTGCTGCCCGGGATCGCGGCGGCAGCCGGGATGCTGCTGCTGTCGGGATGCGGCGCCGGTCAGATCTCCGAGACGGCGAACAAGGTCCCGTCGATCCAGGGCGTCGACCTCCAGGCCGAGGACGGCCGGTACGGCGTGCGCAGCGTGCTGATCGCCTACCCCGGTGTGGAGGGCTACCGGGCCGGCGACGACGCGATCCTGAACGCGCTCTTCTACAACGACTCGCCCGACCCGGTCACCGTGACCGTCACCTCGTCCGACGCCCGCGAGGTGGTGCTCACCACGGTGCAGGCGGCGACCAGCCCCTCGCCCACCGCCTCGCCCTCGCCCACCGGCTCCCCGTCGCCCGACCAGTCCCCCGAGGGCACCCCCTCCCCGGACGACTCGCCGTCGCCGGACGAGACCCCGTCGCCCGAGCCGACCGAGTCGCCGGCCGGCGGCCCGGCCCGGATCGAGATTCCGCCGCTGAGCTACGTGCAGCTCAACACCGAGGGCGAGCAGGTCCTCCAGCTCCTCGGGCTGAACTCGGCACTGCTCGCGGGTCAGAACATCACGGTCACCTTCGACTTCGGTGACGGCAACACGATCACCAGCCCCGCGCCGGTCTCCGTGCCGCTCAGCCCGGCCCCGCCGCCGTCGCCGATCATCGAGCGGCACACCGGCTTCGACGGCCACTGACCCGACCTCCGGAGTTTCCGACGGCACCCCCGACGTGGTACGCGCATGCCGGGGGTGCCGTCGTCGTACCGGGGGGTTAGCGTCCCTCGGGTGAGTATCTCCCGATCGACCCCGGCCCGAGGAGCAGGTGGCGGGCGGGGCAGGGCCGCCGCCCGCGAGCCCCGTCCCGCGTACGAGTGCGACGCCTGCGGGCACCAGCCGCCCAAGTGGGTGGGGCGCTGCCCCGAGTGCGGCGAATGGGGCTCGGTGGTCGAGTGCACCGTCACCGGTCCGACCGTCTCCGGGCGCGTGGTCAGCTCCCGGATGCCCGCCGAGCCGGCCCGTCCGATCGCCACCATCAGTGCCGCACCGGCCCGCGCCCGGCCCACCGGCGTCAGCGAGCTGGACCGGGTGCTCGGCGGCGGGTTGGTGCCCGGGGCGGTGGTGCTGCTCGCCGGTGAGCCGGGAGTCGGCAAGTCCACCCTGCTGCTCGACGTGGCCCAGCAGTGGGCGGCCGGAGCGGGCAGCCCCTCGCTGGTGGTCAGCGGCGAGGAGTCGGTCAGCCAGGTGCGGCTGCGGGCCGAACGCATGGGCACCCTGCACGACCAGCTCTATCTGGCCGCCGAGAGCGACCTCGCGGCCGTGCTCGGTCACCTCGACGCGGTCAAGCCCGGCCTGCTGGTGCTCGACTCGGTGCAGACCATCTCCACCACCGGCACCGAGGGCGTGCCGGGTGGAGTGACGCAGGTGCGGGCGGTCACCGCCGCCCTGGTGGCGGTCGCCAAGGAGCGCGGCATCGCCACCGTGCTGGTGGGTCACGTGACCAAGGACGGCCAGGTGGCCGGTCCCCGGGTGCTGGAACACCTGGTCGACGTGGTGCTGCACTTCGAGGGCGACAAGCACTCCTCGCTGCGGATGGTGCGCGGCGTCAAGAACCGGTTCGGCGCCGCCGACGAGGTGGGCTGCTTCGAGATGCACGAGGGCGGCATCAGCAGCCTGGCCGACCCGTCCGGGCTGTTCCTCACCCGCTACAGCGAGCCGGTGCCGGGCACCTGCGTGACCGTGGCGATGGAAGGACGACGGGCACTGGTGACCGAGGTGCAGGCGCTGATCGGTGCCACAGTGGCCGGTTCCCCCCGGCGTACCGTCTCCGGGCTGGACTCGGCCCGGCTGGCGATGGTGCTGGCGGTGCTCCAGCGCCGCACCGAGCGACTCACCCTGCACGACCGGGAGGTCTTCGCGGCCACCGTCGGTGGCATCCGGGTGGTGGAGCCTTCGGCGGACCTGGCGGTCGCCCTCGCGGTCGCCTCCGGCGGCCTGAACCTGGCGATCGCGCCGCACCTGGTGGCGATCGGCGAGGTCGGCCTGACCGGCGAGGTACGCCGGGTGGGAGCCGTGCCGCGCAGACTGTCCGAGGCGGCCCGGCTCGGGTTCCGGCTGGCCCTGGTGCCGCCCGGCTGTGGCCCTGCGAGCACCGGTGCCGGTCCCGAGCAGATGCGGGTGGTGGAGGTCGCCGACGTCCGGACGGCGTTGCAGGCCGCAGCGCGGGCGTCGGCGGAGTGAGCCGCGTCTCCGGCGGACGGGACGGACGGGCCGAATCATGACACATCCCAGTAACCGCGAGAGCACCCACCGCAGGGCAGTCCGTAGACTGTGCCCGTGCCGATCGACCGCGAAACCACCAAGCCTGCCGGCGCGACACCCCACGCCCGCACCGGCGCCGTGGGCTCGCCCGCCCGTCCGATCAGCGTCAGCGTGACCGGGGGCGGCAGCGCCGGCGACCCGCTGCGCGCGAATCTGGCGCTGATGGCACCGGGCACCGCGCTCCGCGACGGCCTGGAGCGCATCCTGCGCGGTCGCACCGGCGCACTGATCGTCCTCGGGTACGACAAGGTGGTCGAAGGTCTGTGCACCGGGGGTTTCCCGCTGGACGTCGAGTTCTCCGCCACCCGGGTCCGTGAACTGTGCAAGATGGACGGCGCGGTGGTGCTCTCCAGCGACGGCACCCGGATCGTCCGGGCCGCGGTGCACCTGATGCCCGACCCGACCATCCCGACCGAGGAGTCGGGCACCCGGCACCGCACCGCAGAGCGTGTCGCCCGGCAGACCGGTTACCCGGTGATCTCGGTCAGCCAGTCGATGCGGATCATCAGCCTCTACGTCAACGGCCAGCGGCACGTGCTCGACGACTCGGCGGCCATCCTGTCCCGCGCCAACCAGGCGCTGGCCACCCTGGAGCGCTACAAGCTCCGGCTGGACGAGGTCTCCGGCACCCTCTCCGCCCTGGAGATCGAGGACCTGGTCACCGTCCGGGACGCGGTGGCCGTGGTGCAGCGGCTGGAGATGGTCCGCCGGATCGCCGACGAGATCGCCGGCTACGTGGTCGAGTTGGGCACCGACGGCCGGCTGCTCGCCCTGCAACTGGACGAGCTGATGGCCGGCGTGGACGCCGACCGCACCCTGGTCATCCGGGACTACCTGCCCATCGGCCGCAAGCCCCGCACCCTCGACGAGGCCCTGGTCGAGCTGGACCTGCTCAGCGCCACCGAGCTGATCGACCTGGTGTCGGTCGCCAAGGCGATCGGTTACCCGGCCGCGTCCGACGCGCTGGAGGCGGCGGTCAGCCCGCGCGGCTTCCGGCTGCTGGCCAAGGTGCCCCGGCTGCCGACAGCGGTGGTGGACCGGCTGGTGCTGCACTTCGGCAGCCTTCAACGGCTGCTCGGCGCGACGGTCGAGGACCTACAGGCCGTCGAGGGCGTCGGTGACGCGCGGGCCCGGGGCGTACGTGAAGGGCTCTCCCGGCTCGCCGAGGCGTCCATCCTGGAACGCTACGTCTGACCTGCGGCCCGGTCAGCCGGTCAGCCGGTCAGCCGGAGCTTGGCAGGCTGACTCAGCCGGGTGCCCACCCGCGCAAAGATCTCGTACGTCCCGGCCTGCACGACCGGGCCGTTCGCCACTCCCTCAGCACACCGGCTGCTGTCCTTGCCGTTCCAGCCGACCTGGTAGGAGCGCTCGAAGCCCGGCGTGAAGGACTGCGTGTCCGACCCGGAGGCGGTGCCGCAGGTGTCCGAGGACCAGATCTTCTCGGCGCCGGACTTGATGAAGATCTCCTGCGCGTCCGCACCGACGTCCCGACTGCACGTCCGCTCCGACCGGTTACGGATCTTGAGGTGCAGGTCGACGGCGGCACCACGTACCACCTCGCCGGGCAGGGCCTGGGCGGTCACCACGATCTCGTTGTCGGTGCAGGAGCCGTCGTCGGTCGACGTGTTGTTGACCGGCGGGTCGTTGCTGAGCGACGGCTCGGTCGACGGGCTGGTCGCCGGGTCGCCCGACGGGGAGGACGGACCCGCCCCGGCGTCGCCCGACGGGGGCGAGCCGGTCTCCGGGGTCAACACCGACCCGGTCGGCCCCGGCGTACCGGTCGACGCACCGGTATCGGGCTGACCGTCGCCGGTCGCGCCGGGTTCGCCGCTCTGCCCGTTACAGGAGTAGAGCACGACAACCAGCAGGAGCAGGACCGCGCCGAGCACGACGGCACGACGCCGCCAGTACACCGCGGGAGACAGGGGGCCGACCGTCAGACGCATGATGCCCCCACCGTAGCGGCGGCGCACACGACGGACGGTAGCGACGCGCCGGATTCGACACGACCCATCGGAACACACCCTCCATTCACGACGGTGCGGGGCGTCGACGGCACCAATCCGTCACTCACAGTGTCGACTCGCCCTCGGTCAGAGATACACCTTGCGTTGGTAGATCGCGTGCGCGCCCGCCACCCGGTCCAGGAACAACAACCCGGCGCAGTGGTCGATCTCGTGTTGCAGGGCTCGCGCCTCGAACCCGTCGGTGACCAGGCGTACCAGCTCGCCGCTGCCCGGCAGCGCCCCCTCGACCACGAGCCGGCTCGCGCGCTTGACGTCACCGGTCAGGTCCGGCACCGACATGCACCCTTCCCGGCCCGCCTTCCACCGGGTCGCCTCGACGACCCGGGCGTTGCAGAGCGCGAACGTGCCGTGCACCGTGACCGCCTTGGGATGCCCCGTCACGTTGACCGCGAAGACGTGCGCACCCACCCCCACCTGCGGCGCGGCCAGGCCGACACAGCCGGGCGAGACGCGCATGGTGGCGATCAGGTCGGCCGCCAGCCGGACGGTCTCCTCATCGGTCGGGTCGACCTCCGCGCCGGCTCGACTGAGCACCGTGTGCGGGGCGGAGACCACCGGCAGCACCGCGCCGGCGCCCAGGGCCTCCGGCGTCCATGCCCCCAACCCGGCGTACGCCTCGGCGGCCAGGTCCGGCGTACCCGCGTCGCCGCTCACAGCAGATCCGGTTCGGCTGGACGGAGAGTGACGTCGACGCCGAGATTCGCGGCGGCTTCAGTCAGCCGGACCGCGAGCGGTTCGGCCGCACCCGGCGGCAGTTCGACCTCGGCCACCACCACGTAGAGCGACCCCACCAGCCGGGTGCTCAGGTCGGTGACGTTGCCGCCGGCCTCGGTCAACACCCGCGTCATCGCAGCCACGATGCCCATCCGGTCCGCCCCGTGCACCGCCATCACGTACGGCTCGCCCGCCGGAGCCGTCTCGCCGTCGGGCGTCACCTCGCGTACGGTCGCCAGCAGTTGACCGTCGGCGGTCAGCGTGGCCAACGCGGCCTCCACCTCGGCGGCGGACGGCCCCACACAGATCAGGGTCATCGCGAAGTGTCCGCGCAGCCGGGTCATGGTGCTGTCGGTGAGGTTCGCCCCGAGTCGGGCCAGCACCTCGGCGACGTCGGCCACGATGCCGGGTCGGTCCCGGCCGATGACGGTGATCGCGAGCTCGTTCATCCGGGCATTCTCCCCGATCCACCTGCGCCGACGGTCGCGGCCCGCCCAGACCGTCCAGTCGGCGGAATTCCCCGCCCGTGGCATGATCGGCGACGCGATGACAGAACCCACTTTCGCCGGCCTGGTGAGCCGGTGGTACGAGCGCAACGCGCGGGACCTGCCGTGGCGCCACCCCGACGTCAGCCCGTGGGCCATCCTGGTCAGCGAGGTCATGCTCCAGCAGACCCCGGTGGTCCGGGTGCTGCCCGCCTGGCAGGCGTGGCTGGCCCGCTGGCCCACTCCGGCGGCACTGGCGCAGGACACCCCGGCCGAGGCGATCCGGATGTGGGGGCGGCTCGGCTACCCCCGCCGGGCGCTCCGGCTACGGGAGTGCGCGGTCGCCGTGGTGGAGCGGCACGGCGGTCAGGTGCCGGATCACCTGGAGCAGCTGCTCGCCCTGCCCGGGGTCGGCACGTACACGGCGCGGGCGGTGGCGGCCTTCGCGTACGGGCAGCGACATCCGGTGGTCGACACCAACGTGCGGCGGGTGGTCTGCCGGGCGATCGCCGGGGAGCCGGACGCCGGCCCGGCGACCCGACCGGCGGACCTGGTCGCCACCGAGGAACTGCTGCCGGTCGAACCGGCCTCCGCTGCCCTGGCCAGCGCCGCCTTCATGGAACTGGGTGCGGTGGTCTGCACCGCCCGCTCGCCCCGCTGCGGCGTCTGCCCGGTCGAGGCGACCTGTGCGTGGCGGGCGTCGGGCCAGGTCGCCCCGGACGGCCCGACCCGCCGTCCGCAGCGCTACGCCGGCACCGACCGCCAGGTACGCGGTCTGCTGCTCGGGGTGCTGCGCGAGGCGACCGGCCCGGTGCCGCACCAGCGGCTGGACCAGGTCTGGTCGGACGACGTGCAGCGGGCCCGGGCGCTGGCCGGGCTGGTGACCGACGGATTGGTCGAGCCGGTCGGCGAGAACGCGTTCCGCCTGATCGGCGACGGCCCTCCGGCCCCGGTGCCGACCTGATTCCCATCGACTTGATCCCAGGATCGGACCTCCTGGGCCGGACCTGATCCGGGGCCGGACAGGCGAGCTGGCCGGCTCCCCGCATGGGAAGCCGGCCAGCTCGGTACTGCCTGTCGCGCGGATCCCGCCCTGCTCCCTCTGGGAGCTGATCGGTACCGCGCCGGCCCGACGAGGTGCCGGCTGGCGGCGGTGCCCGGTCAGGCGGAGTAGCCGCGGGTGGCGATCCAGTCCGCCAGCGCGTCGGTCTCCATCCAGTACTCGGCCTTGGCGGGATCCGCCGAGTCGGCGACCTTCACCTGGGCACCGCCGTCGCGATAACCGGTCACCGAGATGTAGTGGCCGCCCTGGAACGAGTGGCTGCCCCCGCCGGTGTCGACCGCGGTGCCGAAGACGTTGGCCACCACGCTCCGGCCGTCGTCGACCGTACGGACGATGTCGGCACGCAACCGCTCGGTCTCGGCCTCGTCGGCGACCTGGCCGGGGATCTCCACGGTGCGGTAGACGTCCTTACCGGCCTTGTTGTTGAGCGCCTTGGTGATCACGAACGCCGAGTCGGTGCCCCGCTCGGTGGTGCCCATCTCGCGGGCCAGGTCGTCCTGGGAGACGTCCTTGTCCATCACGCTGAGGGCGTTCCGCACGGCCGCCGGGCCGCAGTAGTAGAAGTTCGGCTGGGCCTGGTAGCGGACCTTCAGCTGCCGCTCGCCCTTGCCCTGGCCGCGCTCCGTCACGGTGGACAGGACATCGCTGCTGTTCGTCGCCGCCATCGCGGCCATCGGCCCGCTGATCATTCCACCGGCGCAGACGGCACCGGCGGCGGTCAGGGCGGCCTTACGCATCAACGTCGTCATGATCATGCCTTCCAGCTCGGGGGATCGACACGACACCCGGACGTACAGGGAGGGTGCGGATACCGCATCGGAAGGAACGAGCGGGTGGCACCACGATCGGTGGGGTGCCCTGCCATGGGTGCAACGGCTCGGGTAGGCCACACATTCCGGGCTTACCGGGCGTACGCGAGCTGCCCTACGGGGCAAGCGGGGCCGCCGACGCCGGCTGCGCACGGGAGCCGCCGCGAGTGCCCCTGACAGAACCGCTCGGAGCACCGGCCCATGCCCAGCCGGTCGGTGACGGGGCTCATCCTGGGCACCCGCAAGCTGTGGAATACGACCGGGTGCGACCAAACCGACCAGATGTCGGATTCAGGGCAGCAGCCGCCAAGGCGTCGACACACGACGGCGGCCCGGTGGCAGATGCCACCGGGCCGCCGCTGGTCGGACCAGCCGGTTACCTACTCGTCCGCGCCCGCCGCAGCGGTGCTGCCGCCGAGGTCGGCCGGGACCGCGTCCGGCACGGCGACCGGCCGGTCGGAGCCCTTGAAGACGAGTGTGGACTTGTCGATGTCGTTGGGGTCGCCTTCGCAGTCCACGACGACGATCTGGCCGGGGGTGAGTTCGTTGAACAGGATTCGTTCGGAGAGGTTGTCTTCGATGTCGCGTTGGATGGTGCGGCGTAGCGGCCGTGCGCCGAGGACGGGGTCGAAGCCCTTGACCGCCAGGTACTTCTTGGCGTTGTCGGTGAGTTCGAGGCCCATGTCCTTGTTGCGTAGCTGGGTCTCGATCCGGGCGATCATGATGTCCACGATCTGGAGGATCTCGTTCTGGCGCAGTTGGTGGAAGACGATGGTGTCGTCGATGCGGTTGAGGAACTCGGGCCGGAAGTGCTGCTTGAGTTCGTCGTTGACCTTCTGCTTCATCCGGTCGTAGTTGGACTCGGAGTCCTCCGACTGCTGGAAGCCGAGCGAGACCGCCTTGGCCACGTCCCGGGTGCCGAGGTTGGTGGTCAGGATGATGACCGTGTTCTTGAAGTCCACGATCCGACCCTGACCGTCGGTGAGCCGACCGTCCTCCAGGATCTGCAGGAGCGTGTTGAACACGTCCGGGTGGGCCTTCTCGATCTCGTCGAACAGGACCACGGAGAACGGCCGACGCCGCACCTTCTCGGTCAGCTGCCCGCCCTCGTCGTACCCGACGTAGCCGGGAGGCGCACCCACCAACCGCGACACGGTGTACCGGTCGTGGAACTCGGACATGTCCAACTGGATCAGGGCGTCCTCGGACCCGAACAGGAACTCCGCGAGGGCCTTGGACAACTCGGTCTTACCGACACCCGACGGACCGGCGAAGATGAACGACCCCGACGGACGCTTCGGGTCCTTCAGGCCGGCGCGGGTACGCCGGATCGCCTTCGAGACCGCCTTGACCGCGTCCTCCTGGCCGATGACGCGCTTATGCAGCTCGTCCTCCATGCGCAGCAGGCGCGAGGTCTCCTCCTCGGTCAACTTGTAGACCGGGATGCCCGTCCAGTTGCCCAGCACCTCGGCGATCTGCTCGTCGTCGACCTCGGACACGACGTCCAGGTCACCGGCCTTCCACTCCTTCTCCCGCTGCGCCTTCTGACCCAACAGCTGCTTCTCCTTGTCGCGCAACTGCGCAGCCCGCTCGAAGTCCTGCGCGTCGATCGCGGACTCCTTGTCCCGACGCACCTGAGCGATCCGCTCATCGAAGTCACGCAGGTCCGGCGGCGCGGTCATCCGACGGATCCGCATCCGCGCGCCGGCCTCATCGATCAAATCGATCGCCTTGTCCGGCAGGAACCGATCCGAGATGTACCGGTCGGCCAGCGTCGCCGCCGCCACCAACGCCGCATCCGTGATGCTCACCCGGTGGTGCGCCTCGTACCGATCCCGCAGACCCTTCAAAATCTCGATGGTGTGCGCCAGCGACGGCTCACCCACCTGGATCGGCTGGAAACGACGCTCCAACGCGGCGTCCTTCTCCAAATGCTTACGGTACTCGTCCAGCGTGGTCGCACCGATGGTCTGCAACTCACCACGGGCCAGCATCGGCTTCAAAATGCTCGCCGCGTCGATCGCGCCCTCCGCCGCCCGGCACCGACAAGGGTGTGAATCTCGTCGATGAACAGGATGATGTCGCCCCGGGTACGGATCTCCTTGAGCACCTTCTTCAGGCGCTCCTCGAAGTCACCCCGGTAGCGGGAACCCGCCACCAGCGCACCCAGGTCAAGCGTGTAGAGCTGCTTGTCCTTGAGCGTCTCCGGCACCTCACCCTTGATGATCTTCTGCGACAGGCCCTCCACCACAGCCGTCTTACCGACGCCAGGCTCACCGATCAGCACCGGGTTGTTCTTCGTCCGGCGGGAGAGCACCTGCATCACCCGCTCGATCTCCTTCTCCCGCCCGATCACCGGATCAAGCTTGCCCTCCCGAGCCGCCTGCGTCAGATTCCGCCCGAACTGGTCCAGCACCAGACTGGTCGACGGGGCCGCCTCACCCGGGGCAGTGCCGGCAGCGGCCGGCTCCTTGCCCTGATAACCGGAAAGCAACTGGATCACCTGCTGCCGAACCCGGTTCAGGTCCGCGCCCAGCTTCACCAGCACCTGCGCAGCCACGCCCTCACCCTCACGGATCAGGCCCAACAGGATGTGCTCCGTACCGATGTAGTTGTGGCCCAGCTGCAGAGCCTCGCGCAGCGACAGCTCCAACACCTTCTTCGCCCGCGGCGTGAACGGGATGTGCCCGCTCGGCGCCTGCTGACCCTGGCCGATGATCTCCTCCACCTGCTGGCGGACGCCCTCCAGCGAGATCCCCAAACTCTCCAGGGCCTTCGCCGCAACGCCCTCACCCTCATGGATCAGGCCCAACAGGATGTGCTCCGTACCGATGTAGTTGTGATTGAGCATCCGGGCCTCTTCCTGGGCCAGGACGACAACCCGTCGCGCTCGGTCGGTGAACCGCTCGAACATGCCCTCGTGCTCCTCACGTGCCGTGCGCACTCGATCTTGGTGGTCAAGACTCTCGGCGGGGCCGGATACGCGAGCGCCCAGGACGGGCGTCCGCGCCTCTTTACTCTATCGCCGCGGACCGACTCGGCTGACCTCGTGTGTCGCCGACGATCGCCCGGTACGCGTCGTTTTGCACAACCATCCACGCTCAACCGGTGTTCCGGGCACGGCGCCTGTACGCGCAGAGCGAAATTCGACCACGAGCTGTGGACCGCAGGGAGCACCGCACGAAGCCCTCCCGGCACCGGACGGCCACCCCTCGACCGCCGTCCACAGCCTGTGGACAACCCGTCCACAGGCTGTGGACGGCGTCCGGCCCGCTCCGAACAGTCCCACCAGACGACCGCGCCGGCCCGGAGACGCGCTCCGAACCGGCGTGGCGGACGACCTGATCTCAGTGACCGGCCTTGGAGTGGTACTCGTCGACGATCTCCTGGGGGATCCGACCCCGGTCCGAGATCTCCTTGCCGGACTTGCGGGCCCAGGCCCGGATGGCCTTGTTCTGTTCACGGTCGGCCGTGGCGCCGCCCCGGCCCCGGGCGGCACGCCCACCGACGACCACGCCACCACGTCCCACCTTCGCACCACCGGCGACGTACGGGGCGAATGCGTCACGCAATTTCTCGGCGTTCGAACTCGACAGGTCGATCTCGTACTGAACGCCGTCGAGCGCGAACTTGACAGTCTCGTCCGCGTCCCCGCCGTCCAGGTCATCGACCAGCTTGTGAATGATCTGCTTGGCCACGTCCCACATTCCTTTCGAGCAGGGTTCGGTGCACCTGCCAGTTACCAGAGCACAATAGTCCGTCAGATGCTTGCTGCGTCAATAGGATCCGGCAACGCGGCGGAAAGTTTCGTGTCGACTACTCGGGGCGAACCAAGGGGAAGAGGATGGTTTCCCGAATTCCGAGGCCGGTCAGCGCCATCAGGAGCCTGTCGATTCCCATTCCCATGCCACCCGCCGGCGGCATTCCGTACTCCATCGCCCGGAGAAAGTCCTCGTCGAGCCGCATCGCCTCGTCGTCACCACGGGCACCCAGTTGCGCCTGGGCGACCAGCCGTTCCCGCTGCACCACCGGGTCGACCAGCTCCGAGTACGCGGTGGCCAGTTCGACCCCGCGCACGTACAGGTCCCACTTCTCGGCCAGCCCCGGCTTCTCGCGGTGTCCACGGGTCAGCGGGCTGGTCTCCTCCGGGTAGTCCCGCACGAAGGTGGGTGCCACCAGGCCGGGCACCACCAACTCCTCGAACAGCTCCTCGACCAGCTTGCCCGATCCCCACCTGGGGTCGACGGTCAGGCCCACCTTGTCCGCGTACTCGACCAGGCGAGTGTGCTCGGTGCGTACCGTGACCTCCTCGCCGAGCGCCTCGGAAAGCACGCCGAACAAGCTGACCGAACGCCACTCACCGCCGAGGTCGAACTCCTGCCCGTCCGCATGGGTGACCACCGTCGACCCGGCCACCGCGACCGCCGCCTGCTGCACGAGATTGCGGGTCAGTTCGGCCATCGTGTTGTAGTCGCCGTACGCCTGGTACACCTCCAGCATCGCGAACTCCGGGGAGTGCGAAGAGTCGATGCCCTCATTACGGAAGTTGCGGTTGATCTCGAAGACCCGCTCGACACCGCCGACCACGGCGCGCTTGAGAAACAGTTCTGGCGCGATTCGCAGATACAGATCGGTGTCGAGTGCATTGCTGTGGGTCACGAAAGGGCGGGCCGTCGCGCCACCGTGCAGCAACTGCAACATCGGGGTCTCCACCTCGATGAAACCCGTACTGTGCAGAGAATCACGAAGGCTGCGGACCGTCGTCGCACGCGTACGAACCACCTGGCGGGCCTGCGGACGCACGATCAGGTCGACGTAGCGCTGCCGGACCCTGGCCTCCTCGCTCAGCGGCTTGTGTGCCACCGGCAGCGGGCGCAGCGCCTTGGCGGTGGTCACCCACTCCTGCGCCAGCACGGACAACTCGCCCCGGCGGCTGCTGATCACCTCGCCGGTGACCCCGACGAGATCGCCGAGGTCGACCAGCCGCTTCCAGTCCTCCAGCCGCTCGGGGCCGACCCGGTCCAGCGAGAGCATCGCCTGAAGTTCGGTGCCGTCGCCGTCGCGCAGCGTGGCGAAGCAGAGCTTGCCGGTGTTCCGTACGAAGATCACCCGGCCGGTGACCGACACCTGGTCGCCGGTGGCGGTGTCCGTCGGCAGATCGGCGTAGCGCTCCCGCACCTGGGCCAGCGTGCTGGTCCGCAGGAAGCTGACCGGGTACGGCTCGACGCCGTCGGCGAGCATCCGGTCCCGCTTCTCCCGGCGGACCTTCATCTGCTCGGGAAGGTCGTCGGCGGGGTCGACTGGCACGGGGCTCTGCTGGGTCACGGCACGCTTCCTCGGAGTGAGAATTCGGGCGGGGTCAAGCCCCGAGCGTACTCAAGCGCCCAGGCGACCGTTACTGGATAGCCTGCCCGTCATGACCGCCCCCACTCCGAACCACACCACCCACACCCACCCCAACAAACGGACGCACCGCCCCCCCCCCCCCCCCCCCCCCCCCACACACACACAACCAGCCAAAACCCCGAAAGCGTCAGACGTTCCGCTCGTACACCATGCGTAACCCGATCAACGTGATCATCGGCTCGTGGTGCGTGATCGTCCGGCACTCGTTGAGCACCAGCGACGCCAGCCCGCCGGTGGCGATGACCGCCTTCAGCTCACCCAGCTCGGCGGCCATCCGCTCGACGATCCGGTCCACCTGGCCGGCGAAGCCGAAGTACAGCCCGGCCTGGAGGCATTCGACGGTGTTCTTGCCGATCACCGACCGGGGCCTGGTCGCCTCCACCTTTCGCAACTGGGCGGCGCGAGCGGCGAGCGCGTCGAAGGAGATCTCGATGCCGGGCGCGAACGCGCCACCGAGGAACTCGCCCCGGCCGCTGATCACGTCGAAGTTGGTGGTGGTGCCGAAGTCGACCACGATCGACGGTCCGCCGTAGAGGGTGTAGGCCGCCAGCGTGTTGACCACCCGGTCGGACCCGACCTCCTTGGGGTTGTCGATGGCCAGCTGCACGCCGGTACGGACGCCCGGCTCCACGATGACGCTCGGCAGTTCCCCGTAGTAGCGGGTCAGCATGGTCCGCAGCGAGCGCAGGGCGGCCGGGACGGTCGAACAGGCGGCCACCCCGGTGATCTCGACGGCGTCCCCGACGAGCAGCCCCCGGAACATCAGGCCCAGCTCGTCGGCGGTGGATCGGGCGTCGGTCTTGATCCGCCAGTTGTGCACCAGCTTGTCACCGTCGAAGGTCGCCAGGACGGTGTTGGTGTTCCCGATGTCGATGCAGAGCAGCACGCACGAAGCCTAGACGGGGTCACTCCGTACGCAGGTCCAGGGCGATGTCCAGGATCGGCGACGAGTGGGTGAGCGCGCCGACGGAGAGGAAGTCGACGCCGGTGGCGCCCACCTCGGCGGCATCGGCGAGGGTGAGCCCGCCGGTCGCCTCCAACTCGGCCCGGTCGCCCACGGCCGCCACCACCGCGCGCAGCGTCGCCGGGGGCATGTTGTCCAGCAGCAGGAAGGCCGCCCCGGCCTCCACCGCCTCCACCGCCTCGGCGAGGGTGTCCACCTCCACCTGCACCGGTACGTCCGGGAACGCCTCACGGACCCGTCGGTAGGCGGCGGCGATACCACCTGCGGCGAACTTGTGGTTGTCCTTGACCATGGCGACGTCATGCAGGCCCATCCGCTTGTTCGTGCCGCCGCCGGCACGGACCGCGTACTTCTCCAGAGCGCGCAGGCCGGGCGTGGTCTTGCGGGTGTCCAGGACCATCGCCTTGCTGCCGGCCAGGGCATCCGCCCAGGCCCGGGTGTGGGTGGCGACGCCGGACATCCGGCAGAGCAGGTTCAGCGCGGTCCGCTCGGCCGTGAGCAGCACCCGGGTGGGGCCGGTGACCGTGGCGAGCACGTCGCCCCGGGCCACCCGCTCGCCGTCGCGGGCCACCAGCGACACCTCGACGGTACGCCCCGTCCCGGTCACCTCGCCGGCCAGCTCGAACACGGCGGCGGCGACGGTCAGCCCGGCGACCACCCCGTCGGCCCGGGCCACCAGGTCGGCGGTGTCGGTCTGGGTGGCCGGGATGGTGGCGACGCTGGTGACGTCGAGCAGGTCCGGGCCGAGGTCCTCGACCAGGGCAGTCTCGACGATCCGGCGCACCTGCGCCAGGTCGAGGCCGTTCTCGTGCAGCATCCGTGCCGTGTCCGCCATCAGCTCTCCTCCCACCGGGTCGTCAACCGGCCCTGCGCGCTCACCGCGCCGACCAGATGCCCCTGCCATCGCTCGTCTGCCGTCCCATAGTCCTCCCGCCAGTGGCAGCCACGGGTCTCCTGCCGCGCGTACGCGGCGGCGACCAGCGTGGCGGCCACCGTGAGGATGTTCGTCGCCTCCCAGTCGGCGGTACGCGGGGTGCCCCGACCGGTGCCCAGGTCGACCAGTTCGGCGGCGGTCGCGGCAAGCGTCCCCGCGGAGCGGAGCACGCCGGCGCCCCGGGTCATCGCCGCTTGCAGCGTCGAGGTCGTCGCGGCCGGCACCACCCAGCCGGTGCCGCCGCGCCACGCTCCGGTGTCCGCTGGGCGAGCCTGCTCGGGCAGGCCGGACGCGATGTCGTCGGCGATCCGCCGGGAGAAGACCAGCCCCTCCAGCAGCGAGTTGCTGGCCAGCCGGTTGGCGCCGTGCACTCCGGTGCAGGCGACCTCGCCGCAGGCGTACAGGCCGGGGATGGAGGTCCGGCCGCGCAGGTCGGTGCGGACCCCGCCCGAGGCGTAGTGGGCGGCCGGGGCGACCGGGATCAGGTCGGCTCCCGGGTCGACGCCGATGGCCAGGCACGAGGCGACGATGGTGGGGAAACGTCGGGCCAGGAAGTCGCCGCCGAGGTGCCGGGCGTCGAGGTGGACGTGGTCCTCCCCGGTCGCCAGCAGGACCCGGTGGATGCCCTTGGCCACCACGTCCCGGGGCGCCAGCTCGGCGAGTTCGTGCTGGCCGAGCATGAACCGCTTGCCGTCGGCGTCCACCAGGTACGCGCCCTCGCCCCGCAGCGCCTCGGAGACCAGGGGCTGCTGGGCGTGCCCGGCACTGGGCACCCGAGCGGCCGGCGGCATGATCAGCGCGGTCGGGTGGAACTGCACGAACTCCACGTCGGTGACCGCCGCACCGACACGCAGGGCCAGCGCCACGCCGTCGCCGGTGGAGACGGCGGGGTTGGTGGTCGCCGCGAAGATCTGCCCCATCCCGCCGGTGGCAAGCACCACGGCGCGGCCCAGGATGGCGCCGACACCGTCCTCGCTGCCCTCGCCGAGCACGTGCAGGGTGATGCCGCACGCCGGGCCGAGCCCGTCCGGGCCGTCGCCGGGTGCGCGGAGCAGGTCCAGCACCAGCGCGTGCTCGACCAGCCGGATCCACGGGTCGCGGCGGACCGACTCGTGCAGGGCGCGCTGTACCTCCGCACCGGTCGCGTCGCCGCCGGCGTGCACGATCCGGTCGGCGCGGTGCCCGCCCTCGCGGGTGAGCATCAGCGAGCCGTCCGGGTTGCGGTCGAACTCGGCACCGATCCGCATCAGCTCGCGCAGTCGGGTCGGCCCTTCCTCGACAAGTACCCGCACCGCCGCCGGGTCGCAGAGGCCGACCCCGGCGATCTCGGTGTCCGAGGCGTGCATCGCCGGGGTGTCCGCCGGATCGAGGACCGCCGCGATGCCGCCCTGGGCCCAGCGGGTCGAGCCCTCGTCGATGTTGACCTTGGTGACGACCGTGACGTGCAGACCGGCCTGGCGCAGGTGCAGCGCGGCGGTCAACCCGGCCACCCCGGAGCCGACCACGATAACGTCGGTGGTCTCCACCCAGCCGGGTGCCGGAGCGGCCAGCAGGTTCGGCAACGTGGGCAGGCCGACGGTCGGTAGCTCCATGCCCTCAGTCAACCCGAATGCGTCTCGGCCCGGACGGCGGGGGGCCGGACGAGTGGTTCCGGCTACTTCGTCCGGACCGGCAGGCCGGCCGGGCCGACGCCCTTGAGCGATCCGGTCACCGTGCGATCGCCGAACCACAGGTAGCAGCGCACGCCCCGGTCCCCGGCCCGCCACCGGCCGGCCCCGGGCGGCCGGACCACCAGGTCGCTGCGGAACACCAGGTCCGTGTCGTCCGGTACGCCCGTGTAGCGCGCGATCACCGAACGGCAGCCTTCGTAGAACGGTGCCCACTGGGCGCTGGCCGTCGGATACGCCCGCTCAGGCGACTGCCACACCCCGACGAACTCGGCGTCGTGGCGCTTGGCACAGTCCACCGCGACCAGGGTCTGCACCACTCCGCCCCGGCCGGACCGCGTCTGCTGGCAGCCCAACCGCACGGGCGACGGCGTCCGGAGCGCGTCCCGCAACGAGCCGGTACGCACCACCACCGTGGCCGCCGCCTCGGCCGTGGTGACCTCCATCAGGTCGCAGCGGTACCAGCGTGAACCGGCGGCCCAGCCCGGCTCGGACGGCACCGCCACCGCCAGCCGCAGCCGGCCGGCCCGCCAGTCGTCGCCGACGAAACCGCTGGCCCGCTTGTCGCACTCGGCGAAGGCGGTACGCATCTCGGTGGTGCCCACGGCGGGCGGCGCGGCACGCTCGGCCGGCAGGGCACCGACGTACACCGTCTCCACCCGGTGCGGCTGCGCGCAGTCCACCGGCGCGTACGCGGCCAGCGAGACGGTGGGGGTGAACTCGGGCTCGTGGCAGACCTCGGCGGCCGGGGTGAACGGACCCGGCGGCGGCAGCGCACCCCAGTCGTCGACCAGGTCACCGTCGAGCCCGCCGGACCCACTGCACCCCGCCAGTACGGCCGCCACGGCGAAGGCCGCGACCAGGCTTCTCGTCGCACGCTGCATGACGCCGCCTCCCCCAGCCAGCGACCGTCTCCCGACGTCGCCCCCAGGGTAACCAGAAATGACCTTCCGGTGACAGACCGGATTCCCGCCACCTGTGTGTTAGGAGGGGACCCTTCCTATGCACGAGGCGTTAGCAGGGGACCCTTCCTTACACCGTGAGCGGGTTGGGGACGGGAGCGCCGACGGTGCCGGGGGCGGCGGTCGCCGGGTCGGCGTCCAGCTCGACGATCCGGTTCTCGGCGTCCACGTGCACCACCCGAGGGTGGTAGGCCCGCGCCTCGGCGTCGTCCATCTGCCCGTACGAGATCAGGATCACCAGGTCGCCGGGGTGCACCAGGTGGGCGGCGGCACCGTTGATACCGATCACGCCACTGCCCCGCCGCCCCGGGATCACGTACGTCTCCAGCCGGGCGCCGTTGGTGATGTCCACGATGGCCACCTGCTCGCCGGGCAGCAGGTCGGCAGCGTCGAGCAGGTCCTCGTCGACGGTCACCGACCCGACGTAGTGCAGGTCCGCCTGGGTGACGGTGGCCCGGTGGATCTTCGACTTGAGCATGGTGCGGAACATCGGGAACGCCTTTCGCGAGCGGCGGGAGGTCAGGAGGTCGGGGCGAGCCGAACCGGGGCGTTGTCGATCAGCCGGGTGTCTCCCACCCAGGCGGCGACGAGCATCCGGGCCGGGCCGTCGACCGGGCCGGGCGCCAGGTCGGGATCGGTGAGCACCAGGTAGTCCAGCCGGGCACCGGCGGCCTCGGCGCCGAAGACCGCGTGCGCTGCGGTCAGCACCGCACCGGCGTCCCCGCCGGCCTCGGCGGCGGCGGCACCGGCGCGCAGCGCCCGCGACAGGCTCAACGCCGCCGCCCGCTCCGGGACGGAGAGGTACCGGTTCCGGCTGGACAGCGCCAACCCGTCCGGCTCCCGGACGGTCGGTACGCCGACCACCTCGACCGGTACGTCCAGATCCCGGCACATCCGCCGGACCAGGGTCAACTGCTGGTAGTCCTTCTCACCGAAGAAGGTCAGATCCGGCCGGGTGAGCTGGAGCAGCTTCATCACCACGGTGAGCACGCCGTGGAAGAACCCGGGGCGGCTGAGCCCCTCCAGGTCCTCGCCGAGCGGGCCCGGGTTGACCCGGACCGCCGGCTGGCCACCGGGGTACATGTCCGTCACCGAGGGCGCGAAGACCAGGTCGGCCCCGGCCTGCCGACACACCTCAAGATCGCTTTCCAGGGTACGCGGATAACGGTCGAAATCCTCGTTCGGCCCGAACTGCAACGGGTTCACGAAGACCGTCACGATCACGTGGTCGGCGCGGTCCCGGGCGGCCCGGATCAGGGTCTCGTGCCCGGCGTGCAGAGCTCCCATGGTCATCACCACTCCCACCGTGCGGGTGAGAGCGGACCGCGCCCGGGCCAGGTCGGCTCGGCTGTGCACCAGTTCCGTCATGTCGTCCACCTCCCTCGACACCTGCCGGACCGACCCGGCGTCACGCCGCCACCCCGGTCTGGTCCCGGCCGAGCACGCCGAGCAGCGACTCGGCGTCGACCGGTCGCAGCCGGCCGGCGGCCACCGCCCGGTCGGCGGTCCGCCGGGCCAGGGCCAGGTACGGGCCGACCGACTCGGGCGCGGTGGCGGCGAGCGCGGCCAGGTGCCGCTCGACGGTGCCCGCGTCCCCCCGGGACACCGGGCCGGTCAGCGCGTCGTCACCCAGACGCAGCGCGTTCTCCAGAGCGGCCCGCAGCAGCGGGGCCAGCACCTTCTCGGGCTGACCCACCCCGGCGTCCCGCAGCCGGTCGGCCGTCTCGTTGACCAGGGTCACCAGGTGGTTCGCCCCGTGTGCCAGCGCCGCGTGGTACAGCGGCCGGTCGGCCTCCCCGATCCACTCGGGCACCCCGCCCAGATCCGTCACCAGCCGGGCGGCCAGCGGCCGAAGCTCGGCCGGGGCGGTCACGCCGTACGAGATGCCGGGCAGCCGGCCGAGGTCGTCCGGCGTACCGGTGAAGGTCATCGCCGGGTGCAGCGCCAGCGGTCGGGCACCGACCCGGGCGGCCGGCGCCAGCACGGACAGGCCGTGTGCGCCGGAGGTGTGCGCGACCACCTGGCCGGGGCGCAGCGCACCGTCGGCGACCAGCGCGGCGAGCACCCCGGCGAGCGCGTCGTCGGGTACGGCGATCAGCAGCAGGTCGGCGGCGGACCGGGCGACCTCCTCGGCGGGCCGACAGGAGGCGGCCGGCAGCAGCAACGCCAGCCGGGCCTGGGAGGCCCCGGAACGCCCGGTGGCGGCGACCACATGGTGCCCGGCGGCGGCGAGCGCGGCACCCAGGGTGGCACCGACCCGGCCGGCGCCGATGACGCCGACGGTGAGCACGGCACGGTTGGCGAGCTGGGCCGACGGCCCGGTCGGGGGCCGCCGACGGCCAGCCGGATGGTGGCGCAGCGGTGCGCTCATGTCACGATCCAGTCCTCGAGATGGGGTACCGGTCGGGGCAAGTATGCGTCGCTGACACGGATCTCAAACAAGGATGTGTGAAATCGTTCACCGGCGCCGAGGAGGTACCCCGATGTCGATGCCTTGGCGGGCCGCGATGCAGCAGGCGCTCTACGGACCCGCGGGCTTCTTCGTCTCCGGATCGGGGCCGGCGGCGCACTTCCGCACCAGCGTGCACGCCTCCCCGGTCTACGCCTCCGCGCTGCTCCGGTTGATCCACCACCTCGACGCGGCCCTCGGCTTTCCGGACCGGTTCGACGTGGTGGACGTGGGGGCGGGGCGGGGTGAGCTGCTTTGTTCCTTGTTGTCGGGGGTTGCGGTGGGGGTTTCCGGGGAGCCCACCCGCGCAGGGATCAAGCCTGACCGCCCGGAGCGGGTGGGCTCCCCGGAAACCCTGACTCCCACGGCCGCCGCCCGCACCGCAGGCTTCACCCCGGAGGTCGGGGGTGCGGCAGGGCGCGACGAGGGTGCGGCCGTCGCGGCGGTTCCGCTGGGGCAGCGGGTACGGTTCGTCGCCGTCGAACTCGCGCCACGCCCGGACGACCTGTCCGATCAGATCACCTGGACGGACGAGATCCCCGACGGCATCACCGGGCTGCTGCTGGCCACCGAGTGGCTCGACAACGTGCCGCTGGACCTGGCCACCCGCACCGAGGACGGCTGGCGCTACCTCCTCGTCGACCCGACGTCGGGCGAGGAGACGACAGGTGACCCGGTCAGCCGAGAAGACGCCGCCTGGCTCACCACCTGGTGGCCCCCACAGACCCAGCCCCACCCCACAGACCCACCCGAAGGCTCGCCGGAACTCGGCCTTGGCCTCCCACCGGACGCGGACGCCGCCCCCCTCAGCCCACGAAGCTCGACCGGGTCGGGTTTCCGGGCAGCCCGAGCGGCGCAGGGATCAAGCCTGACCGCCCGGAGCCGGTCGGGCTGCCCGGAAACCCCCACGGCCGGCACCCCCACGGCCGGCACCCCCACGGCCCGCACCCCGCCCGACCACGTACCCGACGTCGAGCGGGCCGAGATCGGGCGGAGTCGGGACGAGGCGTGGGCTGCGGCGGTGGGCCACGTCGAGCGAGGGCTGGCGGTTGCGGTGGACTACGGGCACCTGCGTACGGGCCGACCCTTCGCGGGTTCGTTGACCGGGTACCGGGGTGGGCGGCAGGTGCCACCGGTGCCGGACGGCTCGTGTGATGTGACCGCGCACGTCGCGATGGACTCGGTCGCCTCCGCCGGTGAGCGGGTCGCGCGGTGTGCGTACTCCCTGGGGACTCAGCGGGAGGGGCTGCGGGCGCTCGGTGCCGACGGCGCGCGGCCACCGTTGCGCCTGGCCTACCAGGACCCGGCCGGGTACGTGCGGGCGCTGGCCGAGGCGACGGCGGTGGCCGAGCTGACCGATCCGACCGGGCTCGGCGGACACCTGTGGCTCTGGCAGCCGGTCGACCTTGCCGTCGACCGGCTGCCAGTGCGGCCCTGACGTTCATGGCACGATGGCGGGCATGACCATGGGCGACCTGCGCGAGCTGACCGTCGGCACCGGCGCCGGGTTGGTGGCGGGCACCGGCGGGGAGCAGCTCGGCACGGACATGGTGCTCAACATCGGGCCGCAGCACCCCTCCACCCATGGTGTGCTGCGGCTCAAGCTCGCCCTCGACGGCGAACGGGTGGTGGCCGCCGAGCCGATCGTGGGCTACATGCACCGGGGCGCGGAGAAGCTGTTCGAGGTACGCGACTACCGGCAGATCATTGTGCTGGCCAACCGGCACGACTGGCTCTCCGCCTTCGCGAACGAGCTGGGCGTGGTGCTCGCCGTGGAACGGCTGATGGGCATGGAGGTGCCGGAGCGGGCCACCTGGCTGCGGATGGCCCTGGCCGAGCTGAACCGGGTGCTCAACCACCTGATGTTCCTCGGCTCGTACCCGCTGGAGATCGGCGCGATCACGCCGATGTTCTATGCCTTCCGGGAACGGGAGACGCTCCAGGCGGTTATGGAGGAGGTCTCCGGCGGGCGGATCCACTACATGTTCAACCGGGTCGGCGGCCTCAAGGAGGAGGTGCCCTCCGGCTGGACCGGCCGCGCCCGCGCCGCCATCGGCGAGGTACGTCGCCGACTGCCCGACCTGGACAACCTGATCCGGCGCAACGACATCTTCCTGGCCCGGACCGTCGGGGTGGGGGTGCTCTCCGCCGCCGACGCCGCCGCGTTCGGCGCCTCCGGGCCGGTCGCCCGGGCCTCCGGGCTGGACCTGGACCTGCGCCGCGACGAGCCGTACCTGGCCTACGACCAGCTCGACGTGCCGGTGGTCACCCGCACCACCGGCGACTGCCACGCCCGCTTCGAGGTCCTGCTCGACCAGGTGTACACCTCGCTGGACCTGGCCGAACAGTGCCTGGACCGGGTGGACCGGCTCACCGGGCCGATCAACACGCGACTGCCGAAGGTGCTCAAGGCGCCTGAGGGTCACACCTACGCCTGGACGGAGAACCCGCTCGGCATCAACGGCTACTACCTGGTGTCGCGGGGCGAGAAGACCCCGTGGCGGCTGAAGCTGCGCACCGCGTCGTACGCGAACGTGCAGGCGCTCGCCACGCTGTTGCCGGGCTGCCTGGTGCCGGACCTGATCGCCATTCTCGGCTCGATGTTCTTCGTGGTCGGCGACATCGACAAGTAGGCCGGGACCGGTCAGCGCCAGCGGTCCCGGTCGGCCTCGTAGCCCTGCCGGTCGTAGCCGGGTTCCTCGGCCTGACGCCGCCGCCCGTACGGCTCCGGTTCGGGGCGCCCCCGGACCGGTTCGGGCTGGTGACCGTGCTGGCGAGGTGGCCGCCACTCCTGCGGCACCGGGACCCCGCCGGGCGGCAGCGCCGGCTGGGCCTCCGGCTCTCGCCAGCCCTCCTGCCACGTCTCGTCGCGGGCACCGCCACGCCGTGGCTCGTCCTGCCGCACGCTGGCCCAGCGGTCCTGCATCCGGTACTCGGCGCCGGTCTGGTCGGCGTGCACCTCGGCGCGCCGCTCACCGACCCGCAGTTCCCGGCCCTGGTCGTCGTCGCGTACGGCGGCCCAGCGGTCACCGGCGCGCATCTGCGCCCAGTACTCTCCGGTGTCGTCCGGCCGGGCCGTCCGGCTCGCGGCCGGGGCCTCGGGAGCCGCCTCCCGCCACGCGGCGTCACCGTCTCGTCCCCGGTCGTCCCGGCCTGTCTCCCGGTCGTCCCGGTAGCCGGTGTACTCGTCCCGGTAGGCGGCGCGGTCGTCCCGGTGACCGGCGCGGTCATCGCGCGAGCCGGGCCAGGACCGCTCGTGGTGCGGTTCCGACCAGGAGGCGTCCTCCTCTCGCGCCCGGCCGGACCGGGGACGGTCGTCGGCCCGGGCCGCACCGGACCAGGGCCGCTCCTCCTCGCGGCCGGGCGGGGCCGACCAGGAACGGCTCTCGCCCCGGCGGGAACGCTCGTCCGCGTCCGACCACGACCGGTCGTCCCGCTCGGCGGCGTGACCACCCCGGGACCGCTCCTCCTGCCAGGACGTCCCGTAGCCGCCGTACCGGCCGCCGGACTCACCGACACCGCCGTCCACGACGGTGTGCCGGGTGGTGACGTGCACGGTCTCGGTGTGCCGGACCACCCCGTGCGGGCGGTGTGCCTGGTCACCCGAGCGGTTGTCCGCCTCCTGGCGGTTGGCCGCGCCGTAGACGCCGGCGGTGCCGGCCGGGCGGTCGGCGCCGTACCCGGTCGGCCGGTCGTCACCGCCTCGCGACGCCAGACGTTCGTCGTGGAGCCCGCCGGCCGCAGCGGCGTCGGGCTCACCGGCCGGAGCTCCGCCGTACTCCCCGGCGGCGGGCTCCGCGACCCGGGCCGCACCGTAGGTGCCGGCCGCTCCGGCGGGTCGCTCGGCGTACCGGGGCGGTGCCTCCGGAGCGGGCGCCGACACCCGGGCCCGCCCCGGGCCGGGTGCCTCATCGGCACCGGCCAGCTGAGCAGCGCCTGCGTCGAGCCGAGGCCGCAGCCCGGCCAACGCCTCCTGAACCCGCCGGGCCTCGTCGAGCGCCTGGTTGCCGCGCTGGGCGGCGGCCACGATCTCGCCCCGCAACTCGCGCCGGAGTTCTTCCAGTTCCTCGCGCAACTCCTCGCCCTGGACCGAACCGTCTCCCTCGGTCTTCAGCGCGATGGAGAGGCCGATGAGCACCACGGCCATGATGGCCAGCACGGCGGCGAACCGTAGCGGGCCGTTGCCGTCGGCCACGAGCAGGATCAGCGCCGCGACGGGGGCCAGGGCCACACCGCCCCAGAAGAGCGCGGTGAGCAGTTTCTTGTTGCGCGCGTCGGCGGGCACCGGGGCAGGCATGGGTCCCCACCCTACCGAGAGTTGCGGCGGGTGGGAACGGCTCAAGGGAAGACCTTTCGGTCGGCGATGCGCCGATTTCGCCGGACTCTCCGGGGGACCAGCGACGACGCGGCGCCCCCGGCCGGATCGGCCGAGGGCGCCAGGTGTCGACGGGTCAGCTCTGCGCGTACGCCGCGTCGGTCGAGAAGACTAGGCCGACGCTGATCGTGCCGTTACGCAGACCGGTCTTGGTCAACGGGCCGCCACCGTCGAGCGAGGAGAAGGAACCGACCGTCAGGCCGTACTTTTCCTCCAGGCCGGGCTTGCAGAACGGGCGCTCCTGGCACTCCGGCGGGCCGCCCAGCACGGTGGCCGTACCCGAGCACTTCTCGGCCAACTCGGAGAGGGTCCGTACGCCGTACTTGTCGGCGAACTCCTGGGTCACCGCGAACGCGTTCTGGGTCTGCGCGGCGGCCGGGGCACCGAAGCTGATGCCGGCCTTCTCGCCGAGACCACGCAGAGCGGTGACGGTGGCCTCCACGTCCGGCGAGGAGACCGGCTGGCCGCCGCCCGCCTTGCCGTTGAGGAACTCGGCCATGGTGGCCGCGTACTCCGGCACGACCTGGATCTCGCCCTTCTCCAGCGCCGGCTCGTACAGCTCCCGGTTGCCGATCTGCTGGACGGTGACCTGGTAGCCGGCCGCGGTCAGCTGGATCTTGTAGAGCTCGGCGATGATCTCACTTTCGGTGAAGTTTCCGGCACCCACCGTGACACGTCCGCCCGGTCCCCGCTCGACCCCGTCGGCCGTCGAATTGGCCGTGGCGAACTCCTGCGCGGCCACCTGGGCGCTCTTGCGGTCCACGTCCACCGCCTTGTTGAGCTGCACCAGCTTCGGGGTGTCGAGCACCGACGAGACCTTGTCCAGCGCCGCGACGAGCTGCGGCGTGGCCACCTCGCTGTTGATCGCCGGAATGATGTTGTCCGCGTTCTGCAGGGACTTGTCGTCGTCGAGGGCGATGAGCTGCTCACCGGCCACCGGCGCGCAGCCCTCCCCCGAGGCGCCCTGCTGCGGCGCCTCGGTGCCGGACGAACCGGCCTCGCCGCACCCGGCCAGCACACCTGCGGCGGCGATCGCGCCGACGAACGCGATGGACAGTTTTCTACCTGCGCGCATGTGCCCGCCTTCCGTGTCCCGGCGCGACCCCCTCGGGCCGGCCGCGTGTCCGACGGGCGATCCGCTTCGGCCGCCCGCAGTCCCCACCCAACATCGTGGCGGCCGGCACCGACAACTCGGAGAGAACTTCGTCACTGGAACGTCACCATCCGTCCACGGCGGCAGCCTGAGGGGCCGTTCGGACCGGGGAGACCGGGCGGCTCAGGTCCCGGTGACCGCGTCCGCCGCGCGTCGTGCGGCCCGACGCCGGACGCGACGCAGCGGGCGCGGGGTGACCATCCGCTCGACCCACGCGAAGATCAGTTCGACGCTGACCGCGAGGGCGGCCACCAGCAGGCCACCGGCGAGGATCTGACCGCCGCCGACCGCGATGCTCAGCCCGAAGCCGAATCGGATGATCTCCCCCAGGCCACCACCGTTGACGAAGGTCGCCAGGGCCGCCGTGGCGACCACCTGGACGGCGGCGGTACGGAACCCGGCGGCCAGGTAGGGCACCGCGAGCGGCAACTCGACGCGGCGCAGCACCTGCCCGCCGGTCATCCCCATCCCCCGCGCCGCCTCCCGGATCTGCGGGTCCACCTGCCGCACCCCGGTGTACGCGTTGGCCAGCAGCGGGGGCACCGCGAACACCGCCAGGGCGACCACCACGGCCGGGCGGCCGAAGCCGAGGAACGTCAACGGCAGGATGGTCAGCAGCGCCAGCGTGGGCACCGCCAGGGTGAGGTTGGAGACCAGCACCACCAACCCGCCGCCCCGGCCGGTGTGCCCCAGCCACAGTCCGAGCGGCCAGGCCACCAGGCAGCCCAGCAGCACGGCCACGGCCGACATGCTCACGTGCTCACCGAGCCGGTCCAGCGCCCCGCCCGGGTTGGTCCAGTTCAACGGGTCGTTGAGCCAGAGCACTGCCTGTTCCACGGGATTCATAACGTCCTCCCGCCGATCCGGACCCGCCGGCCGCCCGCCGCGACGGCGCTCATCCGACCCGCCCGCGCAGCCACGGGGTGAGCAACCGACCGACGCCGACGAGGAACAGGTCGAGCACCAACGCCAGCAGCACGCAGAGCAGCGTTCCGGTCATGATCTGGGCCTTGTAGAAGTTGTTCTGGAAGCCCGCGAAGATGATCTGCCCGAGCCCGCCCCGCCCGATCACCACGCCGACGGTGACCAGGGCGACAGTGGAGACCGTGGCCAGCCGCAGGCCGGTGAGGATGCCGGGCAGGGCCAGTGGCAGCTCCACCCGCAACAGCCGACCCCAGCGGCCGTAGCCCATGCCCTCGGCCGCTTCGCGCACCTCGCTCGGCACCTGGTTGAGCCCCGCGACGGCGTTACGGACGATCACCAGCAGCGCGTAGAGCACCACCACGCTGAGCACCGTCGCGACCCCGATGCCCAGGTACGGCGCGATGAACGCGAACAACGCCAGGGACGGGACGGTGTAGAGCACCCCGGTGAGTGCGAGAATCGGACCGGTCAACGGCCGGAACCAGTACGCCACGACGGCCAACGGGATGGCGATCAGCGCCGCGATCAGCACCGCCCGTAGGGTCAGCGTGGTGTGGTCACGCAGAGCGGCCAGCACCGTCTCAGAGTTGTCCCGCACGTACTGCCAGGAGAACCACGGGTTACCCGGGTCGGCCCGGTAGCTCAGGCGGAAGGACATACGTGGACGTTACCCCGGCCGCCGACGACGGTCAGCGCGCGGCGTCGATCACTCTCGACGGCATCGGCAAGCGTTATCCGGACGGCACCGAGGCGGTCCGCGACCTCAGCCTGCACATCGACGCGGGCGAGCTGGTCGTGCTGATCGGGCCGTCCGGTTGCGGCAAGTCGACCGTGTTGCGGATGGTCAACCGCCTGATCGAGCCGACCTCCGGCCGGATCGTGCTCGGCGACTCCGACGTCACCCAGGTCGACCCGGTGCAGCTACGGCGGCAGATCGGCTACGTCATCCAGAACGTCGGCCTGTTCCCGCACCAGACGGTGGCCGCCAACGTGGCCACCGTGCCCCGCCTGCTCGGCTGGCCCCGGGACCGGGCCCGGCGCCGCGTCGACGAACTGCTGGAACTGGTCGGCCTCGATCCGGCGCAGTTCGGCCGACGCTACCCGCACGAACTCTCCGGCGGTCAGCGGCAGCGGGTCGGCGTAGCCCGGGCGCTCGCGGCCGACCCGGTGGTGCTGCTGATGGACGAGCCGTTCTCCGCCGTGGACCCGATCGTGCGGACCCGGTTGCAGGAGGAGTTCCTGCGGCTCCAGGCTGCGGTCCGCAAGACCATCGTGCTGGTCACCCACGACCTGGACGAGGCAGTACGGCTCGGCGACCGCATCGCGGTGCTCTCCGAGGGCGGCCACCTGGAGCAGTACGACACCCCGGCGGCCCTGCTCGGCAGCCCCGCCACCCCGTTCGTCCGCGAGTTCGTCGGCGCCGACCGGGGCATCCGGCGGCTGGCGGTCACCCCGCTGACCCGGGAGGTGCTCGACCCGCTGCCGGCCGACGGTGCGGCGAACCTGCCCTCGGTGCCGTTGGGCGGCTCCGCGTACGACGCGTTGGCGGTGCTGCTCACCTCGGCGCAGGGCCGGGCCCTCGTCACCGAGGAGGGCCGCCCGGTGGGGTTGCTCAGCCGGGAACGCGTGCTCACGCTGGCCGAACCGACCGGTTGAGCCATCACCGGCGACGCCGTACGCCGCGCCCGGATCCGCACCGAGCCGGGCCCACCGCTGCGGCGGGCCCGGCTCGGCCGACGGGTCAGCGACGTCCCCGGTAACCACCGAGGGTGGCGATGCCGATGATCCAGCCGGTGAACAGCCCGTACTCGGCGCCGTCACCGGCGGCCTGGAAGGCGCCGAGAAGCGACGGGTTGGTCCGGATCAGCGCGGTGAGCAGGGCGGCGAAGGCCCCCGCGAAGACATACGCCGCCCAGCCGGCGAAGAACTGGCTGAGCGTGCCCCGGGCGCGGGCGAGCTGCGAGCCCGGCAGGAGATAGAGGAAGACGAAGGTCATCACGACCACGAGGATCGCCTTCAGATCAGCGGCGAAGATCTCCTGGATCGAGTCGGACGAGTCGAACCGCCAGGCCGGCCAGGCGAGAAGTCTCAGGAACCACCCGCCGGCGCTGTCCGGATCGGTGTTGTCCCGCGCCCAGTCGGCGTACCAGGGGCTGCCGAAGACCAGGACGAGAATGAGCGCGGCGAGCGTACCGGCGCCCGGTGCGGACTTGTAACGATTGGTGAGAGCCATGGCCCCGCTAGTTCCCAGCACATCGACATGGGCAAACGCGAGGCGCACTTTATGGTGGTACGCCCTGTTCGGCGGTCGGTACCGACCCGGCCGGTCAGTGTTTCATCAGGTAGTCGATGAAGGCGGCACGCAGCAGCGGTGCAGACTCCTCGTAGCCGTGACCGGTCATCTCCCGCCACAGCGCGACGGCCTCGTCGATCGTCGGCCCCACCGAGTTCGGCGCGCCGTCCAGGGCGGCGGCCTCGTCCGCGTTCGGCAGACGCCGCAGCACCGACCAGAAGAACTTCACGTCCCGGTTCTCCCGGGCGAGCGCGAACGCCTGCTCGCGCAGTTCCTCGGTGGAGAGGGCGTCCAACTCCTCGAACGACCGGCCGCCGGAGATCGATGATGTGTCGGTCATGGACCGAGCCTAACCGCCGAGATCACATTCGGCGCGTCGACGGCACGCGGAACAACGGGCCGTCACCGGTCCTCGGCGTCCCAGGGACGCGGGCCGGTCTCCCACCGACGCGGCCCCCACGGGTCGGTGGTGTTCAAGGGGTGCTGCGCCGGTGGCATGGGCGGCCAGTCACCGACCGGCTCCGGCCGTGGCAACGTCCATCCGCCGCCGTTGGTGACGTCCGGCGGCGGGGGCGGCGGCGCGGCTGTGAACATCGGGGCCGGCCGCCCGTACGCCTCGACCAGCCGGGTGACCACCAGACCGGCGGCCAGCACCACCCCGCCGACCGCCCACCGGCTGACCGTCCAGCCACGGGTCTGCGCGTACGCGAGGAACAGGCCGATCGCGCCGGCGGTCAGCAACGTGCCGAACACCCCGCCACGCAGCCCGAAGGCGCTGGTGCCGGCGAGGACGGCCACGCCCAAGGCCAGCACCGTCCAGTCCAGCCCGGTGGCCGGGGTCACCGCGCCCTCGGCGGAGGCGACGAGCGCACCGGCGAGCATCGCCAGGACGGTGGAGACGACGTACCCCAGGGTGGTGACGACCGCGGCGGCCGTCCCCCGCCGTCGAGCCGGATCGGCGACCGGACGGAACCGGCCGACCAGCCGGCGGATCGGCCCCAGCGCCCCGAACAACGCGCCGAACACCGCGATCGCGGCGAAGCCGACGAAGAGTTGGCCGGCGACACCGAGCGGGTCGAAGTCCCCCTGCACCAGCACCGGTGCGGAGCGCTGCTCAATGTAGACGATCACACCGGCCGCGCCCGCCAGGCTGGCCGCCCAGCCGGGCACGTGCAGCACCACGACGAGCAGCCCCAGCAGCAGTCCGCCGAGGGCGGCCACGCCACCGGCCAGCCCGACGGCCTCGACCAGCCCCCGGTCCGACTGCTCGGCGAAGTGCAGCCCGGCCGCGACCGCCACCGGTCCGATCGCCAGGTTCACCGCAGCGGTCCGCAGACTCAGCCCGGCGGCCAGCGCCAGCAGGCCGAGGGCGACCACCTCGACGATGAGGACGCGCAGCCCGCTGCCCCGCAGTACCGCCGGGTCCTCCCGCCAGACCAGGTAGACCAGCGCGGCGAAGCCGAACAGCAGGAGCGTCTCCCAGACGATGTGCACGCCGAAGCGATCCGGGCCGGTCTCGCACTGCGGGTCGTCGGGACCAGGCTCGGTCACCGCGACGGGAACGGCGGAGGTCGGTTCCGGGAGTCCGCTCCGGCCCGGGTCGTCGTACGCCATGATCGTTGCCTCCCAGCGGCCGCCGGGAACCCATCGACGCTCCGGCGGGGACCGTCACCTTCTGGTCGCAGGCACCGTACCCGCGTGGCGGAGCCGGACGTAACCCCGCGCTCAGCGTCGAGGAGGTCGGCTCTCCCCGTCGTCGGGTTCCTGCTCGTCCTCCGGCTGCTCCGGAACCCGGCAGGAGCGTTCCAGCCAGAGTGCCGCCGCCACCAGGGCCACCGACGCCACCAGACCGGCGATCGCCGCCGGCCGGTCCGCGTCCGCCGCCCGGGTGGTCTGCACCAGCAGCCAGCCGACCAGCCCGGCGTACGCCCCGGCGAAGATGGCCCCGACCAGTGCTGACGCCTTGGCCAGGACGACGAACCGGGCGACCATCAACGGGTTGACCGGGTCGCGGCCGGGCCGACGCTCGATGCGACCACGGGTGTTGACCGCCGCGTACGCCTCCAGCACGGCGAGCCCGGCGAGGGTCACCACCGGCAGCCAGGGCAGTGGCGGCAATCCGCTGTAGTAGAAGCTGCTGATCAGCAGCCAGGTGGCCGCGGCGGCGGCCAGGGCGGCGACCGCCAGGGTCGAGATGCGGGTGGGGCCCATCCGTGACTCGTCGGGAGGTACGGATCGCGTCATGCCCGCCCTCCGTGCAGCCGCGTGCCGACCTCGGCCACCGTGGCACCGCGCCTGACGACCCGCCCGCCGCGCTCGCCCGTGTCGACTACGCTGCGCTCGCTCATGGCGTCGACTCTAACGTCAGATCCGGTCGTGGGCTCAGTTCCGCGACCTCGGCGGCGAGTGGCCCGGAGGTGAGCAGATCGGTCAGCCAGCCGTGTCCGGGCAACCGGCCGTAGGGCGCGATGTCGATCCACGGCCGCAGCACGAAGGCCCGCAGATGCGCCCGGGGATGCGGCAGGGTCAGCTCGGGATCCTCGCTGAGCACCGGCTCACCGTCGTCCCCCCAGACCGCGATCACGTCGACGTCGAGCGTGCGGGGACCGAAACGCCGCTCCGGGTCGCGGACCCGCCCGGCGGCCTGCTCGGCAGCCCGGGTCCGCGCCAACCAGTCGTACGGCCCCGCGGCCACGTCGCCGACCAGCACCACCGCGTTCAGGTAAGCCGGCTGGGCGGTGTCGCCCCAGGGCGGCGTCTCGTACACGCCCGAGACCATCAGCACGCTCTCGCCGAACGTGGCCACGGCAGAACGCAGGTGGTCCAGGCGGTCACCCAGGTTGCTGCCCAGGGAGAGCACCGCCCGCGTCATCGGGTACGCGCCCGACGCATCGTCACGGCCACGTCGCCGAAAGTGTGCGGCACCGGCGCCTCGGGCTTGTGTACGGTCACCGTCGCGGCGGACACCCGTGGATCGGCCAGGCAGACCTCGATCAACCGGTCGGCCAGTGTCTCGATCAGGTTGACCGGCTCGCCGGTGATCACCGCGACCAGGTGTTCGGCCAGCTCGCCGTAGTGCACCGTGTCGGCCACGTCGTCGGAGCGCGCGGCGGGGCCGAGGTCCAACTCCAGGACGGCGTCGACGACGAACTCCTGCCCCCGGGCGCGTTCGAAGTCGTACACCCCGTGCCGGCCGTGGGCCCGCAGGCCGGTCAGCTCGATCCGGTCGCTCATCGTCGTGCCTCCCGGTCGGCTCCGGGCGCACCCGCACCCACCGGCGGTGTGGAGTCCGGCGTGGCGCCGAGCCGGGGAGCGCCGCTGGCCTGCCAGACCGCAAGCGCGTCGACGGTGGCGCGCACGTCGTGCACGCGTACCCCCCAGGCGCCGGCGGCGACCGCGAGCAGGCTGGTCGCGACGGTGGCCGCCGCCCGCCCGCCGGTGGGTCGCGGGGTGCCGTCCGGCCCGGCCAGCAGCAGGCCCAGGTAGGACTTGCGACTCGCGGCGAACAACAGCGGGTAGCCGAGGTCGAGCAGTTCCGGCAGCCGGGCGCTGAGCTGCCAGTTGTGCGCCGCCGTCTTGGCGAAGCCGAGGCCCGGGTCGATGATCAGTCGGTTTTCGGACACCCCGGCGACGAGCGCCGCCTCCACCCGCTCGCGCAGTTCGGCGCGGACGTCGGCGACCACGTCGCGGTAGCTGGCCAGCTCGCTCATCCGCCGGGAGTGGCCGCGCCAGTGCATGAGCACCCAGGGGCAGTCGGCGTCCCGGACGACGCGGGCCATGTCCGGGTCGGCCAGGCCCCCGGAGACGTCGTTGACCACCACCGCCCCGGCGGCGAGGGCCGCCTCGGCGACCCGGGCCCGGGTGGTATCGATGCTGACCGGTACGCCGGCCGCGGCCAGCTCCCGGATCACCGGCAGCACCCGGGCCGCTTCGGTGTCGGCGTCCACCCGGTCGGCACCGGGCCGGGTCGACTCTCCACCGACATCCACCAACGCCGCTCCCTCGGCGCGCAGCCGGACGCCGTGTGCGACGGCTGCGGCGACGTCGGCGTAGCGTCCGCCGTCGGAGAACGAGTCGGGCGTGACGTTCAGGACGCCCATCACCACCGGGGCCGGGGCCCGTACCAGATCGGTCACGACTAGACGGTACCGGTCCGTCCCACCACCCTGAGCAGGCCCGCGATCCGGACGCTGACATGGCAATTAGAACGCGTGTACGATCGGTCGTCCGGGCAGCTTCGGGCAGCCTCTTCGCGGCTTGTCGCAAAGGGGGGCGGCCCGTACGCTGTGGAATTGCCCAGCATCGAGATGGCGAGGCGTGGAGGGGAGGGCCGAAGCGGGGTAATTCGCCCAAAAATTGCCACTATGCGTGGCGAGTGACGCACACAGGGTCTCGGGCGCTGTACCGACCGAGCACCGTCCCGCAAGGCTTGCCTACTGCACCACCGCGGCACCGCCGGCCGCGACTTGGGGAGGTTCCAGTGATCGCCATCGAGCTGATGGAAGCGGCGTCGAGCAGCGCCGCCCACCTGCTCTCCACTGTGGCGTCGTCGATCCCGCTCGCCGCGGACGAGCCCAGCGGGATCAACACCGAAGGCGTCGTCACCTTCTTCGCCAGCAAGATCGCGCCGATCCTGCTCGCCGTCCTGGGTGTCATCTTCATCGGCCGCGCCAGCCGGGGCGAGATCTCCAAGGTGCTGACAAGCTCCGCCATCGCGATCGTCGGGTTGGCCTTCATCGCCGGCGCCGCCACCCTCTTCTTCATCGGCGATTTCCTGATCAACCTGATCTTCGAATAGGCGCGGGCACGACATGCGGCTGCGCACCGACGACGACATCTACCGGGCCCGCCTGGTCTATCTCGGGCCGCCCGGCTACACCCTTCCGGTCCACCTGCCGTACGCCCAGTACGGGCTGTTCATGCTGCTCGTTCCCCTCTACATGTTCATCCACTGGTTGTTCACGTTGCAGGTCGAACTCTTCCCCGCCTGGGAGATCGCCCTCGCCATCGTGACCACCTCGTTCGTCTTCCGGTACGTCGACCCGGACCGGCCGGCGCGCATGGTGATCCGCACCGCGCTGACCGACTGGCGACGCACCCGGGAGCCGGCCGCCGAGCAGCGCGACCCGCGCATGGTCGGCAGCAGGATCAGAATCCGGGAGGAACTCGCATGACCGGCTGCACGCCGTACCGGCCGTCCCTCCGGTTGCCGGGCGACCCCGGCACCGCCGAGGCGACACGCGGCTTCCCGACGGCCACCACGGACGCGGGTAGGGCGGTCGCATGAGCCCCTCCTCCACGCCGGGATCCCCGGCCGGGCGCCCGGCCGCACCACACGGTAACCGTGCGCGATCCTTTGACTACCCGCAGGCCGGTGAGCTCGACGACGGCGGCCTGGATCCGGCGCTCGCCACCACTCCCGGTCACGGCGGCGTCGGCGTCTTCCAGGCCCCCCGTCCGCCGCAACGCCTGTCGGTGTCGGCCGAACCCGCGTCGCCGCCACCGGCACCCCGGGACGGGGCCGACATCGACTCGCCCTTCCTGGACCTGTTCGGCGGCACCTACGCCCGACCGGGTTCCGCCCAGCGGGGCAACGCCCTCCCCGCGCGGAGCGTGCCGCAGCAGGCACCGCCCCCACCACCGGTCGTCCCCCCGGCACCGGTGACCCAGCGGTCGTCAGCACCGCACCTGCCCGCACAGGCCACCGGCCCGGCCTCCGTCGTCGCCCGACCCGCCGCCGAGCCCCCCGTGGTCACCGCACCCGCCGTACCGCCGACTCCGCCCCGCACGCCCGCGCCGACGACCGACAGGCTCCCGAACGCCCGCCCGCCCGTCGACGACCAGCCGACCCGGGCCGAGCGTTCCGCCCGCCCCGGCGTCGACGAACGACCGACCCGCGACGACCGTCCGGCGCGCGAGCCACGCCCGGCCCACGAGGAACGGCCGCCGGCCGACGAGGCCCGCCCGGCGGAGACCGCGCCGCCGCCGCGCCGGACGCCGGCGCCGGCCGCGCGCACGACCGCCGCGCCCCGGCAGCGCTCGGTGGACCGGCGTGACCGTCCGGTAAAGCCGACACGCGTCCGCCCGCCGAAGATCAAGTTCGGCGACCGGGACCCGGCTGTCGAACTGGCCATCACCGAGATCGCCGGTCACCTGACCTTCACCCCCAACACCGTCACCGCCTGGTACTGCCTGCCGGAGGTGCGCTGGGCGTTCCGGCCGGACGCCGAGCGGGAGGCGCTGCTCTCGGCCATCTCCGAGCAGTACGCCGGCCTGGCCGGATTCCGGTTGCACCTGCGGCGCACCACCCGGCCCTTCCCGGCCGACGAGTGGGCCCGCACCATCGACGCCAACACCGCCGCTCCGCTGCCGGACGTCCCCGACACCACCAGTTGGGCCGACCACCTGGTCGCGGCGCAACGACACCTGCTCTCGGTCAACCACGCCGAAGGGCAGACCTACCTCGGCGTCACCTTCGCCCGCCGCTCGCTCGGCGACTCGCTCACCGAACGGCTGCTGCGCACCTTCGGGCGAGGCGTGGCCGAAGGTGAACGACGCAAGCTCGGACGCACCGTCGAACAGTTCGACGAGGTCCTGGGCGCGTTCGGCATGCGCGGCCGCCGAGTCACCGCGCAGGAACTGGAATGGCTGCTCTACCGCTCGGTGGCGCTCTGCATGGCGCCGCCCGGGGCTCTCTCGCCCATCACCGACGGGCGCTGGGAACGCGGAGACCTGCTGGCCCTCACCGAACAGGTCGAGCGCTACCGCACCCCGTACGGCTCGACGGTCAAGCTGGTCAACCGGATGACCGGCGAGGAACGGCACGTGGCGGTGCTCGCCGTCGGCCGGATGGAGCCGCTGGAGATCCCCGAGCGGCACGAGCCATGGCTGCACTTCCATGAGCGGCTGCCGTGGCCGATGGAACTCTCCACCCGGGTCGACATCCTCGGCTCCGGTGACTCCTTCCGGAACCTGGAGCACCGCCTCCGGATGATCCGGTCGCAGCAGCTCGACTACGCCGAGCACGGCATCGACGCGCCGCCCGAGCTGGAACGCCTGGCCAAGCGCGCCCTGGTGATCGGCGACGAGATGACCACCGGCCTGCCGGTCGAGTCCGCCCGGGCGCACGGCTGGCACCGCATCGCGGTGGGTGGGCGTACCCGGGAGGAGTGCCTGGAGCGGGCCCGGCGGCTGATCCAGCTCTACTCGCGCGAACTGCGCGTCTCCCTCCAGCACCCGAAGAACCAGGACTGGCTGGCCCGCGAGTTCATCCCCGGAGAGCCGGTCGCCAACACCGGGTACGTCCGGCGGATGCCGGTCCCCCTGCTGGCGGCGGCGCTGCCCCAGGCCGCGTCGACGGTCGGCGACCGCCGGGGCGACCTGATCGGGCGTACCGCGGGCACCTGCCGCCGGCCGGTCTTCCTCGACCTGCACTTCCCGATGGAGGTCCGCGAACGCTCCGGCCTCGCGGTCTTCGTGGCCGAGCCGGGCGGTGGCAAATCGACCCTGCTCGGCGCGCTGGGCTACCTGGCCGCTCGGCGCGGCGTCCAGGTGACCCTGCTCGACCCGTCCGGCCCGCTGGCCAGGCTCTGCGCGATGCCGGAGCTGCGGCCGTACTCGCGGGTGCTCAACCTGACCGGCTCCGAGCACGGCACCCTCGCACCGTACTCGCTGATCCCGACGCCGTCGCGCAGCGAGTTCAGCAGCGGCGCTTCCGGTGACCGCGAGTTCGAGATCGCGGTCTCCAACGCCCGGGCCGAGCGGCGGATGCTGGTGCAGGACATCTGCATGATGCTGGTGCCGCCGCAGGTGGCCCGCGAGGCGTCCACCGCCACCCTGTTCCGGCACGCCGTACGCCAGGTGCCCGCCGAGGAGACCTCCACGCTGGACGACGTGGTCACCTGCCTCGGGCAGCTCGACGACGATGCCGGCCGGGAACTGGCCAACCTGCTGCTGGACACCGCCGAGATGCCGCTGGCCATGCTCTTCTTCGGCCGGCCACCGGAGGGGCTGCTCGGCCCGGACGCGGCACTCACCGTGATCACCATGGCCGGCCTACGGCTGCCCGACCTCAAGATCGAACGCGAGTACTGGTCGGCCGAAGAGGCGTTGGCGCTGCCGATGCTGCACACCGCACACCGACTGGCGGTTCGCCGCTGCTACGGCGGCTCGATGTCGTCCCGCAAGCTGGTGGGCCTCGACGAGGCGCACTTCATGGAGGGGTGGCGATCCGGCCGCTCGTTCCTGGTCCGGCTCGCCCGCGACTCCCGCAAGTGGAACCTCGCCGCGCTGGTCGCCTCACAGAACCCGCGGGACATCCTCGGCCTCGACGTGCAGAACCTCGTCTCCACCGTCTTCGTCGGCCGGATCGCCGAGGACGCCGAGATCGCCTCCGAGGCACTGCGGCTGCTGCGCGTACCGGTGGACGACGGGTACGAGGCCACCCTCGCCTCGCTCTCCACCGCCGACGCGACCTCCGCCCACCGGCTCGGCTTCCGGGAGTTCATCATGCGCGACGTCGACGGCCGGGTGCAGAAGGTCCGAGTCGACGTCTCCTACGTGGACGGACTGCTGAGCCACCTCGACACCACCCCCGCCGCCATCGCCGCCGCCGCAGGGGTGCTGCCGACCGTCCTGCCTGACATGGAGGCGTGACATGGCGAGGGCCCGGGCAAGGATCACGGCGTTCCTCCTGGCACTCGGCGTCCTCGCCGGCGCCACGATCAGTTGGCCCGGGCTCACCGCCACACCCGCGTACGCCGCCCCGGTCGCGTACCAGGCTTCCGCCGACCTGTGCACCGTGCAGGAGTGGCAGGTCGACTTCCGGGCCTGCGTGGCTAAGCTCCAGCAGGTCGCAGAGTCGGAGGCGACCTGCCTGAACCCCCCGACACCGACCGCGCCGGACTCCGGCATGGCCGGCTGGTTCGCCTCCCGCCCCGAGGCCTCCAAGCTGCCTGGCCCCAAGGGGTACTACACCGACTACGGCTACGCCGGCTACAGCTACAGCACCTACAAGATCGAGTCCGGCTGCGCCACCACGCTGCTGCACCCGGACTACAAGTTCACCAACACCGTCGCCAACGGCGAGTTCATGATCGCCACGGCGATCGTCGGCGCCTCGAACGCCCTGCGTGAGCGCGCCTGGGACCCCGGGACGATGTGGGGTTGGGCCGATCCGTTGGTGGAGCAGGCGACCAAGGCGATCTACCAGAAGGTGTTCAGCGTCTTCGGCATCGTCACGCTCTGCGTCGTCGGGCTCTACCTTCTCTGGCGCTCACGGCAGAGCGACATGAGTGCCGCGATGACCACTGCGGCATGGGCGCTGGTGGTCATGGTGGCGGTGACCGCGCTGGCCGCCTGGCCGGTCAAGTCCGCCAATCTCGCCGACGGTGCCCTCGTTTCGACGCTAGGTGTCGTGCACGACGCTATCGGTCCGGCTGCCAAGGACACACCGCCCGGCCGGTGCGGCATGCTCGATCCAAACGTCTGTACTGACAAGCGCCCGCCTGCAGTGCGGGCTAGTGACACGGCTGCCGAGGCGATGCTCTACCGAAACTGGTTGCGGGGGGTGCTGGGCTCGGCCGACAGCGAGACCGCCCGCAAGTACGGTGCCGCCCTTTACGACGCCAAGTCGCTGTCCTGGGAAGAGGCGGAGAAGATCCGCGCAAACCCTCAGACCCGTGACGCGACCATCAATGCCAAGAAGCAGCAGTGGATGACGGTCGCGGCGCAGATCGAGCGGGAGGATCCGGAGGCGTACGAGTACCTGCAGGGTGTCCGGGACATGGACCGGGTGGGCGCGGGTTTCATCGCCGTACTGGCCGCCCTGCTCTTCGCGATGTTCGACCTGACCGCGTCGCTGCTCGTCCTGCTCGGCTTCCTGATCTTCCGGTGGGCGGTGATCGCCGCGCCGATCCTGGGCACGATCGGCCTGCTCCGTCCGGCCAGCGCCGGGCTGCGACGCCTCGGTAACGCGGTGGTGGCCGCCCTCTTCAACATCGCGATCTTCGGCACGGGTGCCGCCATCTATCTCTTCGCCGTCGACCTCATCATGAGCACCGCCACACTGCCGGGCTGGCTGCAGGTGGTCCTGGTCTGGCTGTGCGGGGTGGTCGGCTGGCTGCTGCTGCGCCCCTACCGGCGGATCACCCAACTGGGCGGAAAGGACAGCAGCGAGGCGGTCAGTTCGGCCGGCTCCTGGCATCGGCGCTTCTTCCGGGACATGCGTACCGCCGCCCGGCTCGACGTCGCCGAGCCGGGCGGTACCACCGAACCGGGCATGGCACGACGCCGGGCCCTCGCGCCGGAGCAGCCAAAGGTCCGCCCGGAGGCCCGGCCGGACCCGGTCCCGACCGGCGGTCCGGCCGCTCCGCAGCGCCCGGACGACCGGGAACCCACCGGCGCGCCTGCCCCTACGGAGGAACGGCGCCCCGAAGGCCGGCCGGCCGCGCCCCGACCGCGCCGTCGCCAACCTGCCTCCTGGACGGTGCCGGACGTACCCGATGAAAACCCCTCGTACGCCATCTACCGTCCCGTCTCGGCCGAACGCGCGCCGGAGAAGGTGACTCCGCGAGTCCGCTCCGAGGCCCGGTGAGTGTCGTGCGTCGCGCCATCGAGTTCGTCTTCACCCGGTTGCTGCGGTCCCGGCTGGGCGTCGCCCTCGGCATCGCGATACTGGTGCTCGGCGTGGTGGCTGCTGCTCGGCTGGTCTCCGGTCCGAACGACTCGACAGCCGGACTGAGCAACCGTCCCCCGGCGCCGATCACCACCGTGCACCCGACCACCGGCGACGACGGCGCGATCTCGACGACCACCACACCGTCGCCGGTCACCCGCCCTGGCGAGCCCACCCCGGAGCGGGTCGCGGAACGCTTCGCCACCGCCTGGCTCGGGCGCCCCGGGCAGACCGCGGATCAGTGGCATCAGGAGCTACGCCCGTTCTCGACCCCGGCGCTCCTCGACAAGCTCGCCGGAGTGGACCCCGCCGGAGTGCCCGCCGGGGAACTGACCGACGAGGTCACCGTCCGCCCGCGCAGTGAGACCTTCGTGGAGGCGCTGGTCATTCTCGACACCGGACAACTCCGGCTCGAACTGGTGACGCCGGACGGACGATGGTTGGTCGACGCCGTGGACTGGGAGCAGGCATGAGCGAGCGTCAGCGAGTGAATCACCGTTACGGTGCGGTGGTGCCTCATGGTGGCACGGAGCGAAGCGGAGTGCCGTCATGAGCAACGAAAGCAGTCCGGGCCGGCGGCCGGTCCGAGTGGGCGCACTCGCTGCGGCGCTCACCGCCGCGCTCGCGCTGCTCTGCTGCACGGGCGGGGCCGGTGCCTTCTTCCTCACCGAGTTGGGCGGCGAGGCCGCCGAGCTGATCGACCCGGTCAGCATGGAGTGCACCGGGGACTTCGAGGTCGACGTCACCGGCAAGATGCCCCGATTCTCGGACTACGGGGAGCCGCAGATGCGCAACGCCGCGGTGATCATCAAAGTCGGCCAGGAGATGAAGGTGCCGCCCAGGGGCTGGGTCGTCGCGGTGGCGACCGCGATGCAGGAGTCACGGCTACTCAACCTGGCCAACCGCACCGTCGCCGAGTCGCAGGACATCCCCAACGAGGGCGTCGGTGCCGACCACGACTCGGTCGGCCTGTTCCAGCAGCGCGCCTCGTGGGGAACGGTCCGGCAGCGGATGGATCCGGAGTACGCGTCCCGCAAGTTCTACGAGAAGCTCGTGGACGTACCCGACTGGGAGAAGCTGCCGCTGACCGTGGCCGCCCAACGGGTCCAGATCAGCGCCTTTCCCGACGCGTACGCCAAGCACGAGGAACTCGCCTCGCGCATCGTCGACGCGCTCGCCGGTGGTGCCGCCCGTACGGCGCTGATCGCCGGCGAGCAGGTGTGTGACGCGGCCGCGTCGGGCGACATCGCCGCCTCGGGCTGGACCGCGCCCATCCCCGGCGGTGTCGGCTCCGGCTTCCGGACGGCCAGCCGTCCCGCGCACAACGGGGTGGACATCGCCGCGCCAAAGGGCACCGTACTCAGGGTTGCGGCCACCGGTCGGGTCATCGTCTCGCGTTGCGACCCCGACCGGCGCGGCCGACTGAGCTGCGATGTGGACGGTTGGCCGGGCAAGGGTGGCTGTGGCTGGTTCGTCGACGTGTTGCACGCCCAGGGCATCATCACCCGCTACTGCCACCTGGCGAGCCGCCCCCTGGTCTCGGTGGGGGACACCGTGCAGGCCGGCGACCAAATCGGTGTGGTGGGCAGCAGCGGCCAGTCGTCCGGGCCGCACCTGCACTACGAGGTGCACGTCGACAGTGACCGCAGCAGTCGAGGCGCCATCGACCCGGTGCCCTTCATGAAGTCGAAGGGCGCGCCCTTGAAGGGCGCGGGATGAGGCCTCCGCCGGCATGACCGATCCGCTTCCCGACCCCTTCGCCGACCAGCCGGACTGGGCACCGCGACCACCCCGCCCCATCGAGATCGTGCCGGCCACTGGCCGCGTCGAGCTGCGCGGGCGACGGGTCCTGGTCGGGCTGCCCGGCCTCGGCTGGCGTGCCGACCTGCGGGCCGACGAACGGGTGGTGCAGAACAGCCGCACCTACGTGCCGGTCATCCCGGAGCACGAGTGGTACCGCGCCGAGTCCGACCAGGTGGAGGTCTTCGCACCGCTGGTGCCGGTCGAGCGGGTCTGGGTCGAGACGGTGGGCTCACGCACCACCGACGCCGAGGACAGTGGCCTGCGTCTCGTCTCACTGGACGCGCCCGCCCACCGGGCACCCACTCCGGTCTTCGAGGCCGACGCCGTCACCGGCCGGCGCGTCGTGCACATGGTCGACACCGTCGAGCACCGTGATCTGCGCGCGGTCACCGAGACCTACTCCGGCGCCGAGGGTGACATCTGCGTACGGGTCACGCCCGAGTTGGAGTGGTACCGCTGGGCCTGGCGCGGCCAGTCACCGACCACACTGGAGGTACCCGTGCACCTACTGTGGGTCGAGTAGTCAGGAGGTCCTCGCAGCGGAGCACACCCGCCAGGTTTCATCCAACCGCGTTGTGAATCTCCAAGATTGACGATCCGTCTGCCTGATGCCGTCTATCTGGGCGGCGAAGGTCAGGTCGACCTGCACATCAGCCTCGTTGCCACTCTGCTTCCACGGAAGTCTTCCCCAACTAACCGACATACTGGTTTCGAATTGTTTTTCGCGAGCCCTGATCTGGTTTCGCAGGAGCTCGATTTGGCTCACGTCAGCGTTGTTCTCGCAAACTAGTAGTCCCGCCCGCACATCGTTCCGATTCACCAGGTATGCCCGGAGATAGTTGTCCACGACAACATCAGGGGCACTGCGGTCCGGGGTGGTGGCGCGGTCGTAGATGACATAACCGGTGATTCCGCCCGCCAGGCAGAGCGTCGCGACCGCCCCGGTGATCACCATCAGGACCTTCCGCAGCCGCCGCCGAGGCTGCGGTGGCGCCGGCGCGCTCCTGGGCGGCGCCAGGTCCTCCGACGGGGCCCGTTGCGCCGGTACACGGGAGACCTGGGAACCGGCGGGGGGCGGCACTGATTCCACCCCCTGAGGCTATCGGCTGAAGGCTGTGGACCCAATGCCCCAGATTCAGCAGATCGTGACTGACCGGAGCCGACCGGTGAGATCCACGACAACACCGGCGCTGCGTCGCCGCGCATCCCTGAGGAGGAGCCGTGACTGAGATACCGTCGTCTCTGCCCGGGACCTGGTGCCGACCTCGGGCGGAGGGGGTGGACGCGGTGGGCGGTCCGAAGGCACGGATGCTCCGTGCCGCCGCGCTGCACCGCCGAGCTGCCGCGACGGTCACGGCGGCGGCAGCTCTCCTCGACGAGACCCGCCCCGCACCCGCCGATCAGCGTCGCCAGTACGCGCTCGCCGAACGGCTGCGGAGCGCTGCGGAAGTTCTCGCGCCCGGTTGGGCCGGTGCCGCGCTGGACGCGGTCGAGCCGAGCTGTCCCGCTGGGGAGGGCCCGCCGCCCTTCGTCCGGGTGGGCACCGCCGCGCCACTGGACGATGCCCGTTTTCCCGCGCTGGTCCCGCTGGTCGGCACCGGGCACCTGGCCGTCGACATCGACGCGCACGATCCTCGGGTCGCCGGGCTGCTGAGGGCCGTCCTGCTGCGATTGGTGGCGGCGACACCAGCGGGGGCGCTGCTGGTCCGGGCGGTGGACGCGACGGGTGAGCTGCTCGGGCCGTTCGGGGCGCTCGGTGACGCCGGGGTGCTCTCGCCGCCGGCCACCGATGTCGACGGACTGCGGGCGATGTTGACCGAGGCGGAGCGGTGGGTGACGCCGGGTGCCTCGGGTACCCGCCGGCACGACCGGTCGATGTTGCTGGTCGTCGCTGCCTTGCCGGACGGTTCCGGGGCGACCGATCTGGCCCGGATCGAGGCGCTCGCCGAGCAGGGACCCGCAGCCGGGCTGCACCTGGTGGTCGCCGGGTGGCCGGCGGCCGGACGGGATCTGCTGCCCCGGGCCACGGCACTGTCCATCCGGACCGCGTACGCGTTGCTGGGCGACCCGCCCGGGGCACCCTTCGCCAGCGCGGGCACCGGTTCGCCGGGTGGGTTGAACTCGCCGGTGTTCGTCGAGTCGGATCCACCGGCCGAACTGGTCGACACCGTCTGTCGCCGACTCGCGGCCCAGGTCGAGGCCGGTAGCCGGCTGTCCCTGTCGGGCCTGTTGCCGCCAGAGACCGACGAGCTGTGGCAGGCGGAGGCCACCGACGGGCTGAGCAGCATGGTCGGCGACGCGGGTGGTCGTCCGGTGCCTCTCGGCTTCACCGAGTTGACACCGCACTGGCTGGTCAGCGGCCGGTCGCGGGCCTGCCGCGCCACGTTCCTGACCACGGCGCTGCTCGGCCTCGCCGCCCGGTACGGCCCGGAGGAGTTGGAGCTGTACCTGGTGGACCTCGGCGCGGGCGAGTCCTTCGCGGAGTTCCTGCAGACCGAGCGGGACCGGTCGTGGATCCCGCAGGTGCGGGCTGCGGCGATGGCCGCCGACCGGGAGTACGTGCTGGACCTGCTGGAGCAGTTGACGGCGGAGGTTCAACGGCGTTCCGAGGCTGCCGCCCGCGCGGGTGGTCAACGTTTCGCCGAGCTGCGGCGGCACCGCCGGCTGCCCCGGGTGGTCTGCGTGGTGGAGAATCTGCCGCTGCTCTTCGCCGAGCGGGACCGGTTGGCCGCCGACGTCGTGGCCCGGCTGGACGCGCTGACCAGGACGGGCCGGGCGTACGGGGTGCATCTGGTGCTCTCCGGTGAGGGCGATCTGGGCTTGGGCGTACGCGACGGTGGGCAGCGGGACTCGCTGCTCGGCCAGTTCCCGGTGCGGGTGGCGTTGCCGGGCGGCGGGCCGGTGTTGGAACCGACCAACGACTCTGCGGCCGGGCTGCCGGTGGGTAGTGCGGTGGTGAACACCGCCGGTGGCCTCGGCGGCCCGCGTGGCGCGATCCGGGGTCACGAGCGGATGGTCCGGTTCCCCGATCCGCAGGACGAATCGGATGTCGTGGAGGCCCTGCGACACCGTCTGTGGCAGGCCCGGCCAGAGGGCAGCGTTCCGCCGGTGGTCTTCGCCGGGTACGCGTACCCGTCGCTGCGCAACGATCCCCGCCACCGGTCGGCCGAGTCCGGGCAGGCGTTGGGGCCGGCGGCGCTACTGGGCCGGGCAGTGGACGTGGCGCGGAGCACGGTGGCCGTGCCGCTCGGTCCGGCCGCCGGGCGCAACCTCGCCGTCCTCGGGCCCCGACCGGAGGCGACCCGGCTGCTGGCCATGGCCGCCCGGAGCACGGCGGCCCACCACCTGCCGGGGACGGCACGCTTCGTGCTCGCCGTACCGGATCCCGAGTCGCGCTCGTCTGCGGACGATCTGGCGCGGGAGCTGGCGTACCGGCATCCGGTGGAGACGGTGGACCTCGCCGGGCTGCTCGCGGTCGTCGACGCCGGGCAGCCGGCCTACCTGGTGGTGTTCGGGCTGGACGTGGCGCCACCGGAGCAGTTGCCACCGGCTCGGCTGCGGACGCTGCTGCGGGAGGGCCCGGCTGCGGGGCAGCATCTGCTCGGCTGGTGGCGCACGGTGCCGTCGTTCGCGGCGCTGCTCGGGCCGGAGGAAACGGTCGACAAGCTGACCGCGGTGGCGGTGGCGGGGGTGCCGGGTGCTCAGCTCACGCCGGTGTTCGGTCGGCCGGTGGAGTGGCGACCCCGGCCCGGGCGGGTGGTGCTCTGGGACGGCCCGACCGAGCATGGGGTGGTGTTGGTGCCGTACGACGTGCCGGGTGACGTGGACGGGGAGGCGGCGTGACCGGAGACGGATCGTCGACCACGGCCGCCGGGCCGGTCCGGCAGCGGACCGGCGGGTCGTCGGCGTGCGGCTCCACGGATCCGGTGGCGGTGGCGTGGGCCGACTATCTGGCCGCGACCCGTCAGCTCGACGGGGTACGCCGGGACGCGGCGACCGCCGCGAGCGAGCAGGCGCGGACGGTCCAGGCTGCCCGCGAGGAATTGACGGCGGTACGCACCCGGTTGGCGCCGCAGGAGGCCCGGCTGCGGGAGTTGGGCGTACCGCCGATGTCGCTGGTGCCCGCGCCCCCGGAGCTGACCGAGGCGACCCGTGCGATGGCCGGTGGGTCGGGGGCGGTGCTGGCCGCGCTACGGGAGGCGAACCGCTGGGCGCACGGCGCGGACGACGTGCTGGCGGCCCGGGGCCTGCCCGGGGCGGCCCACTGGCCGTCCCGGCCGCGCAATCTGCTGGTGTACGGGCCGCTGGGGCTGTTGGTGCCGCTGCTCCAGATCGTGGCGTATCTGGTCGCCGGCACCGGCCCGGTGACGGTGCTGGCGCTGGTGTTCGGCCTGCCGGCACCGGCGGTCGCGTTCGGCGTGGGGTGGCTGGCGGTGGGGCGGCTCTTCCCACCCCGGCCGGGCGAACGGGTAAAGCGGACGCCTCGGTTCGGTGCCCTGGTCTGCCTGGTCCCGGCGGTGGTGACCACCGCCGGCATCGTCCTGGCGATGCTGGCGGCCTGAACGGTCCGACCCGGCGCGTTCCCCGTAATGGGGAGCGCCGCTCAGCGCGGGATGATCAGCGCCATCGCCTCGGCCCGCGACTTGGCGTCCCGTTGCAGGGTGCCGCGTACCGCCGAGGTGATGGTCTTGGCGCCCGACTTCTGGATGCCGCGCATGGCCATGCACATGTGTTCGCACTCCAGCACGACCACCACGCCCCGTGGTGCCAGCCGCTCCATCAGCAGGTCGGCGATCTGGGAGGTGAGCCGTTCCTGCACCTGCGGTCGCCGCGCGAAGACCTCGACCAGCCGGGCCAGTTTGGACAGGCCGGTGATCCGGCCGTCGGGCCCGGGGATGTAGCCGATGTGGGCGCTGCCCCGGAACGGCAGCAGGTGATGCTCGCAGAGGCTCATCACGTCGATGTCCCGGACGAGGACGAGTTCCTCGTGGTTGGCCTCGAAAGTGGTGGTGAGCACCGTGGCCGGATCGACCCGCAGGCCGGCGAAGAGTTCGGCGTACGCCCGGGCCACCCGGGCCGGGGTCTGCTGGAGGCCGTCGCGGTCCGGGTTCTCCCCGACCGCGATCAGGATCTCGCGGACCGCCTTCTCGATGCGGCCGAGGTCCATGGTGTCCTCGACCGGACGGCCGGTGAGCCGGCCGTTGACCAGCCGGGCGGCGATGTAGTCGAGGCCGTCCAGGTCGTCGATGTCGGGCTCGGTTGCCGAGGCGGCCGATCCCCGTGGCTGGGGACCGGCCGCCGTGTCGTCGGTGCTCAGTGTGGGCCGTCCGAGTTGTTCGAGCTGACGCCACCGACCGCGGTGGCCTGGGCGCCGTCGGCCTCGGCCTGCACCTTGAGTGCGTCCTTCTCGGCCGGGGTGAGCACGGGCGGCTCGGTGGAGGGCTGCCGCTTGCCGAAGCCGTTGTACGGCGCCATCGGCGGACGCTTGACCACCCGCGCGCAGATCCGGGCCATGTCGGCGGTGGAGAGGGTCTCCTTCTCCATCAACTCGAGCACGATGTTGTCCAGGACGTCCCGGTACTCGACCAGGATCTCCCAGGCCTCGTCGTGGGCCAGTTCGATCAGCGCGCGCATCTCGCCGTCGATCTCGGCGGCGACGGCGTCGGAGTAGTCCCGCTCGTGGCCCATGTTGCGGCCGAGGAACGGCTCGTCGCCGCTGGTGCCGTACTTGATGGCACCGAGCTTGGAGCTCATGCCGTACTGCGTGATCATCGCGCGGGCCAGTGCGGTGGCCTTCTCGATGTCGTTGCCGGCACCGGTGGTGGGCTCGTGGAAGACGAGTTCCTCGGCGGCCCGGCCGCCCAGCGCGTACGCCAGGGTGTCGATCATCTCGGCACGGGTCTGGGTGTACTTGTCCTCGGTGGGCAGCACCAGGGTGTGCCCCAGCGAGCGACCGCGCGACAGGATCGTCACCTTGTGCACCGGCGCGGCGTGCGGCAGGGCCCAGGCGACCAGCGCGTGACCACCCTCGTGGTACGCGGTGATCTTCTTCTCCTGGTCGCCCATCACCCGGGTCCGGCGCTGCGGGCCGGCGATCACCCGGTCGATCGACTCCTCCAGCGACTCGTTGCTGATCGCCCGCTGGTCCTTGCGGGCGGTCAGCAGGGCCGCCTCGTTGATCACGTTGGCCAGGTCGGCGCCGCTGAAGCCCGGCGTCCGCTTGGCCACCGAGTCGAGGTCGACGTCGGGCGTGAACGGCTTGCCCTTGGCGTGCACCCGGAGGATGGCCTTGCGACCCTCCATGTCCGGGGCGTCGACCGGGATCTGCCGGTCGAAGCGGCCCGGACGCAGCAGCGCGGGGTCGAGGATGTCCGGGCGGTTGGTGGCGGCGATCAGGATGACGCCGCCCTTGACGTCGAAGCCGTCCATCTCGACGAGGAGCTGGTTCAGGGTCTGCTCGCGCTCGTCGTGCCCGCCGCCCATGCCGGCGCCACGGTGGCGGCCGACGGCGTCGATCTCGTCGACGAAGACGATCGCCGGGGCGTTGGCCTTGGCCTGCTCGAACAGGTCACGGACCCGGCTCGCGCCGACACCGACGAACATCTCCACGAAGTCGGAACCGGAGATCGAGTAGAACGGCACGCCCGCCTCACCGGCGACCGCCCGGGCGAGCAGCGTCTTACCGGTGCCGGGCGGACCGAAGAGGAGTACGCCCTTCGGGATCTTCGCACCGAGCGCCTGGTACTTCGCCGGGTTCTGCAGGAAGTCCTTGATCTCGTGCAGTTCCTCGACGGCCTCCTCGGAGCCCGCGACGTCCGCGAAGGTCGTCTTCGGGGTGTCCTTGGTGATCATCTTCGCCTTGGACTTGCCGAAGTTGAGCACCCGGGAGCCGCCGCCCTGCATCTGCGACATGAAGAACAGCAGCAGCAGCACGAGCAGGACGATGGGAAGCAGGTTGACCAGCAGGCTGACCCAGATGCTGTCGGACGACACCTCCGTGTCGGCCGGCCCGGTGACCCGGTTGTTCGCCTTGGCGTCGAGGACCTGGTTCCAGACCTCGTTGCCGACCTCGTACGGGAACTGGGCCTCGATCAGCTTGGTCTTCGTCTCGCCGAACTCGGCCTCCTCGGCCAGGTTCAGCTGGATCGTCTGTTCCTTGTCCTGGAAGACGACCTTCTCGATGCCGCCCTTGTTGAGCTGGTCGAGCGCGACTGAGGTGTCCACGCGGTGGTAGCTGGGCCCACCGGTGAACAACTGACTGAGCACGACGGCGCCGAGGATGACCAGGATGACCCAGAACACCGGTCGGCGGAAGAAACGCGTACGTTCCATGCTGTTGTCGAGCGCCGAAGACGCCCGCATCCTCCTGATCGACGTCCTGACCGACTGTGGGTGTCGCCGCCTGGGCGGCTGCCGGAGCCGCCGTGCGGGCCGGCCTCGACCCCGGGGCACGAAACTGTCGCGCCACGGTCATTCGACGGTACACCGTACGAGACGGATCCGAGCTGGCGAGCCCAGCACTTACGCGTACGGCGAACCGGATGTCGACCGGCGTGACGGAGAGCGGATCCACCGTCACCACACTCCACGGTAGCCCGAACAGCTGAAAGTCGGCTGAACGTCGACCGGACCAAGGGTACCGCCCCCGTTGCCGCACGGTCCGGATCCGGAGTCAGGAGCGGGCGTACACCTCCGGCTTGAGCACACCGACGTACGGCAGCTCGCGGTAGCGCTCGTCGAAGTCGAGGCCGTACCCGACGACGAACTCGGTCGGGATGTCGAAGCCGACGTACTTCACCGGCACCGTCACCTTGACCGCGTCCGGCTTACGGAACAGCGCGACCACCTCGACGCTCGCCGCGGACCGGGACTCCAGGTAGCGCAGCAGCCAGGACAGCGTCAGCCCGGAGTCGACGATGTCCTCCACGACGACGACGTGCCGGCCGGCGATGTCCCGGTCGAGGTCCTTGAGGATCCGGACCACGCCGGAGGAGGTGGTGCCCTGGCCGTAGGAGGAGATGGCCATGAAGTCCAGTTCGGCGGGGGGTCCCTGGCGGCCCAGCGCCCGGGCGAAGTCGGCCATGAACATGACCGCGCCCTTGAGTACGCAGACGAGCAGCAGCCCATCGGTGACGTGGGCGTAGTCCGCGGAGACCTGCTTGGCCAGTTCCGCGGTCTTCTCGCGGATCTGCGCCTCGGAAATGATCACGTGGTCGATGTCGGCGTCGTACCAGGAGCCGTCAGCCATGGCCCTAGCCTGCCGTACGCCCCGGGTTCGCCGTCGGCGGGGCCGCCTCTTTCCGGGCGGCCCCGGCTCGGATCTTTCCGGCGAAGCACACCAATTGGAACATCAGGGGTGGGATCGCCAGCGAAAACCACCGTCGGACGGCTTCCAGTCGGCCGAGTCGCGGCTGTCCGCCGTCAGCCCGACGGCCGAGAGCAGGGCGAGGAGCAGGAAGAACAGGAGGAAGAACAGGAATCCCATGGCGGCGCTCGCTTTCATCCGATTTTTAGTGGTATCGCCGCCGGTGCGCACCGGACTGACACCAGTCTGCGAGCCTCATCGCCCATAGGACAGTGGCAGGGATGCCATCTACCCTCGATTTTCCGCCACTTCTACGGTTACCCTCGTCACATGCTCCGCTCGGTCGCGGTACTCACCCTGGACGGCGTCGCCCCGTTCGAAGTCGGCGTGCTCGCCGAGGTCTTCGGCACCGACCGCACCGCCGACGGCCTGCCCGGCTACCGGTTCGACCTGTGCAGCCCGCAGGGCGACACGGTGCGTACCACTGCGGGTTTCGGCCTGGTGCCCACCGCCGACCTGGGCCCGATCGACCAGGCCGACATGGTGGCCGTGCCGGCTCACCACGGCGCGACCGCCCCGGCCGAGGCGCGCGAGGCGCTGTGCCGCGCCGCCGACCGGGGGGCGTACCTGTTCAGCGTCTGCACCGGGGCGTACCTGCTGGGCGAGGCCGGGCTGCTCGACGGCCGGGAGTGCACCACGCACTGGCGGCACGTCGACGAGTTGCAGCGCCGCCACCCGAGCGCCCGGGTCCGCTGCAACTCGCTCTACGTGCAGGACGGCCGGCTGCTCACCAGCGCCGGCACCGCCGCCGGCATCGACGCCTGCCTGCACCTGGTACGCCAGGAGCACGGCTCGGCCGCCGCCACCCGGCTGGCCCGGCGGATGGTGGTGCCGCCGCACCGCGACGGCGGCCAGGCGCAGTTCGTCGAGGCGCCGATCCCGAAGGCACCGGAGGCACCCACGCTGGAGCCGGTGCTGGAGTGGCTGATGGAGCGGCTCGACCAGCAGCTCACCGTCGACGAGATGCCCGCGCGCGCGGGCATGGCGCCCCGGACGTTCGCCCGCCGGTTCCGCGCGGAAACCGGCACCACGCCGCACGACTGGCTGACCAGCCAACGGGTGCTGCTGGCCCGGCGGCTGCTGGAGGACACCGGGCTGACGGTGGAGGCGGTGGCCGAACGGGCCGGCTTCGGTGACGCCGCCGCGCTGCGGCACCACTTCACCCGTCGGGTCGGCGCCACCCCACACGCCTACCGCACCACGTTCCGCGACCGCGCCCCGGCCGGCTGACGACCTTCTAGAAGCCGCCCGCAGCGCCGTCGACCCGGGACTCGGAGCCGGCGACGTATCCGCCGTCGGGCCGACGCCAGATCGCCTGGCCGTACCCGAAGACGGCCGGCTCGTCGGCGACGGTGACCCGGTGGCCCCGGGCGCGCAGGTCGGCGATGGGTTCCGCGCCGCCCGGCCCGGCCGCCAGATGCTCCTCCACCAGCAACGACCGGCCGGCGTGCCAGTACCACCGCGGGGCGTCCAGCGCCGCCTGTGGGTCGAGCCCGCCGTCCACGGTCGCCGAGATCAACTGCACGTGTCCCTGGGGTTGCATGTGCCCGCCCATCACGCCGAACGGCCCCACCGACGCGCCGTCCCGGGTCAGGAACCCCGGGATGATGGTGTGGTACGGACGCTTCGCCGGCCCCACCACGTTCGGGTGGTCGGCGTCGAGACGGAAGCCGAGACCTCGGTTCTGCAGGGCGAAGCCGTGTCCGGGCAGCACCACGTGCGAGCCGAAGGCCAGATAGGTGGACTGGATCAGGCTCACCATCATCCCGTCGGCGTCGGCCGTGCACAGGTACACCGTTCCGCCGCGTTCCGGGACCCCGGCGTCCGGATCGGCGGCGTCCTCGGTGATCGAGGATCGGCGGGACGCCAGGTGGTCGGGGGTGAGCAGCCCGCCGGTGCGGGCCGCGTGGTCGGCCAGGGCCGCCGCGATCCGTCCCCGGTAGAACTCCTCGGCCCCGCTCTGCGCGATCAGTCGCAGGGTCCGCGCGGCGTCCGGGTTGCGCCACCGCTCGCCGGGGCGGGGCACCCGCCCGGCCGGGGCGAAGACCCGGGCGAACTCGGCGTACTCCGGGCCGGTGAGGCCGGCATGTCCGGCCGTCGCCCGGGCCCAGGCCATGGCGGTGCCGGTGGAGACCGGGTGGCCGTGCTCGGCGTACCCGACGGCGTCGGTGAACAGTTCGGCGAAGGGCAGCGAGCCGAACCGGTCGTGCAGGTCGCGCCAGCCCGCCGGGACGCCCGGCACGGTCACCGGCAGCCAGCCACGGGCCGGCATCGCCGGCCCCCGGGCCTGCGAGCCGCCGAGTGCGTCGACGGGCTCGGCACCCCAGCCGCCAGTGGCGGCGAGCACCCCGTCCCGGGTGAGCGCCGCCGGTGACCGGCCGAAGGCGTTCAACCCGTGCAGCCGCTGGCCGTCCCAGACGATGGCGAACAGGTCACCGCCGATGTCGTTGGACGGCGGCTGCACCACGGTCAGGGTGATCGCGGTGGCCAGGGCGGCGTCGACCGCGTTGCCACCCCGGCGCAGCACGGCCAGCCCGGCCGCCGTGGCCAGCGGATGGCTGGTGGCCACCGCGCCGTGCGGGGCGAACAACGGCCGGCGGGGGTACGTCACGTGTCTACCTCGTCGTCGGTCGGGGAGGCGGCGGGCCGGTCGGCAGCAGGCGGTCGCGGTGTCGCCGTACCCGCAGGCCACCGGGCAGGTACGCCGCACCCTGCCCACGCCAATCGGTGACCAGCGTGTCCAGCGCGGCGACGTGCCGGTGCGACAGGGCGGCTGGCGACGCGCCCGCCTCGTGTGCCCAGGCCCGCAGCACCCGGCTCCGCAGCGCGGGAGCGAGGTCGGCCAGCGCCTTGACGGCCAGCCCGCCGTCGGGGTGCCGGGCGGCGGTCAGCGCCTCGACGGCCAGCCCGTCCAGCACCGCGTTGTCCGCCGCGACCAGCCGGGCGGTCCGGGCCAGGTTGTCCACCACCGCCGGGCCGAGCGCCCCGACCAGCGCGGGCAGCACGTCAGCCCGGACCCGGGACCGGGCGTACACCGGATCGATATTGTGCGGGTCCTCCCACGGCGTCAGGCCCAGCGCCGCACACGCCGCCCGGGTCTGCTCCCGACCGGTCTCCAGCAGCGGCCGGAGCAGCGGCATCCCGGCCAGTTCCCGGTACGCCGGCATCCCGGCCAGCCCGCGCGGGCCGGCACCTCGGGCCAGCGCGAGTAGGACCGTCTCCGCCTGGTCGTCCCGGGTGTGCCCGGTCAGCACCGCCGCCGCCCGGTGCCGGCCGGCCACCTCGACCAGTGCCTGGTAGCGCGCCTGGCGGGCAGCGGCCTCCGGGCCGCCCGGCCGGCCGGCGACCTCCACCCGGACCACCTCCACCGGCGCCAGCCCGCTCTGCCGTGCCCAGTCCGCGACCGCTTCGGCCCGCTCGGCGGACCCGGGCTGCAACCCATGATCGACGGTGACCAGTCCGGCGGCCCGACCCATCCGAGACGCCACGAACGCGGTGATGGCGGCCAGGGCGAGCGAGTCGGCACCGCCCGAGCAGGCCACCAGCACCGGCCCGGACTCCGTCAGGTCGGCCAGCGCGCGACGGACCGCGACCCGAATCGCGGCGATCGGCAGGGCGAGTGGGGCCATGCTCAGTCGGCGGGAGGCTTCGGGCCGACCGGACCGTGCACCCGGGCCACCCAGGCGTCCGGTTCGCGCAGCTCGGAGAGGCGGGGCAGGGTCAGCGGCGACTCGAAGATCCGGTTGAAGCCGGCCATGCCGACCCGGTCCACCACCGCGTGGACGAACTTGCGGCCCTCCGCGTACTGCCGCAGCTTGACGTCGATGCCGATCAGGCGGCGGACCGCTTTCTCCACCGGGTTGCCGGCCGCCCGGCGCCGGTCGAACCCGGCCCGGATCCGCTCGACGCTGGGGATGACCTGCGGCCCGACGCCGTCCATCACGAACTCGGCGTGCCCTTCGAGCAGTGTCATCAGCGCGGTCAGCCGGTCCAGCACGGCGCGCTGCCCCGGGGTCTGCACGATGTCCAGCACGCTGGCCCGGCTCTCCGGGTTGCGGACCACGTCGGCCAGGGTGCCCACGCCCCGGCGCAGCCGCTCGATCAGGTGTTCGCCCCCCTGCGAGGCGTCCACGAATGCCTGCACCTCGCCCAGGAAGTACGCCCGCATCCACGGCACGGCGGTGAACTGCGTCCGGTGGGTCACCTCGTGCAGACAGACCCAGAGCCGGAAGTCACGGGGCTCGGCGCCCAGCTTCCGCTCCACCTCGACGATATTCGGCGCGACGAGCAGCAGTTGACCCGGGTCGGCGGAGAAGACCTCGTACTGACCGAGCACCCGACCGGACAGGTACGCCAGCACGGTTCCCGCCTGGACTCCGGTGACCCGCGACCCGATCGCCTCGGTGAACGCGCCGGGCTGCTTGTCCTCGGCGAGCCGGCCGACCAGCGGGGTGATGACCTCACGCAGGCCGGCGATGTTGGCCGCCGCCCAGTCGCGCCGGTCGACCACCCGCACCGGCGGGTGGGCCACCTGCGACGTCAACCCGGTGTAGTCGGCGACGTGCCCGGCCGCCTCGTCGGTCAACCGGCGCAGGTCCGAGACCACCTCGGTGGCCTCGGAGTACGACACCCGGGGGCCCGACTTGCCCAGCGCCCCCGCGGTAGCGGCGGCCAGATCCCAGTCCACGAACTGCGCCATGCCACCCACCGTACCCGCGCCGCGACACCCGTCCCCGGATCGCGCCGGTGCACCGGCGTTCTCCGGTCAGGGGCAGCCGCAGGTGGCCAGCGCCGCAGCGATCCGGTCCAGCGCCACCCGGGCGGGTTCCATCCCGTCCGGCGGCACCTGGTCGGTGAGCACGGCGAAGGTGAGCAGCCGCCCCTCGGCGGTGGTCACCACGCCCGCGATGGCGTGCACCCGGGTCAGCGTGCCCGTCTTGGCGCGGACCACGCCCGCACCGGCGGCTGTGCCAGGTGCCGAACCGTAGCGGTCGCGCAGCGTGCCGGACCAGCCGCCGACCGGCAGCCCACCGAAGATGCCGCCGAGTTCGGGCCGGTCCGGGCCGGCCGCGAGGGCCAGCAGTTCGGTCAGCAGCGCGGGGCTGATCAGGTTGTTCCGGGACAGCCCGCTGCCGTCGGCGAGGGTCAACCCGTCGACCGGCAGGCCCAGCTCGGGCACCACCTCGGCCATCGCCGTGGCGGCACCGGCGAACGAGGCGGGCTGGCCTCGGGCCAGCGCGACCTGACGGGCCAACGCCTCGGCGACGATGTTGTCGCTCTCGCTGATCATCACGTCGACCAGGCGGATCAGCGGTGGCGAGTGCACCACGCCCAACTCGATACCGGGTTCGGTGCCGCCGGTGGCCCCGGCCGGCGCCACCGGTGCGGTGCCCTTGCGCACCGCACCGGCCGGTACGCCGAGCAGCCTGGCGAAGGCCCGTCCGGCGGTCAGGTCCGGCTCGGGTACCCGCTCGGCCCAGCCCCGCCCTGCCTTGGGGTCCTTGCGGGCACCGTCGAGCATCAGCGCGGTGATCGCGCCGCCGTAGCCGCCGGTGGGGATGTCGTCGTCCCAACCCGGCCCGTAGACCGGCCCGGAGAACAGCGAGGAGTCGACCACGACGCGGGTCGGCGGGGTGCCGCCCAGGGCGGTACGCACCTGCTCGGCGAGGCTCTCCAGGCTGGCGGCGCCGGGGTAGAAGCCCTTGGCACCGGAGGACAGGGTCGCGTCCCCGCCACCGACGATGACCACCTCACCGGGCTCCGCGCCGGCCACCACCCGGGTCGGGATCCGGTAGCCGGGGCCACGGGCGGTCAGCACGGTCACCGCGGTCAGCAGCTTCGTCACCGAGGCCGGCACGGTGCCCTCGCCGCCGCCCCGGTCGAAGAGCAGCTGCCCGGTCAGGGCGTCGGCCACGGCCAGGTTGACCCGGTCGCCGAGCGCGGCGTCGCCGATCAGCGGGTCGAGCACCGTACGCATCCCCTCGGGGCTGGGCACGGGCGCTCCGATGTCGGCTGCGGCCAGTACCGCGACCGGCGCGGGCTCCGGCGACTCGGCGACCGTCGACCCGTCGGGGTCGTCGCCCAGCCACTGGCCGACCGGTCCGGGGCGTACCACGGCCACGCCCACCCCGACCAGCACGAGCGCCAGCACGGCGGCGAGCACCAGCGGCAGTCGGCGCCGCAGGGCGGACGGCGGCGTGGGCGGTGTCCCCTGGTCGGCCGGCGCGGCAGTGTCCCCGGGCGGGGCCGGTGGCGCCGCGCCCGGGTCCGCCGGTGGACCGGACGCGGCGCCGGGCGGCACGGGAGGCACGGGTGGCGCGGAAGCGGCGCCGGGCGGCACGGAGGCAGTGCCGGAGGACGGCGGGGTGGGAGCGGGTGCCGGGCTCGTCGGAGCGGGGTCCTCGGGTGTCGGTGACGGTGTCCGGAGCAGGTTCGCTCCGGGCACCACTACCCGCCCGGTCGCCGTCGTGGTCGACGGTTTGTCGGGACCACCTTCGGCGGCATCCTCCGGACGGTAGTGTGAATCTTCCCTCCCCACGACCCCCTCCTCCCCCACCGGAAACCGGTCTGGGTGACACTACTTCGGTCCGAAGACTATGCGGCGGCCGGACTCGGTGGGTGAGCATTCGCCTGTCCGGGCTGGTCGCCGGTTCCGTCAAGCCAGCGTGGGCGAACGAGGGAGCGTGCGAATGGATTTCGACGTCACGGTTGAGATCCCCAAGGGTCACCGCAACAAGTACGAGGTGGACCACGTGACCGGCCGGATCCGGCTGGACCGCACGCTCTTCACCTCCACCCAGTACCCGGCCGACTACGGCTTCATCGAGGGCACCCTGGGTGCGGACGGCGATCCCCTGGACGCCCTCGTGCTGGTGCCCGAGCCCACCTTCCCCGGCTGCCTGATCCGGTGCCGCACCATCGGCATGTTCCGGATGACGGACGAGAAGGGCGGCGACGACAAGGTCCTCTGCGTGCCGTACGAGGACCCCCGGCAGGAGCACCTGCGCGACATCCACCACCTGGGTGAGTTCGACCGGCTGGAGATCCAGCACTTCTTCGAGGTCTACAAGGATCTGGAGCCGGGCAAGTCGGTCGAGGGCGCGACCTGGGTGGGGCGTACCGAGGCCGAGACCGAGATCCTGGCCTCCTATCGGCGGGCCAAGGACGCCGAGGAGCGCGGCGAGTCCACGCACTGAACCGACCTCGCGACGGGCCCGCCGGACCGCTCAGCCGAGCAGTCCCCGGGCCCGTTCGTAGAGTCCGAGCACCGCGCAGGCGATCGGCACCACGGAGATCACCAGAGCGGTGTCGGTGAGGTCGGCGATCCGCCCGACGTACGGGGAGACCGGCCGGCGGGCGTAGCCGGTGCCGGCCGCCGCGACCGTGAGGCCGACAAGCAGGCCGCCGACCGGCAGGGCCAGCGGTTCCGTCGCGGCGTCGACGGCGAGCACCGTGCCGAGGGTCGCGTACCCGGCCAGCCCGGCGAGCAGCGGCGGCACCCGGTGCCGTACCGCCACGAAGAGCCGGGCGCGCAGCAGGAACACCGTCGAGGTGATCACGACCAACAGCCGGCCGGCGAGGCCGCCGGTGACACCGAGGATCAGGCCGGCCGTCGCGGCCAGCACCGCGTGCCCGATCAGCATCCCGGTCAGCATCTCCTCGGTGCGGGCTACCGCCGCGTACACCCGACCGCGATCGGGCAGGTCACGAGGCTGATCCAGGGCGTCGGTGGCACCGGTCGGCAGGGTGGTCGGCGGCAGCGGCACCCGGCCCAGTCGGATCGCCAGCAACGGGACCGCACCGATCGCGAAGGCCAGTACGCAGAGCAGGACGGCCGTGGTGCCGGCCGGGCCGAGCAGGACGCCACCGAGTGCGGTCGGAACGCCGAACACGCCGACCGCCACGCCGGCCACGAAGACCCGCTGCCGGGTGGCCACGCCGAGCAGCCCGAGCACCGACACCAGCAGCAGTGCCACCGCACCGGTCAGCGCCTCCTCGGCACCGACCCAGCGCAGCGGACCGAGCGGCCCGACCGGGTCTCCCGAACTGACCGCGAGAGCACCGGCCACAGCGGCGTACGGCAACGCATATCCGCCGAGGACGGCGCCGGCCGCGCCGTCGCCCCGGGCCCGGGATAACACCGTGCCGGCGAGCACCAGCAGGACCGAGACCAGGGTCGCCACCGGCCAGGCGGGCCCGCCGGGGCCGACGGCGAGCAGGGCGACCAGGCCGACACCGAGCGGTACCCCGGCACCGGCCAGCGCGGCGACCCGGGTGGCGTCGGGTGACCAGGCGGCGCCGCGCTGGCGTGCGCCGTCCGCGATGGCCTCCACCACGTCGTCGTACTCCGGTTCGGGCCACTCGGCACGGCCCGGCACCAGGTGCAGCACCTCGCCGTCACGGACCCCCTGGGCGTGCAACGCCTGGCCGGTGGCGAGGGTGCTGCCGTCGGCCCGGCGGAGCAGCCAACCGCCGTGCCGCTCACCGTCGTCGGCGAGCCCGACACCCGCGTGCCGGAGCACCTCGGGCAGCAGTTCGACGAGCGGGACCTGCTCGGGCAGGGCCACGTCGACCCGGCGGAGGGGCGAACTGACGGTGATCCGGGCCAGCCCGATCGTCATCGACTGATCTCCATATCGCACGGGGTGACGGCTGCGCGGACGGATGGACTTTACCTACCATGAGCCAGGCTCGGGTCACTGTGCGCTGTCGGGAGGTCGAGTGTCCACTGTCGTCGTCCGGCGGCCGACACGGCGTCCGGCGCCCGAGATTCCCGTCGGTGAGGTGCCGGTGCAGGCCCCGCCGGAGATCCCGGCGGTCACCGGTGGGCGCTGGCACCAGATGCTGATGGTGCTGCCGATGCTCGGCGGTACGGTCGCGATGGCGATGATGTTCGGCCGGGGCGGCGGCGCGTACGCGTACGTGGTCGGCGGGATGTTCGGCCTCTCCACGCTGGCGATGCTGGTGACCTCGTGGGGCAGCGCCTCGGGCAGCCCCGGGAAGGCCGAGATGATGGCCGCCCGGCGCGAGTACCTGCGGCACCTGGCGACGTTGCGGCGGCAGGTCCGGGAGACCGCAGCACGGCAGCGCAACGGCCTCTGCTACCGGCACCCGGATCCGACGCGGCTCTGGTCCACGGTCGAGAGCCACCGGGTCTGGGAACGCCGCCCCGCCGATCCCGACTTCGCCGTGGTGCGGGTCGCCGTCGGGCCGCAGACGCTGGCCACTCCGCTCGTTCCACCGGTCACCCGCCCCTTGGAGGAACTGGAGCCGATGACCGCCGGGGCCCTGCGTCGCTTCCTGGACGCGTACTCGGTGGTGCCGGACCTGCCGGTGGCGGTGTCGCTGCGCAGCTTCGCCCGGGTGTTCGTCCAGGCCGGCCCGGCCGGGGCACCGGCCGCGCAGTCGCTGGTCCGGGCGATGCTCACCCAGCTCGCGGTCTTCCACTCCCCGGACGAGCTGCTGATCGCCGTCTGCGCCGGGCCGGAACGGCGTGGCGTCTGGGAGTGGGTCAAATGGCTGCCGCACGCCGGCCACCCGTCCCGGGGCGATGCTCTCGGCCCGGTACGGCTGGTCGCCAGCGCAGCGGTGGAGCTGGAGAAGCTGCTCGACGAGGTGCTGGCCAGCCGGTCCCGGTTCAGCCCGGCCGGTCCGGCCACCGACGGTCCGCACCTGGTGGTGGTGCTCGACGGCGGTGACCTGACCGGCGCCACCGAGCTGCCCGGTGACGGCGGCATCGACGCGGTCACCCTGATCGACCTGAGTTCCCCGCCGCCGCGCCTGCTCGACCGCTTCGCCCTGCTGCTGGAACTGCGGGGCGGCCGGCTGCACTCGCACTCGGCGGACGGTCCGGTCGAGGTCGGCACGGCCGATGCGCTGGGAATCGCCGAGGCCGAGGCGGTGGCTCGCCGGTTGGCCCCGATGCGACCGGCCGTCGCCCGTGGTCCGGACGCCGCGACCGGTGCCGAGCCGGGCCTGCCGGAGTTGCTCGGCATCGGTGACCCGGAGGGCTTCACCACCGAGCAGGGCTGGGCCCCCCGGTCGGCCCGCGACCGGCTGCGGGTGCCGATCGGCGTCGGTGTCGACGGCGCCGCCGTCGAGCTGGACCTGAAGGAGTCGGCGCAGGACGGCATGGGCCCGCACGGGCTGTTGATCGGCGCGACCGGCTCCGGCAAGTCCGAGCTGCTGCGGACGTTGGTGGTAGGGCTGGCCGCGACGCACTCCTCCGAGCAGCTCAACTTCGTCCTGGTCGACTTCAAGGGCGGGGCCACCTTCGCCTCGTTCGACCGGCTGCCGCACACCGCCGCCGTGATCACCAACCTGGCCGACGCGTTGCCGCTGGTGGACCGGATGGTCGACGCGATCAACGGCGAGCTGGTACGCCGGCAGGAGCTGCTGCGTCGCGCCGGCAACTTCGCCAGCCTGCGCGACTACGAGCGGGCCCGGGCGGCCGGCACCGCACTGGCCCCGCTGCCGTCGCTGCTGCTGGTCTGCGACGAGTTCTCCGAGTTGCTGTCGGCCAAGCCCGACTTCGTCGACCTGTTCGTGCAGATCGGCCGGTTGGGGCGGTCGCTCGGGGTGCACCTGCTGCTGGCCAGCCAGCGGTTGGAGGAGGGGCGGCTGCGAGGGCTGGACACCCACCTGTCGTACCGGATCGGTCTGCGTACCTTCTCGTCGCTGGAGTCGCGCACGGTACTCGGCGTGCCGGACGCGTACGAGTTGCCGCGTTCACCGGGCCACGGATACCTGCGATCCGGCACCGAGCCGCTGCTGCGCTTCAAGACCGCGTACGTCTCCGGGGCGGTCCGTCGACATGCCGCGACGGCCGGCGCGCCCGGGTCCGACCGCTCCCGCCTGCTCACCTTCTCCACCCACTTCACGCCCGATCCGGAGCCGCCCGCCACTCCCACTACCGAGGACGAGGAGCCGGGCCGGGAGACCCTGCTGGAGATGCTGATCGGGCGCCTCGCCGGTCAGGGGCCGCCGGCACACCGGGTGTGGCTGCCGCCGTTGGACGGCGCGCCGGGGCTGGACGAGCTGGTCGGGCTGTTGACGGTGCACCCGGCCCGGGGGCTGACCTCCGACAACCCGGAGCTGCACGGGGCGTTGCAGGTGCCGGTGGCGGTGGTCGACAAGCCGTACGAGCAGCGGCGCGACCTGCTCTGGTTGGCGTTGGACGGTGCCGCCGGGCACGTGGCGGTGGTCGGCGGTACGCAGAGCGGCAAGTCCACCGCGCTGCGTACGGTGATCTGCGCGCTGGCGCTCACCCACACCCCCGCCGAGGTGCAGGTCTACTGTCTGGACTTCGGGGGCGGCGGCTTGGCCGCGCTGCGCGACCTGCCGCACGTCGGTGGGGTCACCGGTCGCGCCGACCCGACCGGCGTCCGACGCACCGTGGGCGAGCTGGCCACCCTGCTGGCGGATCGGGAACGCGCCTTCGCCGAACTCGGTGTCGAGTCGATGGCGGCCTGGCGGCGTCAGCGTGTCGAGCGGGCCGCCGAGGGCACACCGGACACCGACCGGTTCGGTGACGTCTTCCTCGTCGTCGACGGCTGGACCACGCTGCGCGGCGAGTACGACGACCTGGAACCGCTGATCACCGACCTCGCCACCCGGGGCCTCTCCTACGGCGTGCACGTGGTGGCCACGGCGGTGCGCTGGTTGGATTTCCGGCCTGCCATCCGGGATCTCTTCGGTTCGCGGCTGGAGCTGCGTCTCGGTGACCCGTCGGATTCGCTGGTCGCCCGGCGGGCGGCGGCGGACGTGCCGGAGCGGACCCCGGGTCGCGGCGTCACCGCCGGGAGCCTGCACTTCCTCACCGCCCTGCCGCAGGTCGCCGACGCGGACACCGCCACTCTGGTGCAGCGGGCAGCCAAGGGCTGGTCCGGTCCACCGGCACCTCGGGTACGGCTGCTCCCGGCGGTGCTGCCGTACGCCGAACTCGACCTGGCCGCCACCGCCGGGCTGCGCATCCCGGTCGGCATCGCCGAGGCGGACCTGCGTCCGGTGGTGCTCGACTTCGTCACCGAGCCGCACTTCGTGGTCTACGGTGACGCCGAGTGCGGCAAGTCGTCGTTCCTTCGCGCGCTGGCACAGTCGATCGTCACCCGGTTCACCCCGGAGCAGGCGCGGGTGATCCTGGTGGACTACCGGCGCAGCCTGCTCGGCGCGATCGAGACCGAACATCTGATCGGGTACGGTACCGCCGCCGCGCACACCGCCGACCTGGTGGAGTCCGCAGCCGGCTACCTGCAGGGCCGGACGCCCGGTCCCGAGGTCGGTCCGGCGCAGTTGCGCGACCGGTCGTGGTGGACCGGCCCGGAGCTGTTCGTGCTGGTCGACGACTACGACCTGGTGGCGAGTGGGCCGGCGAACCCGCTGCGGGCGCTGGAGGAGCATCTGCCGCACGCCCGCGACGTCGGGTTGCACCTGGTGCTGGTCCGCCGCTGCGGCGGTGCCGCCCGCGGCCAGTACGAACCGGTCGTGCAGCGACTACGCGAACTGTCCACCTCGGGCCTGGTGATGTCGGGCAGCCCCGAGGAGGGCGCGTTGGTCGGTGCGGTCCGGCCCGGTCCTCTGCCGCCCGGACGTGGTCGACTGTCCACCCGACGGGAGGGCGTGCGCCTGGTCCAACTGGCGTACCTACCGCCACAGTGACGTCGAGTCCACGGAACGTCCCTGGGAGCCGGAGGGAACCGGTAATCTCCGATCGTCATGTGTCCTGCGACGAATGGCTGAGGATGTGACCAGGGTGCGGCAGAGCGGCCTGCCGGGGGCTCGACGGTTCGCGCATCGGGCGCTGCTGGCGGCGACCGTCACGGCGCTGTCGGTCGCGGTCGCGGTCGTCCCCGCCGCCGCCGTGCCGGTCGCGCCGACCGCCTCCGGCGTACCGGTGGCCTACGCCCCGGACACCGCCGAACGCGCCGACCAGGTCCGTGACGAGCAGTGGCAACTCGACAAGCTGGGCGCGCAGACCGCCTGGCGCACCTCGACCGGGCGTGGCGTGATCGTCGCGGTGATCGACTCCGGGGTGGACGGTTCGCACCCGGACCTGGCCGGTCAGGTGCTGCCCGGCCTCGACCTGGTCTCCCCGGACGGCACGGCCGAACCCGATCCGGTCGGGCACGGCACCACGGTCGCCGGCCTGATCGCCGGGCGCAACGACGACCGCCGGGGCGTGGTGGGGCTGGCACCCGACTCCCGCATCCTGCCGGTACGCGTGCTCGACGAGGAGAACCGGTACGACGACGCGTTGATCGTCGCCAAGGGCGTCCGGTGGGCCGTCGACAACGGCGCGAAGGTGATCAACCTGTCGCTCGGCGGCAACGGCGACAGCCCCGCCCTGGCCGCCGCCATCGACTACGCCTTCGCCAAGGACGTGGTGGTGGTCGCCTGCACCGGCAACCTGGCCACGTCACCGGAGGCGAAGGTGTGGTACCCGGCCCGGGAACCGGGCGTCATCGCCGTCTCCGGGTTGGAACGCAACAGCGACAATCTGTGGAGCGGCGCGATCACCGGTCGCGCCACCGTGCTTACCGCCCCGGCCAGCGGCCTGGTCGGTGCCCGCCCACCCGAGGGGTACTGGCGGGTGCAGGGCACCAGCTTCGCGGCGCCGCTGGTCGCCGCCACCGCCGCCCTGGTCCGGGCCCGCCACCCGAAGTTGTCCGCCGGGGACGTGGTCAACCGGCTCCTGGTCACCGCGAAGGACATCGGCCCCACCGGACGCGACGACCGGTTCGGGTACGGGCTGGTCGACCCGATCGCGGCGCTGACCGCGGACGTACCGCTGGTCGGCGACAACCCGCTGGACGACAACGACTCGCCCGGGGTCACCGGCTTCGGCCCGGCACCCGGCTCGGTGCCGCCCCACGAGCACGACGCCGGGCAGCTCGGGCTGACCGGATCGCAGCAGGAGACCCGGTGGCGGGCCCGCGCCGCCGGAGCAGCGGACGACACCGCTCCGGTACGCCTCTGGGTCGGCTCGGCGATCCTCGTCGCCCTGGTCACCGGGGCGGCGCTGATGGTGCGCCGGTTGCGGCGGCGCTGAGCGATGTCGCCGGGCAATCCGGCGATCTCGCGTCTTCGATCCTGCTCGGCGGGGTACAAACGTCGGCGTGAGTGCCTCAGGCCGACGCACGACGGCCCCACCGCCGATCCGCGACCCACCCGGTCCCACGGACGGCCCACCGCGCCTGCGTCCCGGCCGTACCGCCTCTGGCCTGCTGATGCTCGTGCCGTCCGTGGTGCTCGCCATGCTGGTGGTGGGCGACTGGTCGCCGCTGCGCCGGCTGGACGCGGCGGTCACCGCCGACCTGCACGACTTCGCCCACGACCACCCGGCCTGGGTGGGGGTGATGAGTCTCTGGACGGACGTGTTCGCGCCGATGCCGCTACGCGCCGCTGCGCTGTTTCTGGTGATCTGGCTGGCCTACCGGGGCGCGCGGCGGCTGGCCGCCTGGGTAACCGCCACGATGGTGTTCGGCGGCCTGCTCGGGCCGCTGCTCAAGCTCGTGGTCGGCCGTCCGCGACCGGATCTGCCCGATCCGGTGGCGCTCGCTCCCGGCCTGGCCTTCCCGTCGGGACACGCGCTGAACGCGGCGCTGGCCGCCGGTGTCCTGCTCGTGGTGTTCCTGCCCCGGACCCGCGCCCGGTCGGCGGCCCGCGCGGCGGTCTGGTCCGCCGCGCTGCTCATCGCCCTGGTCACCGGGTTCAGTCGGGTCGCCCTCGGGGTCCACTGGTCCAGCGACGTGGTCGCCGGCTGGCTGCTCGGCACAGCGGTGGTCACCGCGACCACCGTGGCCTTCACGCTCCGGTCCCGGCCGTCGCCGCACGACGGGTAGGCGGTCAGGTGCACTCGCCGGTGCCCACGCCCCGGGTACGCTCCGCACCGGCCAACGCCACCGGCCGGGCCTCGGCGGCGGTCACCGCGAAGCCGGTGTTCGGGTCGTACGCGGCCGCCGCGAAGATCACCCCGAGCACCAGGCCGTTCGAGGAGACCAGCGGCCCGCCGGAGTTGCCGCTGCGCACCAGGGCCCGGATCGTGTAGATCTCCCGGGTCACGTCCGCCGACGAGTAGATGTCCGGGCCAGTGATCCGTTCGACGTCGCGGACCCGCGCCGACTGGGCGTTGTACGGCCCGTCCAGCGGGAAGCCGAGCACGATGGCGTCCGCGCCGGTGGTGGTGTTGCCGGCGGCGAACCGCATCGACGGTCCGGGCAGGTTGGGCACGTACAGGACGGCCAGGTCGCGGTCCGGGTCGTAGACGACGACGACGCCCTCGTACCGCTCGCCGCGCAGTTCCACCGCGACCGAGTCGGTGCCGGCGACCACGTGCGCGTTGGTCATCACCCGATCGTCGGCGTACACGAAGCCGGAGCCCTCGATGCGGCGGGAGCAACTCTTCGCCGAGCCGAGCACCTTGACCACCGACTGTTGGCTGTTCGCCACCACCGGCGATCCGACCAGCGCCGGGTCGGGCGGCTCGACCTGCCGTGCCTGGGTACGACGCAGGCCGTCGAAGACGTCCGGGAAGCCGTTGGTGTCGACGGTGTCGCGCAGCGCGGTGGAGAGCTGTTGGGCCTGGTCCGGCAGCACCTGGTCGACCACGTTGAGCAGCGCGCTGCTGCGTACCGAGTTGGCGAGCCAGGGCAGCGAGGAGGAGCCGAGCGGCACCGCCACCAGCCAGGCGACCAGGAGCACCGCGAAGAGCGAGACGAACGCGCCACCGATGTCGTCGAGCCGTCGACCCACGTCGCTGGCGATGGTGCGGCGCAGGTGGGAACCGAGCCACCCGGCGAGCGCCTGACCGATCACCGCCAGGCCGAAGATGGCCACGAGCGAGATCAGCACTCGGGTGCCGCTGTCCACGAACTGCTGGGCGAACATCGGCCCGATCTGGAGCCCGATCAGCGCTCCGAGGAAGAACCCGGAGAACGAGAGCACCCCGATGACGAACCCCTGCCGGTATCCGCTGATCGCGAACACGAGCATGAGCAACAGCAGAACGAGATCAACAGCCGACACGAGTCAAGCGTACGGGCCGGGGGCTCGTGGGATGACGATCGCTAGCGGAAGGTGACCACGTGGTCAGCGGATCGCGCTCTCGTCCACCTCGTCGGTGCCGGCCGAGGGTGCGGGTGACGCGCCGGACGGAGGCAGTTCGATCACCCGTCCGTTCGGCCACGGCCGGCTCCAGCCGCCCATATCCAGCAGCGCGGCCAGCACCCCGGCGGTGAAGCCCCAGACCAGCATGCCGCGTACCGAGAAGGCGGGGCCGATCCAGCCGCTGGAGTGGCGTACCCGGACCCGGTTGTCCGGGTCGACCAGTTCGGTGACCGGCAGCCGGGCCACGTGCGCCACCTCCGCCGGCTCCCGGGGGTGCACCCGGTGCGGCGCGTGCCACCAGGCGAGCACCGGCGTCACCACGAACTCGCTGACCGGGATCCACAGTCTCGGCAGTTGCGCCAGCACGGTGACGCTGGTCGGGTCGAGGCCGACCTCCTCGTTCGCCTCGCGCAACGCGGTGGCGGCGGCGTCGGCGTCGCCCGGGTCGGCGGCACCGCCCGGGAACGCCGGCTGACCGGCGTGGTTACGCAGCGTGGCGGCCCGTTGGAGCACCAGCACGTCCGGACCGGTCTCGGTGTCCTCGCCGAGCAGCACCAGCACGGCGCTCTCCCGGCCGCCCTGCTCCGGGGTCCGCACCTGGGTGAAGTCCTCGATACGCGCGGTGCCGAGCCGGACCAGCAGCGGGTCCAGCCAGTCCGGCACCAGCCGTCGCACGCCGGACGGCTCCCGACCGGAGGTCACCCTGGCTGGTACCTCGCTCACGCCGGTACCGTGATGCCGAGGTGCTGCCGGACGAGTTCGGCGAGTTGGGCGTCGTCGAGGGTGCCCGAGGCGTCGATGTGCCGGACGCCCCCGTCGGCGCCCACGAACACCGTCATCGGGAACGCGTTGCGTTCCAGGGCCCGCTGGAACGCCTTGCCCTGGTCGAACAGCATCGGGAACCGTACGCCGAAGTCCTCGCCGATGGACTGCGCGGCGTCGCGGCTGTCCTGGGTGTTGACCCCGATCACCCGCAGTTGCCCCTCGGTCTGTTCGCTGAGCCGCTGAAAGGCGGGCAGCTCCTTGCGGCAGGGCGGGCACCAGGAGGCCCAGATGTTGATCACGGCCGGGCCGGGGATGTCACGCAGGGCGACCGGGGCGCCGCCGGTGAAACAGGTGAGGCTCAGCTCGGGCAGCCGGTCGCCCTGCGGGGTGCCGTCGCCGGCAGCGCTGGGCGCGGCGACGAGGGCCGCGCAATCCTCGAACGGGGACGGGCGGCTGGTGCCCGCATCAGGCCGGGTGGCGGAGGACTTCTCGCTCTCGGGGGTGCACGCCACGGTGCCGAGCAGCAGCAGCGGCAGGGACATCAGGGCCAGTCGGCGGATCACGGCGCCTCCGCCCGGACCGCCTGCACCGGCACCAGGTCGGGGTCGACTCCGGCGACGGCGGCCAGATCGCGGGCCCGGGGGCCCTTGAGCAGTTTCGCCGCGGCGGCCGACTCGGTCGGACCGGTGCCGTACGACGGGCAGAGCTTGGCCAGCGTGCACGCGCCGCAGGCGGGCTTGCGGGCGTGGCACACGCGTCGGCCGTGGAAGATGATCCGGTGCGACAGCATGGTCCAGTCGCGCTTGGGATACATCACCCCGATCGCGTGCTCGATCTTGACCGGGTCGGTCTCGGCGGTCAGTCGCCACCGCTGGACCAGCCGCTGGAAGTGCGTGTCGACGGTGATTCCGGGCACGTCGAAGGCGTTACCGAGGATGACGTTGGCCGTCTTGCGCCCGATCCCGGGCAGCGTCACCAGGTCGACCAGCCGGCCCGGCACCCGGCCGTCGTACCGGTCGACGAGGGCCTGGCCGAGGTGGATCAACGAGCTGGTCTTGTTGCGGTAGAAGCCGGTCGGCCGGATCAGCTCCTCCATCTCGTCCCGGTTGGCCCCGGCGTAGTCGGCGGCGCTCGGATAGCGGGCGAAGAGCTTCGGCGTGACCTCGTTGACCTTCTTGTCGGTGCACTGGGCCGAGAGGATGGTGGCAACGGCCAACTCCAGCGCGTTGCCGTGGTTCAGCTCACAGTGGGCGTCGGGATGCGTCTCGGTCAGCACGCGGCCGATCCGCCGCGCCCGACGCGTACGACCGAGGTCGGTCTCGGTGGCGCTTCTGGTCACGACGGCCAGCCTACGTCGCCGCGCCGACGCTCCGGTCGGCCCACACGTACGGCCCGGCGATCAGCCCTCGTCCGGCGGGCTGATCTTGCCCGCCTTGGTGAACCGGGCACCGGTCTCCGGGAAGTCGAGCTTGGTGAGGTCCCGCAGCAGGCCGAGGCCCCGGTCGTCCGGGTCCATAATCGGCTTCCCGATCCCGTTCATGTACGTCGAGACGAACGACCCGCCGGACCATGTGCCGTCCGGTTCGAGGGTCACCTTGAGCACCCCGCCCCAGCCGAGGCGGCCGTTGTTGCTCAACATGCCGCCGCCACCGGCGAAGTTGCCCAGGCTGTACGCGATCAGCCGGCCCTTGTAGAACTCCATGCCCCGCAGTACGTGCGGGCCGTGGCCGACGACCAGGTCGGCCCCGGAGTCGATCATCGCTTGGGAGAACTTGATCGGGTCGCCCCGGTTTTCGCCGAGGAACATTTCGGTGCCCGGGCGGGTCCGGGTCATCTCCGAGCCCTCGGCCCCCATGTGCACCTGCACCACGACGATGTCGGCCATGGTGACGGCCTTCTCGATCACCTTCTTCGCAGACGGGATGTCGACCAGGCTGTTCGACCAGCGGTACGACGAGAAGCCGGCCACCGCGACCTTGACCTCGTCGACCTCGACCACGGTGATCTGGTCGGGTGCACCGGTGTGCGCCAGGTCGTGCTCCTCCAGCGCCTTCTGGGTGTTCTCGTACCCCTTGGGGCCGAAGTCGTAGCCGTGGTTGTTGGCGAGGGTGAGCAGGTCGAAGCCCGCGTCGGCGAGGTGTGCGGCGTACTCGGGCGGGGCACGGAACTGGAAGCAGCGGGTCGAGTTGGCCCCGCACTTGCCGGTGCCGGTGTCCACCGTCAACGGCTCTTCCAGGTTGCCCATCGCCACGTCGGCGGAGACCGCCTTCTTGACCGAGTCGAAGAAGCCCTTTCCGCCGTTGGGGGGCAGTCGGTTGGGCGCGTTGCCCATCACGATGTCACCGGTGGCGGAGAGGGAGATGGTCCTGACCTTGGGCGGTGTCGACTCCGTCGGTCCACCGGTCCCACCACCGCCCGCGCCGGGCTGCCAGACCGGCTCCTGACCGAGATCGGCACAACCGGCGAACAGCAGCATGGCGAGCAGCGCACCGAGCGCGGCCAGAGATCGGCGGCGTGGACGCGACGCGGAAGAGGCATGGTGGCGCGATCGTGACGCCACGGAGGTACGGCGGCGTGGACGCGACGCGAGGGGGACGCGAGCATACATCGGGGGCGACCCTACCGGGCGGGAAACACCGCGACGACGGCCGATCGGGTGGAGGATTCAGCCCTGGAGCCGATCCGACCATGGGACGACGGTGTCGGCGCCGACTGCCGACACCGCGGAGTGCACCGCGCGGGCCAGCGGCGCTCCCCCAGGTCGAGCGCGGGCCGCCGTACGCGCTGACCGGCCCGTCCGGCGGGCAGAGCACGGTGACCGCGTCCGTCGGGGTGCCGGTGCCGGGCAGGCCGAGCTCCGCGATCGCCTGCGCCTTCGCCTCGGTCGCCGTGGCCACCGCGTTGACCAGTGCCGCGTCGCCGAGCCGGGCCGGCACGTACACCACGATGTTGACCGTGCCGACCCGTTGCGCCGGTGCGGCCACGCCGGGTGCCGCCGCAGGCACCGGGGTACCCAGGCCGACGGTGGCCCAGACCTGCACGCCGGTGTCGGTCCGCGCGATCACCTCGGTCACGTCGACGCCGGTCAGCAGGCCCACCCCGGGTCCGTCGAGGCCGAGCCGCCGGGCCATGCCGGCCAGGTGGTCGGCGGGCCGCGCGGGCGAGCGATCGTACCGGGCGACCGACACGGGAAGGTTACGCCCAACGATCAAGATTCCAGGGGTGCACCTCTGATTCCTGCTCACGTGCGCCTAGACTGGGCGGCGCGCGAGGGATCAGCGGACGGCGGCCCGGCCGACAGACGGCACGCGCAACCGGAGGTGCGCGATGGACGAGGTACTGGCCCGCAGCGGGATCTTCCAGGGAGTCGACCCGGAGGCTGCCGAGGCGCTCGCCAAGGAGATGGAGACGATCGAGGTCCGCAAGGGCGAGGTCGTCTTCAACGAGGGCGAGCCCGGCGACAGTCTCTACATCCTGCTGTCCGGCAAGATCAAGGTCGGGCGACGGGCGGCGGACGGCCGGCAGAACCTGATCGCGGTGATGGGCCCGTCGGACATGGTCGGCGAGCTGTCGCTGTTCGACCCGGGTCCGCGTACGGCGACCGCCACCGCGGTGACCGACAGTCGCTTGGCCCGGCTGCGCAAGCAGGCCCTGCGTCCGTGGCTGAACAACCGGCCGGAGATCGCCGAGCAGTTGCTGCGGGTACTCGCCCGCCGGCTGCGCCGGACCAACGACGCCCTGGCCGACCTGATCTTCACCGACGTGCCCGGCCGGGTCGCCAAGAACCTGCTCCAGATGGCCGGCCGTTTCGGCACCCGGGACGGCGGCGTGCTGCGCGTGACGCACGACCTGACCCAGGAGGAGATCGCCCAGCTCGTCGGCGCCTCCCGGGAGACGGTCAACAAGGCGTTGGCCGACTTCGCCTCGCGGGGCTGGCTCCGGCTGGACGGCAAGAGCATCATCATCCTCGACCCGGAGCGCCTGGCCCGCCGCGCGCGCGTCTGACACCTCTGTTCACCCACCGCCCGGCCGTCACTCGCGGCCGGGCGGTGTCGTGTCCGGGTTCGCCGCCGGTGACCTGGGCGCGTTCACCGAGGCACACCCCACCCAAAAAAAGTCAGTCTTGACTGTTTGTTTTTCGGGCGGCAGGCTGTGCCCGTGCCTCCCGCATCGACCCGCGTCCCTCAACAGCAGCGCAGCCGCGCCACCCGGGCGCGACTGCTGGAGGCGACCGTCGAGTGCCTCGTCGAGCACGGCTGGTCCGGCACCACGACCACGGTGGTGGCGGCCCGGGCCGGGGTCTCCCGAGGCGCCCAACTGCACCACTATCCGACCAGGGCCGCCCTGGTCACCGCCGCCGTGGCACACCTGACCGAACGCCGGGCGGCGGAGCTACGCGCCGAGGCGGAGGCACTGCCGGCCGGCCCCCGCCGGCTCGACCGGGTGGTCGACCTGCTCGCCGCAGCCTTCACCGGGCCGTTCTTCGTGGCCGCCCTCGAACTCTGGGTGGCCGCCCGCACCGACGCCGAACTGCGTGCCGCGTTGCTGCCGCTGGAGACCCGGGTCGGGCGGGAGATGCACCGGCTGACCGTCGAACTGCTCGGGGTGGACGAGCGGCAGCCGGGCGTACGCGAGGCGGTGCAGACCACCCTCGACCTGCTCCGGGGGCTCGGCGTGGCCAATCTGCTCAGCGACGACTCGACCCGCCGGGCCGCCCTGCTGCACGCCTGGAAACACCAGCTCGCGACGCTGCTCACCAGCACGAGCACCGCCATCTGACCGCACCCACCCGCCGGAGGCGCCATGGTCGACCTGGCCGTACTGCTCACGGACCTGGCCGCCGAGTCCACGCAGCTCGACGCGCTCGTCGCAGCCCTGCCCGACGCGGAGTGGGATCAGCCCACACCGGCGGCGGGCTGGACGGTCGCCCACCAGATCGCCCACCTGGCCTGGACCGATCACGTGGCCCACCTCGCCGCGACCGACCCGGAGGCGTTCCACGCCTCGGTCGCCGCCACACCGGACCCGGCCCGCCTGGTCGACGCGGGCGCGGAGGCGTTCCTCGCACGGCCGGACGCGCTGCTGAGCCGCTGGCGGGTCGGCCGCAGCACGCTCGCGGCGTCGCTCGCCGCCGCTCCGGCCGGGCAGAAACTGCCCTGGTACGGCACCCGGATGTCACCCGCCTCAATGGCCACCGCACGGATCATGGAGACCTGGGCGCACGGCGAGGACGTGGCCGACGCGCTGGGCGTGACCCGGCCCGCCACCGCCCGGCTGCGGCACATCGCGTACCTGGGCGCCCGGACCGTCGGGCACAGCTTCGCCGCGCACGGCCGGGCGGTGCCGACCGCGTCGGTCCGGGTCGAGCTGCTGGCACCGGCGGGCGACACCTGGGCCTTCGGCCCGCCGGACGCGGCCGACCGGGTCACCGGCCCGGCGCGCGACTTCTGCCTGCTGGTGACCAGACGGCGGCACCGGGCCGACACCGCCCTGGCCGCCGACGGGCCGGTCGCCGACGCCTGGCTGGACGTGGCGCAGGCGTTCGCCGGCCCGCCCGGCCCGGCCCCCGCCCCACGGTCCGGCGATAGCGGCAGAGCCGGGGCCGCCGCGTGAGCGTCTCCGACCGGCGGGCCGGCACTGACGTGTTGCGGGTCGGCAACGCGTCCGGCTTCTACGGTGACCGGTTCTCCGCCTGGCGGGAGATGCTCGACGGCGGCGAGCTGGACGTGCTGACCGGTGACTACCTGGCCGAGTTGACCATGCTGATCCTCGGCCGGGACCGGATGCGGGATCCCGACCTGGGTTACGCGAAGACGTTCCTGCGACAGCTCGATGGCTGCCTCGGCACCGCGCTGGACCGCCGGGTCGCGCTGGTCACCAACGCCGGTGGACTCCACCCCGCCGGGCTGGCCGCCGCGATCCGCACCCTCGCCGACCGGCTCGGGCTGCCCGTGCGGGTCGGGTACGTCCAGGGCGACGCCCTCGCCCGCCCGGACGCGCTCACCGCGAACGCGTACCTCGGGGCGTTCGGTATCGCCGCCTGCCTCGACGCCGGGGCGGACGTGGTGGTGACCGGCCGGGTCACCGACGCCTCCCTGGTGGTCGGCCCGGCCGTGGCCCACTTCGGCTGGACGCACGACGACTTGGACGCGCTGGCCGGCGCCACCGTGGCCGGGCACCTGATCGAATGCGGGGCGCAGGTCACCGGGGGCGGCTTCAGCTTCTTCACCGAGCTGCCCGACGGCGGCCACCGACCCGGCTTCCCCGTCGCCGAGGTGCACCGCGACGGCTCGTCGGTGCTCACCAAGCATCCCGGCACCGGCGGCGCGGTCACCGTCGAGACGGTCACCGCCCAACTGCTGTACGAGGTCGGCGGGCCCGCGTACCTCGGGCCGGACGTGGTGACCCGGCTGGACACGGTCGAGCTGAGCCAGGACGGGCCGGATCGGGTACGCGTCTCCGGCGTCCGGGGCACGCCACCGCCGGACTCCCTCAAGGTGGGCGTCAACAACCTCGGCGGCTTCCGCAACTCGATGACGTTCGTGCTGTGCGGGCTGGACATCCCGGCAAAGGCGGTCCTGGTGCAGGCGCAACTGGAGGCGGCGGTCGGCACCGAGGGCCTGGAGTTCCGGCTGGCCCGTACGGATCACCCGGACGCGACCGACACCGAGGTGGCCAGCGCGCTGCTGCACGTACACCTGCGCGACGGCGACCGGGCGCGGGCCGGGCGGGCCTTCTCGGCGGCGGCGGTGGAGCTGGCGCTGGCCTCCTATCCCGGCTGCACGTTGACCACGCTGCCCGGCGACGCCACCCCGTACGGCGTCTTCACCACCGACACCGTGCCGCAGGACGCGGTCGCCCACGTCGCCGTGCTGCCCGACGGCACCCGCCGCAACGTCCCCCCACCCCCGGTGCGATGTAAGGAGGGGACCCTTCCTATACACCAGGCGATAGCAGGGGACCCTTCCTTACATCCGGCGGGCGGCGCGGCGACTCGGCGGGCGCCGCTCGGGGAGCTGGTCGGGGCGCGCTCGGGCGACAAGGGCGGGGACGCGAACCTCGGCGTGTGGGCGCGTACCGACGCGACCTGGGCGTGGCTGCGCGGCTGGCTGACCGTGGCCCGGCTGGCCGAGCTGCTGCCGGAGACCGCCCCGCTGACCGTACGACGGTACGAGCTGCCGAACCTGCGCGCGGTCAACTTCGTGATCGAGGGGCTGCTCGGGCCGGGGGTGGCCGGCTCGACCCGGTTCGACCCGCAGGCCAAGGCGCTCGGCGAACTGCTCCGCGCCCGGGTGGTCGACCTGCCGGCGGAGCTGCCCACCGGGCCGGCACCGGCCGCCGGAGAGACCTGGTCGTGACCATCGTGGACACGCCGGAGCGGCGGCACCACCGAGATCATGAACGAGATCGTCGCGAAGGGCATCGGCCTATGACCACGTTGGAGAGCACGGTCGACCTCACCTCGTCGACCCACCGGGCCAACCGGGAGGCGTTGCGGGACCGGATCGCCGAGCTGGATGCCGCGCTCGACCAGGCGCGGGCCGGTGGCGGCGAGAAGTACGTGACCCGGCATCACGCGCGCGGCAAGCTGCTCCCGCGCGAGCGCGTCGAGCTGCTGCTGGACCGGGACAGCCCGTTCCTGGAACTGTCGCCGGTGGCCGCGTACGGCACGGACTTCCCGGTCGGGGCCAGCGTGGTGACCGGGATCGGTGTGGTCGAGGGCGTCGAGTGCCTGATCGTGGCGAACGATCCGACGGTGCGCGGCGGTGCGGTGAACCCGTGGTCGCTGGCGAAGACCCGGCGGGCCGGTGAGATCGCGCTGGCCAACCGGCTGCCGATGGTCAACCTGGTCGAGTCGGCCGGCGCGGACCTGCCCACCCAGGCGGAGATCTTCATTCCGGGCGGCCGGGTGTTCCGTGACCTGACCCGGCTCTCGGCCGAGAAGATCCCCACGGTCAGCGTGGTCTTCGGCAACGCCACCGCCGGTGGCGCGTACGTGCCCGGGATGTCGGACTTCACCATCATGATCCGGGAGCGCTCGCAGGTCTACCTGGCCGGGCCGCCGCTGGTGAAGATGGCCACCGGTGAGGACGCCGACGACGAGTCGCTGGGTGGTGCGGCGATGCACGCCACCCGCAGCGGTCTGGCCGACTTCCTCGCCGCCGACGAGCGGGACGGCATCCGGCTGGCCCGGCAGTGCGTCCGCTGGTTGAACTGGCGCAAGCAGGGGCCGGGACCGTGTACCCCGCACCCACGCCCGCCCCGCTACGACCCGGAGGAGTTGCTCGGCATCGTCAGTGCCGATCTCAAGGTGCCGTTCGACCCGCGCGAGGTGCTCGCCCGGGTGCTCGACGGCAGCGAGTTCGACGAGTTCAAGCCGGCGTACGGCACGGCCCTGGTCACCGGCTGGGGCGAACTGCACGGGTACCCGGTCGGCGTACTGGCCAACGCCCGGGGGGTGCTGTTCAGCGAGGAGGCGCAGAAGGCGACGCAGTTCATCCAGCTCGCCAACGCCGCCGACACCCCGCTGATCTTCCTGCAGAACACCACCGGCTACATGGTCGGCACCGAGTACGAGCAGCGCGGCATCATCAAGCACGGTGCTCTGATGATCAACGCGGTGTCGAACTCGACAGTGCCGCACCTGACGGTCAACCTGGGCGCCTCGTACGGGGCCGGGAACTACGGCATGTGCGGCCGGGCGTACGAGCCGAGGTTCCTGTTCACCTGGCCGAACGCGAAGTCTGCGGTAATGGGACCGGCCCAGTTGGCCGGGGTGCTGTCCATCGTGGCCCGGCAGGCCGCCGCCGCCCGGGGCCGCGAGTTCGACGAGGACTCCGACGCCGCCATGCGGATGATGGTCGAGCAGCAGATCGAGTCCCAGTCCGGCGCGTTGTTCCTCTCCGGACGGCTCTACGACGACGGGGTGATCGATCCCCGGGACACCCGTACCGTCCTCGGGCTCTGCCTGTCGGCCGTGCACAACGCTCCGGTGCGCGGTGCCGCCGGCTTCGGCATCTTCCGGATGTGACACCCCTGAGCGCGAGAAAGGCTCTGCTGCCATGATCACCAGGCTTCTGGTCGCCAACCGGGGCGAGATCGCCCGCCGGATCATCGCCACCTGTCGGGTGCTCGGTGTGGAGACGGTCGCGGTGCACTCCGACGCGGATGCCGACGCGCCCTTCGTCGCCGAGGCCGACCAGGCGGTACGCCTGCCGGGAAACACGCCCGCCGAGACGTACCTGCGGATCGACCTGATCCTGGCGGCGGCCCGGCGGTCCGGCGCGGACGCCGTGCACCCAGGCTACGGCTTCCTCGCCGAGAACGCCGACGTGGCGGCGGCGGTGACCGGCGCCGGACTGACCTGGGTCGGTCCCTCGGCGAAGGCGATCGCCGCGATGGGTGACAAGCTGGCCGCCAAGGCGCTGCTCGCCGAGGCGGGCGTGCCGATGCTGCCCACCTGGACCGAACCGGAGCAGGTCACCCGCTTCCCGGCGCTGGTGAAGGCGTCCGCCGGTGGTGGCGGGCGCGGCATGCGGATCGTCCGGGACGCCGCCGGCCTCGCCGAGGCGGTGGCGAGCGCGGGCCGCGAGGCGGCGTCGGCGTTCGGCGACGGCACGGTCTTCATCGAGCGGTACGTCGAGCGGGGCCGCCACGTCGAGGTGCAGATCGTCGGCGACCGGCACGGCACCGTGCTGGCGCTCGGCGAACGGGACTGTTCGATCCAGCGCCGGCACCAGAAGATCGTCGAGGAGGCTCCGGCGGTGCTCGCCCCGGAGCTGCGGGACCGGCTGCACGCGTCGGCGGTGGCCGCCGGGCGGGCCGTCGACTACGTCGGCGCGGGCACGGTGGAATTCCTGCTCGCCCCGAACGGCGACTTCCACTTCCTGGAGATGAACACCCGCCTCCAGGTGGAGCACCCGGTCACCGAGGCGGTCACCGGGCTGGACCTGGTCCGGCTGCAACTGCTGGTCGCCGAGGGCGGGCCGCTGCCGCTGGCGGGGACGCCGCCGGTCGAGGGCCACGCGATCGAGGTACGGCTCTGCGCCGAGGACCCGGCCCAGGGTTTCCTGCCGGCCACCGGCACCCTGCACCGGTTCACGGTCCCGGGGGTGGTCGGCGAGTTCGCCCCGACCCGGGGCCTGCGGCTCGACTCCGGGGTGCGGGACGGCTCGACGGTGCAGGTGCACTACGACTCGATGCTGGCCAAGCTGGTCGCCTGGGCGCCCACCCGCGCCGAGGCCGCCCGTACGCTGGCCGCCGCGCTGGCCCGCGCCGAGCTGCACGGGGTGGCCACCAACCGGGACCTGCTGGTCCGGGTGCTGCGCAGCCGGGAGTTCGGCGCGATGGAGGTCGACACCGGTTTCCTGGAGCGGCATCCCGAGGTCTTCGCCCCGCTGCTGCCGCCCGGCGAGGTGCCCCTGGTCTCGCTCGCCGCCGCGCTGGCCTCGGCGGCGGCCCGTCGCGCCGCCGCGCCGGTGCTGGCCGGGCTGCCCTCGGGGTGGCGCAACGTGCCCGCCTTCCCGCAGGTCGCCCAGTTCACCGGCCCGGACGGGGAGGTCGAGGTGCGCTACCGGCTGGACCGCGACGGCTGTCTCGCCGAGTGGTCGGCGACGCCGGAGACCGCAGCGCCGGAGGACGGGTCACCGGCGGTCACCCTGGTCGAAGCGAGCCCGGAGCGGGTGGTGTTCGACGTCGACGGGGTGCGCCGGGCGTACCGGGTGCACCTGGCCGGCGCGGCGGTCTTCGTGGACGGCCCGGACGGGGCGGCGAGCCTGACTGCCTTGCCGCGCTTTCCGGCGCCCGGCGCGGAACTGGCCGCCGGGTCGTTGCTCGCCCCGCTGCCCGGGGCGGTGGCCCGGGTGCACGTGGAGGTCGGCCGTCGGGTCGCCGCCGGTGACCTGTTGCTGACCCTGGAAGCGATGAAGCTGGAACACCCCGTGCTCGCCCCGACCGACGGCGTGGTCACCGAGCTGCCGGTACCGGCCGGCGGTCAGGTCGACACGGGTGCGGTGCTGGCCGTGGTCACCCCCATCGAGGAGGCATCGTCATGAACTTCGACCTCAGCCCGGAACAGGAGCAGCTCCGCGACGCCGTCCGGTCGTTGGGCCGGCGGTACGGTCACCGCTACTTCGTGGAGAAGGCCAAGGCCGGCGAGCACACCACCGAGCTGTGGCACGAGGCCGGTCGGCTCGGCTACCTCGGCGTCAACATCCCCACCGAGTACGGCGGCGGGGGCGGCGGCATCACCGACCTGGCCGTCGTCTGCGAGGAGCTGGCCGCCGCCGGCTGCCCGTTGCTGCTGCTGGTGGTCTCCCCTGCCATCGCGGCCACCGTCATCGCCCGGCATGGCACCGAGGACCAGCGCAAACGCCACCTGCCCGGTCTGGCCGACGGCTCCCAGAAGATCGTCTTCGCGATCACCGAACCGGAGGCCGGGTCGAACTTCCACCGCCTCGGCACCGTCGCCCGCCGCGACGGCGACGACTGGGTTCTCTCCGGCCGCAAGTGCTACCTCTCGGGCGTCGACGAGGCCGGGCACGTCCTCGTGGTGGCGCGTGCCGCCGACGACGGTGCCACCGACGGCACCGGGCAGCGGCTGAAGCCGGCCCTGTTCATCGTGCCGACCGACGCGCCCGGGTTGACCTGGTCCAAGCTCGACATGGAGATCCTCTCCCCGGAGAACCAGTTCCTGCTCTATCTGGACGAGGTCCGGCTGCCCGCCGACGCGCTGGTCGGCGAGTCGCTCGACGCCGGACTGCCGGCGTTGTTCTGCGGGCTCAACCCGGAACGCATCACCGTCGCCGCGATGGGCGCCGGCACCGGCCGGTACGCCATCGAGCGCGCCTCGGAGTACACCGCCACCCGCAAGGTCTGGGGTGGTCGCACCATCGGCACGCACCAGGGCGTGTCACATCCCCTGGCGCACGCGGCGGTGCAGGTGGAGCTGGCCCGGCTGATGATCCAGAAGGCGGCGGCGCTCTACGACGCGGGACGTGACCTGGAGGCCGGGATCTCCGCCAACATGGCCAAGTACGCCTCGGGCGAGGCCGCCGCCCTCGCGGTCGACACCGCCGTACAGGCGCTCGGCGGTGCCGGCATGACCACCGAGTACGGGGTGGCCACCCTGCTGGGGGCGGTACGCGCCGGTCGCATCGCCCCGGTCAGCCGCGAGATGATCCTCAACTTCGTCGCCCAACACGTGCTCGGCCAGGACAAGTCCTACTGAGCCGGGCGCTCACCGGCAGGCGGCGTCCACCCGGTGCACCGGGCGTACCCGTCGACCCAGCCCTTCCAGCAGCGAGTCCTCGACATGGAAGTCGTGGATCCACAGCCGGTACCGGGGCAGTTCCTCCTCGGAGGGGCAGAGCACCTGTCCGCGTACCCGGTCGACGGGCACGTACCGGACGCCGCCCCGCTCCTGGAGGATCACCGTGTGCACGTCGTCGGTGGTCACCACGTGCCCCCGGATCTCCTCGGTGGCCTCGGCGGAGTCCCCGACGGTGGTAACGGTGAGCGGCAGCACCGGTGTGCTGATCACGGGCAGCGCCGCCCAGACCAGCACCACCAGCACGGCAGCCTGACTCAGTGGGGCGAAGGCCCGGAGCACCACCCGGGGCAGCGGCCCGGCGACGAAGAGCGCCAGCAACGGCGGCACCACCAGCAACACGATCGGCAGCGGTTCTGCCTGCCGCCAGGCGTCGTTCAGCGTCGGTAACAGCAGCCACAGGTAGGCCGCGTACCCTGCCGTGATCATCACAACGCGGACCGCTGGCCGGTCGTGCAGCCGGGCCGGCGTGAGCCCGAACGCCGCCGCCAGGGTCGGCAGCAGCAGCGGCAGGTACAGCAGTGGCCAGGTGACCAGCGCCATCAGGAAGCTCGCCGCGATGAACCAGCCCGGGGTGACGTCCATCCAGCGGGCGAAGAGCGAGCGACGGGCGGTGGCCTCCCGGCTGGCCGCGAGCACCCCGCCGAGCGCGAAGACCGCCACCAGCGCGGTGCAGAGCAGGCGGGCCGCCGTGGTGAGGAAGCCGGCCAGCATGTTGACCGGTCCCACGTTGGCCACCAGCAGCAGGGTGGTCTGCAACTCGCCGCCGGCCTCGACGCCGAGCCGGAGCACCGAGAAGACCGCCGGTACGCCGACCACCGCCGTCCAGAACGACTGGCTGGCCCGGGCCCGGCGCTCGGTCTGGTCCACGTCGACGCCCGCGCGCCCGCCCGGCTTCGCGGGATCGTCCGCCGGCGGCACCCCCGAGGGCGTCACCTGGTACGGCACCGGCCGGTCGGCGTCCGGGGCGTCACCGGCGATCGCCGTCGGCGTGCTCATCGCCCCGGCACCTTGTCGTCGAAGTCGACCAGTCGGGGCACGTCGAGCGGCTGTGGTTGCCGCTTCTCCGCCCGCAGCCACGGACCCAGGGTCCGGTTGTACGCCACCTGCCACGGGCTGATCTCCCCGTTGCGTCCCTGCCGGTAGCTCTTGTCGAGGAAGTACGCCACCAGGTCACGCAGCGCGGGGTCGCCGATGGGCACGCCGATGCCGAGGAGTTCGCTGGTGCCGAAGGGCATGTCGACGATCTCGAACTCGGTCGGGTACCGGGCCACGAAGCCGGCGAGGATCGTCTCGTCGGAACTGACCGCGTCGTACCGGCCGTCCAGGATGCCCTCGACGCAGTCGCCGACGTTCTTCACCACCGCCACGCGCACCTGGTGCCGTTCGAGTTCCGCCTCGGTGGTGGAGCCGCCGCTGGTGCAGATCTGGAACTTCGGATTCCGCAGGTCCTCGATGGTCCGGATGGCGTCCCGGTGCCGGCTCGGGACCATCACCTCCTGGGTGGTCACCAGGTACGGGCCAGCGAAGCTGACCTGCTTCTTCCGCTCCTCGGTGATGGAGAAGCTGGACACCACCAGGTCGACCATCCCACCCTGGAGGGCGGGGATCCGGTCCTCGGTGGAGACCGGCACGAACTCGATCCGCTGGTCGCCCTCGTAGCCGAGCGAGGCGGCGATGTAGCGGGCGATCTCGACGTCGAAGCCGACGTGCCCACTGTCGCGTACGTCGCCCATCAGCGGTTCGTTGGTCGCCACCCCGACCCGCAGCACGGTCTGGCCCCAGATGTGGGACTCGCGGAGCTTCTCCTGCACCGAGGGCAGTTCCGGCTCCTGCCGGCTGTCACATCCGGCCGCAGCGCCCAGAAACAGCGTCAGGGCGACCGCGAGGGTGGTCGCGACCGAGCGGCACCGGGTCCTGGAGAGCCGTCCGACCATGGATCACCTCACTACCATTCGAAGTGGTTATGGCACTGAACGTAGCGAGCGCCCGCCAATCGGCAACGCCGGGAAACGCGCCGAGGTGCGGCGGGGCAGTCGGATGCCCGCCGCACCCCGGTCGGTGCGTCGCCGGACTCAGCGCACCGTCAGCGAGCCGACGGCCGGCATCGGCGCTACCACCGGCGGAAGTTGCTTCGGCTCACCGCGGCGCGGCGCACCCCTGGCCGCCAGGTCCACCTTGGAGGTGTCGACCCGGACGGCTGCCGCCGACTCCGGCAGCTCCTCGAACGGCTGGATGTCGCCGTGGCAGACGCTGCCCTTCTTCGGCATCGCCTGCCGCAGCAGGTACGCGTCGATGGCGTCAGTCGCGCAGGCCGACGTGCCGTACGCGGTGTGGCCCCAGTTGTCGCTGGACAGCAGGCGGCTGTTCGGCAGCAGCTTGGCCGTGGCGACCGCACCGTTGTAGTTGGTCGACGGGTCCCAGTAGTTGCCGACGACCAGGATCGGGTTGACGGTCCGCCGGTCGAACGGGCCGGTGTAGCGGTCCTCGTCGCGCACCGTCCAGGTGTCCCGGGCACAGGGCGCGGTGAACCAGGTCCAGGAACGGCCGAAGTACGGGTCGCGCTGGTCGGCCCTTGCCGCCCGCGCCGCCCAGGAGGCGGCGTCCGTCGGGTGGTTCGCGTCGGTGCAGATCACGCCGAACGAGCTCTCACGGATGTTGATGTACGCGGGGTCGTCGGCGCGGGCCTGCTGTCGGACCTGGGCGGCCCGCTGGAGCACCGAGGCGCGCGCCTGCGCGCGGGTCGCGTCCGTGGCCGACGGGTCGGTCAGCGTCAGCAGCCAGAGGATGTCGCCGACGATGTACAGGTAGCCGTCCGGGCCGTACATGTTACTGAGGGTCCAGCCGACGAAGTCGGCGTAGGTGATGGTGAAATCGCCGAACTCCGGGTCCTCGATCACCACCGGCTTGGCCTTCAGCCGTTGCGCCACCAACTCGAACTGGGCAGCCGGGTCACCGGAGGCCAGCGGACAGGCGTCCACACCGGCGGTCCTGCAGCGCTTGAAGATCTCGCGCAGCGCCTTGTACGCGCCCTGCGCGCTGCGCATCCGTTCCTCCTGACCGAGGTTGCCGGAGGCGCCGCTGCCGAACCACGCGGTCGCGTCCAGCACTCCGTCGATCGCCACGGCGCGCACCCGGTCGGGGAACATGTTCGCGTAGTACTGCCCGAGCACGCTGCCGTAGCTGAGGCCCAGATAGGACAGCTTCTTGTCGCCGACCGCCCGCCGCAGCACGTCCATGTCGCGGGCGACCTGGGCGGTCGACATCGCGCCACTGAGCGGCTTGCCGGTGGTCGAGCAGGCCTTGCCGACCGCGATCGAGGAGGCGACGTACGCCTTCTCCTCGGCCTTGGTGTACGGGAAGGAGACGAACAGCCCTTCGGACGCCCGGGTCTGCTCCTCCACCGACTTGAAGCACCTGACCTGTTCGCTGGTGTTGACGCCGCGCGGGTCGATCCCGACGATGTCGAACCGGTCGAGCACCTCGTCGCCGAGGTAGTACGGCGCGGTGAGGGCGAAATCCGTGCCCGATCCGCCCGGGCCTCCCGGGTTCACGAAGAGGCTGCCGATCTTGCGCTTCTGGTCCCGCGCCTTGACCCGCAGCACCGCGATCTCAGTCGTCGCGCCCTTCGGCTGGTCGTAGTCCAGCGGCAGGTCGACGGTGGCGCACTCGGCGTAGTCGTAGCACTCGTACCAGTCCAACTTGGGTGTGGGCACGCGGTCGACCCGCAGCCGCTCCAGCGGAGTGGTGCGGTGGGTGACCGTGGCGATGCCCCCGCCGATCGTGGTGGACGCGGCGGTGGCGGGTACGACCGCCGCTCCGGCGAGGAGCGCGCCGACGAGCCCTGCGGCGGCGAGGTTCCGGATTGGTCGTGGCATGTGGACGCCTTCCGGTGGGATACGGGACACGTCGAGTCGGACTCGACCCCCGTCACTCTAGAGACGTCAGACGATGGATGCCGCCCGGCGAACAACAACATGTCCGACAATGCAGGCGAGGTCATAACCCCGCATCCCGTAAGCTGGAGTTATCAGGTGTTCCGCAGGTACTCGCCCGCCTACTGTTGACAGATCGGCGATCTCCGACATTCTGGACGCGTGAGACGCATCCCCGGACCTGACGCGCGCGCTGTTGCGGTGGTCGCCGCACTCGGATCGCTGTGGCTGCTGGTGGCACTGATCCTCTCGCCCCGACAGGATCTGCTGGGGGTCGCGATGGCACTGGGCTGCGTCCTGCTCGCCATCGTCACCGGGGTGGCGGTCACCGCCGCCCGGCAGGCCGGTCCAGCCGCGCCACCCGCCCCGACCGCCCCGGTCCACCCCCTGGCCCAGACGCCCGGCATCGACGCGGACACCCTGGAGACGCTGGGCGACCGGGAAGCCGTCCGGGCGATGCGGGACCGCTACCGCCCCGACGCGAGCCGCTGACCTCGCTCAGCCGCCGGTGAGAGTGGGAGACGCCAAGCCGTCCAGACCTCGCCCGGCCAGGCAGCGATAGGTGGCATCGGTCTGCGGGTCCGCCGGCGGCAGCACCTCCAGATTCCACCCGGTCGGCTGGTCGATCCCGCTGACCAGCCGGAACGTCTCGGTGTTGCAGATCTTGCGAACGGTCGGATCCGCCACGATCTCGTCGTGGTCGGCGTCGAGCAGGGTGCGGGGCAACTCCCCCTCGGCGTAGCTCTCCCAGGTGTGCCGGGTGTCGCACGGCACCTGGCTCGCCTCGGCCCGCTGACCACGCACCTGCACCGGGCCGAAGCACTCCAACTCCTCCGCGCACCGGGCGCCCTCCGGCAGCGCCTCGGGCAGGGTGGCGCAGCCCGGACGGTGCACGCCGGTCGTGATCGGCCGGGTCGGGACGGCCGGCTGGCCCGACGTGAGCCCACCGGCGGCCCAGGCGCCGACCCCCGCCGATGCGGCCAGCGCGACCACACCGGTGGCGCCCAGGAACCAGCGCCGTGTCCTGCTGTGGTCGGCGGAGGTGCCGGCGGCCTCAGCGTCGGATGCCGCGCCCGCTGACCGTACGCCGCCGTGGTGTACGCCGCCGAGTAGGCCGATCGGCGGGCCCGCACCCTCCAGTTGCAGGCCGACCAGCATGTCGTGCAACTGCACGACGGAGGGACGCTCCGCCGGATCGTTGGCCATCCCGGCCCGGAGCACGTCCACCAGCTCCTCCGGAATGCCGGGGATGCCGGGGATCGGCTGGTGGAACATCTCCAGCACGGTGACCAGGCTCGGGTTGCGCTCGGCCTGCCAGCGTGGCGGCCGCCCGTGCATCACCGCGTAGAGCGTGGCGCAGAGCGCGTAGACGTCCACCGCCGGTGACGGCGGGCTGTGGCTGAACATCTCCGGCGGGGCGTACGCCGGGGTGAGCACCTCCAGGGCGACCGTGGCGTCGCGCATCTCGGCGACCACGGCCAGCCCGAAGTCGGCCAGCACCGCCGAGTTGAAGTGCGAGTAGAGGATGTTGGCCGGCTTGACGTCGCGGTGCAGCACCCCGGCCCCGTGCGAGTGGGCGAGCGCGTCCGCGATCTTGATGCCGAGGTCCCGCGCCTCGGCGGCACCCAGCGGCGAGGTACGCATCCGTTCGGCGTACGATCCGTCGCAGAGCTCCATGATCAGGTAGGGGTGCTGGTCGATGGTGACCCCGACATCGAACAGGTCGACCACGTGCGGGTGCGACGACATCCGGCCGGCCGCGCGCGCCTCGCGCAGGAAACGCGCCTGGTCCCGGTCGCTGGCCAGGGTGCGGTTCTCCACCTTGACCGCGACCTCTCGGTCCACCGAGATCTGGGTGGCCCGGTAGACCGTCGCGTACCCTCCTCGGGCAAAGACCTGCAAATCAGTCAGACCGGGCACGATGGGCGTCGGCAGGGCGCCGGGCGGGGTGTCGGTCACGGTTTCGAAAATACCCAACTGGACCGGTCGCTCAGCGAACCGCATCGGCGGGCGACGGCGCGGGCGACGTTTCCGTGCCGCGCCGGGCGTCCCACCACAGACCAGCGGCGGTGGCCAGTGCGCCCACGCCCTCCCAGGCCGCCACACCGAAGAACCGCCCGGGCGCCACGTCGGCCAGCACCGCGAGGGTGAACACGGTGAACGTGACCAGCCGGAACACCACGGTGAAGCGGTAGAACGCCCGCCACTCGGTGGCGGTGGCGAGCAGGTAGTAGACCCCCATGTTGAACGAGGCCATCGACGAGGCGGTCACGAACACGCCCGTGTAGTCGCCGGGCGCCCGGGTCGCCGGGATCTCGAAGCCGAGCATCCCGAGCAGCGCCTCCGGCCAGAGCAGCCCGACCGCGCCCATCACCAGCGCCAACAGGCCGAACACCGCGATCGTCCAGCCGGCGACCGAGCGCGGCAGCCTCATCTGAGCCCTCCCCATTACGGCACGACCGCCCATGTTGACCGCCGCGTGCACCGTGCACGCTATCGGTCGGCCCCGACAGACCACATCACCGGAACCGACAGACCCGGCCCCCACCTCACCACGGCGCAGGTCGGCCGGCTCTCGGGTGCGACGGGCTCAGCCGGCGTCACGCAGGCGGGTGTACAGCGCCTCGGCGTCGACACGCTCGCTGCGCTGCTCGGTGGCGTACGACAGGCGGACCGCCTCCTCGGCGCTGGTCAGCGCCTCTGCCGGACGACCGCAGGCGGCCAGCGCCTCGGCCCGCACTCTCGCCGTGACGACCTGGCTCCGCACGTCCTCGGCCGGCGCGGCCGCTGCCCGGCGGGCCCAGTCCAACGCCTGCTCGCACTGCCCGTGCGCGAGCAGTGCCGAGGCGTACCGCGCCATCGACTGCCGACGCGAGAACAGCAGCGACGGTGAGGTGGCGGCGGCGGTGGCCACCGGGGCGAGCAGTCCGACCGCAGTGCCCGAGTCACCGGCCGCCAACCGGGCCGTCGCCAGCAACACCCGAGGCCCCACCTGCGCGGGCGCCTGCGGGTTGTGCGGCTCCACACTGGTCAGCACCGCTCGCGCGTACCGCTCGGCGCCGGCCACGTCGCCCATGTCCAGCGCCACGAAGCCGCGCAGCGTGCCGGCCATGCCGGTGAGCAGCGGATGGGCGGTCCGACCGGCGTACTCCAGCGCGCCGGTGAGCAGATCGGCGGCGTGTTCCGGCTCGCCCAGGCCACGCGCCACCACACCCCGGACGACGAGCGCGAAACCCTGCCCCCACTCGTCGGAGGCGGCGGCGAACTCGCGGTACGCCCGACGGGCCTCCCGGTCCGCGTCGAGCAGTTCGCCCAGCTCCGCGTTGGCGTACGCGTCGACCGCCCGCAGGGTGCCCACCGCCCACGCCTCACCGACCCGCTCACCGAAGGGCAGGAAGATCCGAGCCAGCCGACGGGCCTCACGCAGCCGGCCGGCGAGCAACCGCGCGAAGGCGGTGGTGCCCCGCAGCCACGCCCGCCCGTACGGGTCCTTGAGTTCGGCGAAGAGCCGGGCGGCCCGGCCGAGCACCGCGTCCGTACCCGCGAAGTCGCCCCGGGTGGTGGTCACCCAGGCCAGGTTCTGCAACGACCACGCCTGCCCCCGACGGTCCTGCACCGCCAGGCTGACCTGGTACGCGGCGGCCAACCGGCTGCTCGCCTCGCCGAGCCGGCCGGCCAGGAAGTCGGCCATGCCCAGCCGGCGCATCGCCGAGGCCCGCAGGCCCGGCAGGTCCGCCTCGGTGGCCACCTGCAACGCCTCCCGCCAGCAGGTCTCGGCCCGCCGCAGGTCACCCATCGCCTGCTGGGCCTGCCCGGCGAGCAGCAGCGCGCTGATCCGGGTGGTCGCCTGGTCCCCGGCGTTGGCGGCGATCTTCTCGGCCGACGCCAGCGCGTCGGCCACCCGCCCGACCTGGAGCAGCGCCCGCGCGTGCACCACCCGGTCCTGCGCCGGTACGCCGTCGACGCGGGCCAGTTCGGCCGCGCGTTCGGCGTACTCGACGGCGAGGGCCGGCTCGCCCTCGTGCAGGGCGCGCCGGGTGGCCCGGCCGAGCGCGGCGACCCCCAGCGGGGCGACCGCCCGGGCCGGCGCGTCCGGACGCAACGTGACCGCGTCGGCCAACGCGGTGGCCCGCTCGACGTGTTGCGCCACGAAGTCGTCCCGGGCCGCCTCGGTGAACCCGCTCGGACCACCCGTGGCGCCGGTCGGGACCAGGTCGGGGCCGCCCAGGCCGCTGGTGACGCTGCCCGCCGGGTTCGCCCAGCGGGCCAGCGCCGCGTGCCGCTCAGCCAACTCCGCCTTGCTGACCCCGGCGTACGCGGCCTCCCGCATCAGCGGGGTGGCGAAGGCGTACCCGGTGCGGGTGCGGTGCAGCATCCGGCGTTGCAGCAGTTCCTCCACGGCCCGGTCCAGTTCGAGCGCGACCACCGCGGCCGGCCGGCCGTCGCGTCCGGCCCGTTGCTCGCGCAGCGCCTCCAACGCGCCGTCCGGCACCGTGTCCCCGACCACCGCCGCGTCCCGCAGCACCGAGCGGGCCTCGGCGGGCAGCGCGTCGATCCGGGCCGCGAGCACGGCCGCCAGGTCACGGGAGAGCAGCCGGCTGCCGAGCGAGCCGGGGGCCAGCCGCCAGTCGTTGCGCGCCCCGGCGGTCAGCGCGCCGCGCTCCATCAGCAGGGTGACCAGCTCGGCCAGATAGAACGGGTTGCCCTGGGCGGTGGCGAGCAGCCGGTCGGCATCGGCCTGCGGCAGCCGTCCGCCGCCGAGGTAGCTGGTGAGCAGGCGGGACGCGTCGGCGCCGCGCAGCGGCGGCAACGGCTGCACCTCGGCGTCCGCGACCCGGGCCAGGGTGCCCGCGGTACGCACCAGCTCGGGCCGCCCGAGCAGCAGCACCAGGACCGGCCCGTCGAGCCGGGACAGGGTGACCTCCAGCGCGCCGATGGTCTCCGCGGTGGCGTCGTGCAGGTCGTCCACCACCACCATCAACGGCGCCTCCTCGGCGAGCGCGCTCAGCAGGGCGGCCACCGCGTTCGGCACCGCCTCGGCGTCGGGTGGCGGTTGGGTGCCGGTCCACTCGCTCTGGTCGGTGTGCGCGGCGGCGGGCAGCTCGGCGTACCCGAGCAGGGCCAGCAACTGGTCGACGGCGACCGGGGCGGGCTCGGTGCGGGAGCGGCTGAGGCGCTGCCCGAGCCGGCGCAGCCGCTCCTCGACGGCGGCCCGGGTGACCGCCGTGGCCGTGTCGTTGGGCAGGCCGGTGGCGGCGCGTACCAGGTCGGCCAGGGGGGCGAGCCGACGGCGCTCGCCGAACGCGGCGCAGCGGACCGAGAGGACCCGGGCGCCGGTGTGTGCCGCGTACCGTCCGGCGCCGACGTCGTAGCCGGCGGCCAGGCGCTCCACCTCGGCGGCGAACCGGGACTTGCCGATCCCCGCCTCGGCGGTCATCAGCAGCACCCGGGGCTCCCCACGGTCGATCACCTCGGCCAGCCGGCCGGCGACCCGGCCGATCTCGGTCTCCCGGCCCACGAAGGGCGCCTCGTCGCCGAGGCCGGAACGGGTGCCCGGCGCATCCAGCAGACCGAGCAGCTCGTACGCCTCGACCGGCTCGCGCTTGCCCTTGAGCCGCAACGGCCGCAACGCCCGCCAGCTGGCGACGTGCCGGGTGGCCGCCGCGGTCCGCGCCCCGGCGTAGACCGCGCCGACGGCGGCGGCGTCGGCCAGCCGCGCGGCGGTGTTCACCGTGTCGCCGATGACGGTGTACTCGATCGCGGCCTGGATGCCGGCGATCACGTCACCGGTGTTCAGCCCGACCCGCAGCCCCAACGGCGCACCGCCGCCGCGCTCGTCGTCGAGCACCCGGCGGACCGCCCGCTGCATGGACAGGGCGGCCCGGACGGCGCGTTCGGCGTCGTCCTCGTGCGCGACCGGGGCGCCGAAGACCGCCATGATCCCGTCACCGGTGAGTTTGTCGACGTGCCCGCCGAAGGTCTTCACCGCGCCGGCCAGTGCGGCCAGCACCCGGTCGGTGACCGCGCCGACGCGTTCCGGGTCGAGGTCCTCGGACCAGGAGGTGAAGTCGGACAGGTCGCCGAAGAGCACGGTGACCACCCGACGTTCGGTGGCGGGCAGGGTGGCGGCGGCCGGCAGCGCGGCGCCGCAGTTGTGGCAGAACCGGGCGCCGGGCACGGCGACGGTTCCGCACACCGGGCAGGTCACGGTCGGTCCAACCTCGCGGCGTAGCCCTCGGGTTCCCGACCCAGGTACTCCAGTTGGGCGCGTACGGACCACTCCGCCGCCCACCACAGCGACCGGTCCACGTCGGCGTACACGACGGCGACCACCTCGGCCGGGGTCCGCGCCCCGCCGTCGCACGCCGCCCGGACCTGGTCCAGCCGCGCCCGCCGGTGGGCCAGGTAGAAATCGGCGGCGGCACCGCAGTCGGCCAGCGCCGGCCCGTGACCCGGCAACGCCGGGATCCCCCGGTACGTCGCGAGCAGTTCCAGGCTGGTCAGGTAGTCACCGAGGTGCCCGTCCGGGTGGGCGACCACGGTGGTGCCCCGGCCCAGGATGGTGTCGCCGGTCAGCACCACCTGCCGGCCGCCGTGCTCGACCAGGAGGCAGACCGAGTCGGCGGTGTGCCCGGGGGTGGGTACGAGCCGGATCGCCAGCCCGTGACCGTCGACGTCACCGGCGGTGTCGAGCGCCGGACCGCCGATGCTGTGCGCCGGGTCGGCGGCACGTACCGGCACCCCGCCGAGCATCCCGTGCAGACGCGGCGACGCCTCGGTGTGGTCCTGATGCCCGTGGGTGATCAGCACCAGGCCGACCGGTCCCCACTCCGCGATGGCAGCCAGGTGCGCCTCGTCGGCCGGCCCCGGGTCGACCACCACGCCGTACGCCGCGCCCGGGGCGCGCAGCAGCCACGTGTTGGTGCCGTCCAGTGTCATCGGCCCCGGGTTGGGTGCCCGCAGCAGCGTCACCCATTCCGGCAACTCGCTGGCGAGGGCGGTCACCGCCCCCGTCACATGCCCTCCCATGGCTGCGATCGTACGACCCCGCCGAAGCACCTCCGCGATCTTGCAGTTCTGGTCCCCGATTCGCCCTCGTTAGGGGCCTTCGTCCGGCCGGAACCACAAGATCGCGGTGGCGCCGGTCAGGCGACCTCGACGATGACCTCGACCTCGACCGGGGCGTCGAGCGGCAGCTCCGCCACGCCGACGGCCGACCGGGCGTGCCGACCGGCCTCGCCGAAGACCGCGCCGAACAGGTCCGACGCGCCGTTGATGACGCCGGGCTGACCGGTGAAGCCGGGGGCGCTCGCCACGAAACCGGTCAACTTGACGATCTTGACGATGTTCTCCAGGCCGACCAGCGAGTCGATCGCGGCGAGCGCGTTGAGGGCGCACCGCTCGGCGAGCTGCTTGGCCTGCTCGGCGGAGACACCGGCGCCGACCTTGCCGGTGGCCAGTAGCTTGCCCTCGGCCATCGGGAGTTGCCCGGAGACGTACACGTGCTGGCCGGACTGCACCGCCGGCACGTAGCTCGCCACCGGCGGCACCACCTCCGGCAGCGCCAACCCGAGTTCCGCCAACTTCCCGTGCGGTCCGTTGCTCACGGCCTTATGCCTTCGGGCGCTTGAGGTAGGCGACGAGTTGCTCCGGGTTCGGCCCGGGTACGACGGAGACCAGTTCCCAGCCGTCCTCACCCCAGTTGTCGAGGATCTGCTTGGTCGCGTGGACCAGCAGCGGGACCGTGGCGTATTCCCACTTCTGCATCGGTGGAGAGCTCCCTCGGTGGCATGGACACTTCGGGGCACAGCCTACGGTCCGCCGGCCGGTCAGGACGCGGGACGCTGCTCCGAGGTCGGCCACTGCTCCGCGGCGGGCCGCTGTTCGGGGGCGATAGACACGTCCCCGCAGAGGCCCTTGTGGTCGTGCGGCTGGGGGCACCGAGTGCGGTCGGGCAGCAGCAGGTCGCAGAAGACCTGGTGCCGGTTGTTCTGGTCGTCGGCGGTCGACACCTCCGTCTCACCGGCGTCCAGCTCGGGCAGAAAATTCAGCGAGGTGGCCACCCGGGCGGCCAGCGCGGTCGCGGCGGCCAGGTCGGCCACCCGGACGGGCAGGTGGATGACGTAGCCGGGGACCTCCTCGTCCCGCCCGCCGGCCGGTTCGACCACGCCGACCGGGTCGGCGGTACGCCGGTACGACCGCTCGTTGACCGGCAGCCGGCCGGAGGAGTCGCCGCCGGCCGTCCGGCTGCCCCGTCGACTCCCGGTGGGGAACTGGGTTCGAGGGGTGTTGTCGATGTCGCGCATGCACTTCCTCCGGGCGTCGTACCTGGTCACGGCACCGCCGGCCGGTCCGGCACCGCTGCGGCCGGCCTCGTCAGGGCGTGCCGGAGCGACGGTAGGACCGGCGCGGCGGTCCCATCAACAGGACGCGCACGCCCAGCGGCCTTTCGTCACATTTGCGACACCTAACCAGCAAGAAGCCGATCGCGCCGTCCGTACAGGTGACACCGGGCCCCCCGCACCCGGCCGGCGGACCGTTACCCTTCCCGTCTGGACGGGCGCCCGGCCCGGCCGCCCCAAACCCACGCTCGTCGCCGTCCCGCGGCGATGCGCCGCACCCGGGGGTACGCGATGACCCAGCCACCCGCCGGCGGCCCGACCGGCCCCACCGACCCGCTGCCGGCCGGCCCACCGGTCCACCCCACCTCGCCAGCCGGTCCGGGACCGGCGTCTGCCTCGCCGGGCGGCTACCCGCCGTACCCGTCGCCGGCCACGCCACCGCGCAGACGGGGCGGCGCCCTGGCGGCCTCGATCGCACTGGCCGTGGTGCTGCTGCTCTGCGGCGGTGGCGGCGTGGTCGCGTTCCTGACCGTGCGCGACGCCGAGTCCGGCGAGGGCGCCCAGGACCCGTCGGTGGCGGTCGACGACTTCCTCACCGCCGTCTACCAGGAGCGGGACGCGGCCAAGGCGGCCCGGCTGGTCTGCACCGACGCACGCGACCAGGACAAGATCCGGGCGAAGGTCGCCGAGGTCGAGCAGTACGTGACCGCTCACCAGAGCCCCCGGTTCCGCTGGGACACCCCGAAGGTGGACAACGAGACCGGTGACCGCGCCACCGTCACCACCACGGTGACCGTGACGACCGCCGACGAGAAGATCGCCGACCAGGACCTGCGCTTCACGGTGATCCGGACGAGCGGCTGGTGGGTCTGCGAGGTCGCCTGAACCGGCCGGCTGGATAGGCTCGACCGGTGGGAGCAGCGCAGCGCCCGGCCGATCGGGCCGGCACGGAGTGGCCCGCCCGCCTGCACGTGGTGACCGGTAAGGGCGGCACGGGCAAGACCAGCGTCGCCGCCGCCCTGGCGCTGGCCCTGGCCGCCGGTGGGCGCCGCACACTGCTGGTCGAGGTGGAGGGCCGCCAGGGCATCGCCCAGCTCTTCGGCACCGACCCGCTGCCGTACGCCGAGCGGCACCTGGCCGACACGGCGGACGGCGGCGAGGTGTGGGCGCTCACGGTGGACGCCGAGGAGGCGTTGCTGGAGTACCTGGACATGTTCTACAAGCTGGGTGCCGCCGGCCGGGCGCTGCGCAAGCTCGGCGCGATCGACTTCGCCACCACCATCGCCCCGGGCCTGCGCGACGTACTACTCACCGGCAAGGTCAAGGAGGCCACCACCCGCACCGTCGAGCAACGGCGGGTCTACGACGCGGTGGTGCTGGACGCCCCGCCGACCGGCCGGATCGCCCGTTTCCTGAACGTGACCGCGGAGACCGCCCGGCTGGCCAAGGTCGGCCCGATCAAGACCCAGAGCGAGGGGGTCTCGGTGCTGCTGCGTTCGCCGATGACCGCGGTGCACGTGGTGACCCTGTTGGAGGAGATGCCGGTCCAGGAGACCGTCGACGCGATCGCTGAGCTGGCCTCGCTCGGGTTCGGGGTGGGCCGGGTGATCGTCAACGGGACCCGGCCGCCGCTGCCGGCAGGGCGGGTGGTCACCGAGGCGGAGCTTACGCGGGGGCTGCGCGCCGCCGGGCTGCCCGCCGACCGGCGGACCGTCTCCGGGCTGCGCGACGAGGCACGCGACCAGGCCGTCCGCCGGGAGTTGGAGGACTCGCTCCGCGCCGACCTGGCCGAACTCGACGTGCCCCTGGTGGAGCTGCCGCTGCTGCCCGACGGGGTGGACCGGGCCGGCCTGGACGAGCTCGCCGCCGCCCTGGTGCAGGGCGATTGACTCACACCTGACCTCGGCCCGCCGCGCGGACCGGGTCGGGCCGATACGCTCGATTGGTGCCTTCCGACAACGCCGCGCCGCCGCTGGACGTCGACCGGATCCTGGCCGATCCCGGCGTACGGATCGTGGTCTGCTGCGGTGCGGGCGGGGTGGGTAAGACGACCACGGCCGCCGCTCTCGCACTCCGTGCGGCCGAGCGCCACGGCCGCCGTACGGTGGTGCTCACCATCGACCCGGCCCGACGGCTGGCCCAGTCGCTGGGCCTGACCGAGCTGGACAACACGCCCCGGCAGGTGAAGGGGATCGACGTCGAGGACAGCGGCGGCGAACTGCACGCCATGATGCTCGACATGAAGCGCACCTTCGACGACGTGGTGCTCGCGCACACCGACCCGACGAAGGCGTCCGAGATCTTCGCCAACCCCTTCTACCAGGCGATGAGTTCCACCTTCGCCGGTACGCAGGAGTACATGGCGATGGAGAAGCTGGGTCAGTTGCACGCACGCGGCGACTGGGACCTGATCCTGGTGGACACTCCGCCGTCGCGGTCGGCGTTGGACTTCCTGGACGCGCCGGCCCGGCTGTCCCGGTTCCTCGACGGGCGGATGCTGCGCCTCCTGCTGGCCCCGGCACGGACCGGCGGGCGCAGCATGTTCAGCCTGGTCACCGCCTCCTTCGGGATGTTCTCCCGGGTGGTACAGAAGATCCTCGGCGCGCAGTTGCTGACTGATCTGTCCGGCTTCGTGGCCGCGCTCGACTCGATGTTCGGCGGGTTCCGGCAGCGGGCGGAGCAGACGTACCGGATCCTCCAGGCGCGTGAGACGGCGTTCCTGCTGGTCGCGGCGCCGGAGCCGGATGCGGTCCGGGAGGCCGCCTACTTCGCCGGGCGGCTGGGGAAGGAAAACATGCCGCTCGCCGGTCTGGTGCTCAACCGGGTGCACCGCCCGGCCGACACCGGGTTGGACGCGTCGGCCAGTCGGGCCGCCGCCGACCGGCTGGCCTCGGCCGGCGGCCACGAGGGCGTCGTCGAGGTGTTGCGCGCCCACGCGGCCCTGGCCGAGCAGGCGGTACGCGAGCAGCGGGTGTCGGCGCGGTTCACCGAGGCGTTCCCGCAGGTGCCGACGGTCTCGGTGACGGCACAGCCCGCCGACGTGCACGACGTCGACGGGCTGCGGACGATCGGGGCGGCGATCAGCCGCTCCTGACCGCGCCGGTCAGGTGGTGGCCAGGATCTTGTCCTTGCCGGTCTTGTCCTTGGCGTTCTTTTTCATCGCCGCCTCGAACATCTTGCGCCAGCTGGTCACCTGCGGGTGCCGACGCAGCAACGCCCGGCGTTCGCGTTCGGTCATGCCACCCCAGACGCCGAACTCGATGCGGTTGTCCAGCGCGTCGGCCAGGCACTCGTAGCGGACTGGGCAACTCCGGCAGATCCGCTTGGCCACGTTCTGTTCGGCGCCCTGTACGAACAACGCGTCCGGGTCCCCGTTCTGACATGCCGCAAATGACGGCCAGTCAGTGATCATGCCCATCTGTACTCGTCCCCCCTTGCAGTACTACCGACGCCGTCGCGGGCCAGCCGGCAATTCCCCCCGGTCATCCGGCACGCCTTACCCCAAGGCGGCACGGACGACATGTGGCGCTGTCGCCGCCCCCATCATGCTCTGTAGTTACCCGATTACGCAACGTTGTCGGCCAAATCCATCATTCCGGACACTCCCGGCTTCTCGGGCTCGGGACCGCCGCTTACCCCACGGGATTCCACGAAAACGCTGCGCGCCACCCCCACGCGGAGAAAGCTCGACACGGATCACACGCAACCAGATCTCCGGTGCCACGCGTCTAGCACAACGAGGACGGCGCGCGCAGGAAATGGGAGAAAGACGCCCAAGCGCCCCTCGTTACCTGTTCGCGTACCCTGTCGAGGTGACCTGGATGCGGAAACGTGACCACAACATCCTGACCAACGCCGCATCGCTGCTCATCTGTGGGCTGTTGGCGGGCGTGGTGGTCGCCGCAGCGGCCTTCCCCGCGGTGGCGATGTCTGGCCTGGCCGCCAAGGCCGGCGCGGAGACCTTCGGCGCGCTGCCGAAGGAACTGACGATGTCCCGCGCCCCCCAGATCAGCTACCTGCTGGCCAGCGACAAGAAGACACCACTGGCCACGATGTACGACGAGAACCGGCGGGACATCACGTTCGCCGACATCGGCGAGAACATGCGCAACGCGATCATCGCGGCCGAGGACCACGACTTCTACCACCACAACGGAGTCGACCTCAACGGCGTCGCCCGCGCCTTCGTCAACAACAGCGCCGCCGGCAACGACCGGCAGGGCGCCTCGACGCTGACCATGCAGTACGTCCGGATGGGCATCGCGTACTCGGCGACGCACCCGGCCGACGTGGTCGCCGCGACGGAGGACACCAGCGCCCGCAAGCTGCGCGAGATGAACTACGCGTTGCAGATCGAGAAAACGCTCAGCAAGGACGAGATCCTGACGAGCTACCTCAACCTCGCCGCGTTCGGCAACGGCGCGTACGGCGTCTACGCCGCCAGCCAGGTCTACTTCAACAAGCCGCCGAAGGACCTGACGATCGACGAGGCCGCCATGCTGGCCGGTCTCGTGAAGGCGCCGACCTCGTTCGACCCGACCACCAAGAGCGGCTACCCGCAGGCGGTCGCCCGGCGTGACTACGTGATCGACAACATGGTCAAGACCGGGGCCGTCACCCAGGAGCAGGCCGCCGAGGCCAAGGCCGTCGAACTCAAGGTCAAGGGCAAGCGGGCGCCGAACGGCTGCGTCGCCACCAAGAAGAACGCCTGGGGCTTCTTCTGCGACTTCTTCTACCGCTGGTGGATGTCGGAGGAGACGTTCGGGTCGACCACGTACGACCGGGAGCGGCGGCTCAAGAGCGGCGGCTACACGATCGTGACCACGCTGGACACGCAGGCACAGGACGGTGCCGACAAGGCGGTCCGCAAGGCCAAGTCGGTGAAGTCCAAGGAGGCCGCGATGGTCGCGGTGGTCGAGCCCGGCACCGGCCGGGTCCGGGCCCTCTCGGTGAACCGCAACTTCAAGCTGGACAACCCGAACAACCCGAAGAACCTGCCGCACAGCGACCCCAAGCAGCGCAAGAACGACAAACGCGGCAACTATCCGAGCACGGTCAACCCGCTACTCACCGGCGGTGACGGGATCACCGGTTACCAGGCCGGCTCGGTCTTCAAGCTCTACACGATCGTGGCCGCGCTGGAAAAGGGCATCCCGCTCGACTACACCATCAACGCCCCGCAGCAGTTCAAGTCGGAGTACATCATCTCCCGCAGCAGTCCGGCCGCCTGCGAAGGTACGCACTTCTACTGCCCGACCAACTCGAACAGACAGCCCGGTGGCGTGAAGAACATGTGGAGCGCCTTCTCCGCCTCGACCAACACGTACTTCGTCCCGCTGCAACAGCAGGTGGGCGCGGCGAACGTGGTGGACGTGGCCAAGCGCCTGGGCATCCAGTTCCGGCAGAGCGAGGACGCGAAGTTCGCCGCCACCAAGGAGGCGGCGAACCAGTGGGGCGCCTTCACGCTGGGCGTCTCCCAGGTCACCCCGCTGGAGTTGGCCAACTCGTACGCCACGCTGGCCGCTGACGGCAAGTACTGCGAGCCGATCCCGGTGCAGGAGATCCGCGATCTGGACGGCAACAAGCTGGACGTCGCGAACCCACGGTGCGAGAAGCGGATCAGCACGGACGTGGCCCGTGCCGCCGTCGACGCGGCCCGCTGCCCGGTCGGTGACAACTCCCCCACCGCCAAGTGCGGCGGCAGCCGGACGGCCGCCGAAGGTCGGGGCATCGTGGGAAAGCCGATCGCTGGCAAGTCCGGCACCACCGACGGCGAGAAGGCCGCCTCCCTGGTCGCGATGACCAAGCAGTACGCGGTGGCCGGCATCTTGGCCGATCCGGACTGGCCGCAGACCAACGTCAAGATGAAGCACAAGACGGCGGACGGCATCAATCCGCCGGTTTATGAGACGCTGCGCGACGCCATGAAGGGCAAAAAAGGGATCGACTTCGACCCACCCGGCAGGAAGTTGTCCGAGGGCGAGCAGCGCACCATCCCCGGTGTGAAGTGCACTTCCATCGACCAGGCCAGATCCCGCGTCTCCGGTGCCGGATTCCAGGCGATCGTCTCCAGCGCCCGGGTCACCTCGGAATGCCCGGCCGGCACCGCCGCCGGCACCAGCCCCGAGGGCCGCACCATCAAGAACGGCATCGTGACGATCCTGGTCAGCTCCGGTGGCGGTGGCAACAACGACTCCGGTGGCGGTAACGACGGCGGCAACGGCCGACCGGGCGGTGCGCCGAGCAACCCGAGTCGGCCCCCGGACCGACCGGGCGGCTGATCTTCGGCCGAACCGACCGCACATGAACGGGCGGGCACCCCTGGAGAGGGATGCCCGCCCGTTCTGCGTCGTCGGCATGGTCAGCGGTATGCGCCGGCCCTGCGCGTACCAGCCGGTGAGGTGTCAGAGGCCGAGCTGTCGGCGTACCTCGGCGGCCACCCGGCCACCCTCGGCCCGGCCGGCCACCGCGGCCTGGGCCGCCTTCATGGCTGGGCCCATCTGCGCCTTGCCGGTGAACCCGCCCGCCGCGAGCGCCCCCGTGACCAGCTCGGTCAGCTCGGTGTCGGAGAGCTGCTTCGGCAGGTAACGCTCCAGCACCTCGCCCTCGGCGGTCTCCCTGGCGGCCTGCTCGGCGCGACCCGCGTCGGCGAAGGCGGTGGCGGCCTCGCGGCGCTTCTTCGCCTCCTTGGTCAGCACACCCAGCACCTCGTCGTTGCTGAGCTCACGCTTGGCCTTGCCGGAGACCTCGGCCGTGCCCACGGCGGCCAGGGCCATCCGCAGGGTGGAGGTGGTCAGCTCGTCGCGGGCCTTGAGGGCGGCGCGCATGTCGGCGGTGAGGCGGTCCTTCAGCGTGCTCATGGTCGCCCAAACTACCCTGATCGGCATGCAAAAGCGCACACTATTCCGGCTCGCGACCGCCACCGTCGCGACGGGCGCCGCCGCCCTGGCGTACGCGTCCCTCGTCGAGCGCAACATGTTCACCCTCCGGCGCTTCGACGTCCCGGTGCTGCCGACCGGCACCGAGCCGCTGCGCGTCCTGCACCTTTCCGACCTGCACATGACCCCCAACCAGGTACGCAAGCAGAACTGGGTGGCCTCGCTGGCCGCCCTCGACCCCGACCTGGTCGTGGTCACCGGTGACAACATGGCCCACCCGGGGGCGGTGCCGGGCGTCCTGCGGGCGCTGCAACCGCTGCTCGACTACCCGGGCGCCTTCGTCTTCGGTTCCAACGACTACACCGGCCCGGTGCTGAAGAACCCGTTCAGCTACTTCCTGCCCGACCGGGAGTACACCGAGGGCGTCGAGCTGCCCTACGAGGAACTGCGTGACGTCTTCACCGGGGCCGGCTGGACCGACCTGAACAACCGACGGGTCACGCTCAAGGCCGGCGGCCGGGCGATCGACATGGCGGGTGTGGACGACCCGCACATCGAACGCGACGACTACCCCTCCGTGTCCGGCCCGGTCTCCGCCTCGGCGGACCTCTCCATCGCCCTGACCCACTCCCCCGAACCGGCTCTGCTCGACGAGATGGCCGCCGACAGCTTCGGGTTGCTGCTCGCCGGTCACACCCACGGCGGCCAGGTGTGCGTACCGGGAGTGGGTGCGCTGGTGACCAACTGCGGGCTGCCCCGGTCGATGGCCAAGGGCCTGCACCGCTGGCCCGGCTCCGACTCATGGCTGCACGTCTCCGCCGGCCTCGGCACCCACCCGACCGCCCCGGTCCGGTTCGCCTGCCCGCCCGAGGCGAGCCTGCTCACCCTGATCCCCCGCTGAGCCCCGGCCCCGGGGGTACCGAGTTTGACCCCCGGGGCCGGTGGGCTACTATTTGTCGGCACGCCTCGGGGTGTGGCGCAGCTTGGTAGCGCGCTTCGTTCGGGACGAAGAGGTCGTCGGTTCGAATCCGGCCACCCCGACAGATGTGAGGCCCTGACCGGCATTCTCGCCGGTCAGGGCCTCACTCTTGTGCGCAGCGGGTCCGGCGCGGACCGCCGGCCCGCCGGCCGGATAGTGGCGCACATCATTTGGTCGAACGGTCCGGGCGCCGCCGGAGCCACGTCGACCGCGCGTCCCATCCCCCGAGAACGGTGCTGGTGCACTACAGTCCGAGGACACCCGAAAGGCTGCTTGACCTCACTCGACACGGCCACCAGCACAATCGGGGCACCTCGTTTCGAACACAAATACCTACGCGCAAAGTCGCTGAAATCAGTTCAATGTTTGCTGGTTCGGGAATCCTCCACTCAACCCAGGATAAACCAGACAGGCAATAATTCCCGCGGTCGACCCTTTTTCCTCCACCACCGTGCGTGTTACCGTACTCACGCAACAACGGCCGTAGATGGGTTAGGGGCCCCGGCTGATAATTCTCAATGGGGGGAACAGTGCGTTGTCCAAGCTCGGCGCGCTCCGAGTTGACCCCGCAGATGCTTGTTTACGATGATTTCGACCAACGCGGCCAGGCACGCTGGATGTCCTATGTGATGCATTTTCACCGCGTGGACTACCGCTCCCCGGTCATCAATACGGATCGTCTCGGTTTTCGCCTTTCGCGCGGAGCGGACGACCATGCGTCGGCGGGCGGGAAGCCGGCCGACGGTCCGATCCGGCTGTTGGCCGGCAGTTCCATGGCGATGGGCATCGGAGCCACCTGCGACCAAGCGACGCTCGCCTCGCGACTGTGGACCACCCACGCACCGGCGCTGCCCTGGTTGAACTTCGCGGGCCGCAGCCATTCCTCCGCCCAGGAGCTGCTGCTCTTCCTCTTCTATCGGCACCTGCTGCCGCCGGTGGAGGAGATCGTCATCGTGTCCGGGCTCAACAACCTGGCCCTGGCCCGCCTGCCCGCCGCTCAGCGCGGCGACGACGGCGCGTTCTTCAACTGTGGCGACTTCTTCGGCCAGATGGACAAGCTCAAGTCCCAGTACCGGACGCATCCCTTCGGCTCCGGCGTCTCGCCGACCGGCGGCGACGAACCGGTTCGCCCGCTGGAGGTCCGCATCGCGGACGCGGCTGCGCTGACCGTGCGGCATCTGGAGTCGTGGCAGCAGCTCGCGGCCGCCACCGACACCAGGATCACGTTCGTGCTCCAGCCGCTGGCCACCTGGGTACGCGAGACGGCCGCGCCGCAGGAGAAGCGGCTCTTTGACGAGCTGGACAAGATCTCGAACTTCTGGGAACTGTTCGGTGACATCGCCACCAGGGATTCGGTCCGCAGATATGCGGAGCTACTGCACCTGGGCTGCGAAAAGATCGACGTCAGGTTCCTGGACATCAATCCGCTCCTCGCGACCAGCGTCAAGGACGACAGCTGGCTGTTTGTCAACCGAGCCCACATGACCGACCACGGGTTAGACCTGGTGGCCCGACTGTTGGCCGAGCAGTTGAATTTCTCGTCCTAGGGCCACACCGGCCCGCCTCAGGTGAGGGCAGAAGAATGAACGTGGTGCGCAGAATTCTTAACAAGATCTTCGGCCGGAAGAAGAAGCCGAAGAACGACGCCTCGATCTATCCGATGTTCTAGCTTCCCGAGACGACGACACCTCCGCCGTCGCGACAAGTGGCGTGTTTGTCGCGGGGGCCCTCCGTGCCGTCCAGATTCCGTCCGAACATTTGATTACCACATTGTTTCGGGATAGCAGACACGGATAGAGCCAGGAGCTGGCAGTGTCAACGAAAGAAGTCGTTTCGTCGAGTCGACATGTGGCCCGACCGCTTGATCAGCAGGCCCGGTCCCGCGAGTTGTTCGTCATCGCGGTCGACCCCGAGACCTCCTTTCCGGGCGACCCGTTCGTCGCGCGGCTGCGGTCGGAGATCGGCGACACCGCCGACCGTGAGTCGCTGCCGGCAGCACTGGACGGGCTGCGGGACGAGGCGGTCCGCTGGTCGACCGCCGAGTCTCGCCGGTTCGAGGAGTTGGGCTCCACGGCCACGGCTCCGCTGGGCACGGAGTCCCTGGTCCGCCGCACCGCGCTCGCGGCCGCACCACTCGCGCTACGGTCCGGGGCCTGGTTGCAGTGGCAGAGTGCGCCGGGAAACGCGGACGACGCGACGACGTTGCGCATCCTGACCCTGTACGCCTCCGACGTCGGTGTCGGCCGGCCGCAGGACTCGCGCGGCAGCGTGTACCTGGCCCTGCTCCGTCACCTGCACCTGTCCGAGCACGCGGTGCCGGTGGCCCGGCTGGTGCACGACCCCCGGGTGGCCGACCACCACTTCTGTCTGCCCGCGACCCTGCTGGCCATGAGCCGGAGACCGGCCGAGTTCCGCCCCGAGATCATCGGCGCCGACCTGTGTCTGCGTACGGTCGGACTGCTGCCCGCCTTGCGGCTGGTGCGTCAGGCGCATCCGCAGCTCGTGGAGTGGAGTGCGATCGATCCGTCCGCTGCCCGGGACGGTGAGACGCGGACCGGGCTGGAGCTGTGCCTGGACGTCATCGAGCACGGTTTCGACGACGCGGAGCTGGCCCGAGTGACCGACGGTTTCCGGTGGGCGTTCACCGTGCTGAGGCGGTGGAGCACGAGTCTTCTCGCCGAGTTGGAGGAGGCCCTCGACCCGGCGTACGAGATGGCCGAGTTGCTCCGCCACCGGGCGCGGGAGGGCGCGGTCTACCACCGGGACTTCACGGTGGCGGACCGGCCGCTGTCGAGCTGGTTGGAGGAGGCCCGGACGGATCCGCGCGGATTGCTGGCCGAGCTTGCCGCCAGCCGCCTGGTCAAACCGGGCCGCTCCGCGCAGAGTCCGCTGGTCAACGGCCTCGTCGGGGAACGGGGCCCGATGTTCCGGGTGTTCTCCCCGGCCGACCTGGTCGTCATCCGCCGCTGGATCGACTCGCTCCCCACCGGGCAGCCGGAGCGGGTTCGCCCCGGGCCGGTCCACGAGGGGCGGACGGTCTCCCCGGAACTGCTGGCCTCGGTCACGGGCGGCGCGGGCACGGGCGGTCCGGTCGCGGGCGACCGGGAGCCGGCCGACGTCCGGGAGGCGTACCACCTGCTCCAGCAGCGGACGGACACCCCGGCCGTCCGTCGGTTCGCGGTCGACTACGTACGGGGCTGGCTGGCGCGGTCCCGGCACAACATGGCGACGGACCCGCAGCGGCTGCCCGACGTGTGGGGCCGGGAGGGCCTGCGTCCCTGGCTCGTCGAGCAGCACGACCGGCAGGGGCGTGACTTCGAGGAGTCGGCCGGCGCGCCGATGCCGACGCGGGAGGATCTCGTCGACTCCACCGTGCAGTTGGCCCCGTTGACGTTGATCGACGGCGCCTGGCTACAGGGGTTCACCGACTACGAACACGCGGCGTCGGAGCAGGGCTACTTCCTGTTCGAGACCTACTGGGACGAGCTCGGCAACGGCGTACCACGGATGAACCACCCGTTGATCTATCGGGAGGTGCTCGCCGAGATGGACGTCCAGGTGCCACCGACGGCGTCGCGGGAGTTCGCCGAGTGGGACGGGTTCCGGGACGGGTCCTTCGAGCTTCCGGTGTACTGGCTCAGCATCGGGCGCTTCCCGCGTACGTTCCTGCCGGAGATCCTCGGGCTGAACCTGGCCATGGAGCTGTCCGGCGTCGGCGGGACGTACCGCCGGGCCCGCCAGGCGCTGAAGAGCTACGGCTTCTCCACGAAGTTCGTGGACATCCACAACACGATCGACAACGTCGCCACCGGCCATTCCGCCTGGGCCGCCGACGCCGTCGACACCTATCTCGCCTCGCTGCCGGTGTCCCACGGCGCGCAGGCGATCACCGAGGTCTGGGACCGGGTACGCACCGGGTTCCGATCGCTCAACCCACCGACCGGTCTGCTGGCACGACGGGCGTTTCGCCGCGCCCGCAAGGCCAGCAGGTCACTCGCCGCCATCTGACCGTCCACCCACCCACACCCACGATCGAGGGGAACGCCAGTGGGAAAGCTGGTTCTGGGGTTGTCCGCCTACTATCACGACAGCGCGGCGGTGCTGGTGCGGGACGGCACGCCCATCGCGGCCGCCCAGGAGGAGCGGTTCACCCGCAAGCGCCACGACCCGGCCTTCCCGGCCGAGGCCGTCAGGTACTGCCTGGCCGAGGGCGGCGTCACGCTGCGCGACGTGGACGCCGTCGCCTACTACGAGGACCCTGAGCTGAAGTTCGGCCGGGTGCTGACGAGCTTCGCCGGCTCGGCACCGTTCTCGCTGGAGGCGTTCACCAGGGTCCTGCCCGAGTGGATGTCCTGGAAGCGCGACACCGTCGGCGAGGTACGCCGGTCGTTGGCGGCGCTGGGGTCGGCCGAGGTCCCGGAGATCAACGTACGACGGCACCACGAGTCACACGCGGCCTCCGCGTTCCTGCCCAGCCCGTACGAGTCGGCGGCGGTGCTCTGCATCGACGGCGTCGGCGAGTGGGCGACCACCACGCTGTGGCACGGGCGGGGCAGCGAGCTGCGCCAGGTGGCGGAGATCCGGTACCCGCACTCGTTGGGCATGCTCTACTCGGCCTTCACCTACTTCTGCGGGTTCAAGGTCGATTCCGGCGAGTACAAGCTCATGGGGCTGGCCCCGTACGGCGTGCCGCGCTACGCGGACGTGATCCGGCAGCACCTGATCGACGTCAAGGACGACGGTTCGTTCCGGCTGAACATGCGCAACTTCGAGTTCCTGCGCGGTCGCGTGATGACCGGCCGTGGGTTCGAGCGGTTGTTCGGTGGCCCCCGGCGCGAGCCGGAGAGCCCGCTGACCGAGCGCGAGTTCGACCTGGCCGCCTCGGTGCAGTTGGTGACCGAGGAGGTGGTGACCCGGCTGGCGCGGACCGCCCGCGAACTGACCGGGGAGACCAACCTGTGTCTGGCCGGCGGTGTGGCGTTGAACTGCGTGGCCAACGGCAAGGTCGTCCGGGAGCGACTCTTCGACTCGGTGTGGGTGCAGCCGGCCGCCGGTGACGCCGGGGGCGCGTTGGGTGCCGCCCTGATTGTCGCGGCGGAGTCGGGTGCGCCCCGCGCGCACCTCGCCGAGGGCGGCGACGGGATGTCCTCCGCCCTGCTCGGTCCCGCGTTCGACGACGAGGAGATCGCCCGTTTCCTGGACGACCTGGGTGTGCCGTACACCCGGCTGGCCGAGGACGCCATCGCCAAACACGTGGCGGAGGAGTTGGCCACCGGCAAGATCGTCGGCTGGTTCCAGGGGCGGATGGAGTTCGGGCCCCGGGCTCTGGGCGCCAGGTCGATCATCGGCGACCCGCGTGACGTCGACATGCAGTCGACGATGAACTTGAAGATCAAGTTCCGGGAGTCGTTCCGACCGTTCGCGCCCTCGGTCCTGGCCGAGGACGTCGAGGAATACTTCGACCTGGCCCAGGAGAGCCCGTACATGTTGATCGTGGCGCCGGTCGCCGACCGGCAACGCCGGGAGGTGTCGGAGTCGGCGACGGCCACCGGGCTGGACCGGCTCAAGGTGCACCGTTCGACGATTCCGGCGGTCACCCACGTGGACCATTCGGCGCGGGTGCAGACGGTCACGGCCCGGTCCAATCCGGCCTATCACCGGCTGTTGACCTCGTTCAAGCAGATCACCGGCTGCCCGGTGTTGGTGAACACCTCGTTCAACGTCCGGGGTGAGCCGATCGTGGCCACTCCGCACGACGCCTACCAGTGCTTCATGCGCACCAACATCGACCTGCTCGCGATGGGCAACTTCCTCCTGCACAAGGCCGACCAGCCCGCCTGGCGGGAGCAGGGCGACTGGCGCGACGAGATCGCCCTGGACTGACCGACCGCTTCCGCACCGACAAGGGTTGATCATGAAATTTCTGTGGATCCTGGCCTATCTTCTGATATTCGTTCCGGTTGGTATATTCTTCCAGGTGTTTCGCGATCCGCTGCGCAGAAAGCTGCAGCCGGAGCTGAACACCTACTGGATTTTTACGAACGGCCGCTGTGATTTCGGCTGACCATTATCCGAAGCAGGAGAAAAGACGTGATCGACGTCAACGCAGGGCTGGGCATCGCCGCCGTCGCCCTGGCAATGGTGCTCACCCCCGGGCCGAACATGATCTATCTGGTGTCCCGGTCGATCACCCAGGGCCGCCCGGCCGGCCTGGTCTCCCTGCTCGGGGTCGCCGTCGGGTTCTTCGTCTACCTGCTTGCCGCGGTGACCGGCGTCTCGGCGGTGTTCGCGCTGGTGCCCGCGCTCTACACGGCGATCAAGATCGCAGGTGCGTGCTACCTGCTGTGGCTGGCGTGGAACGCGCTCAAGCCCGGTGGCCAGTCCGCCTTCGCGCCCAAGGACCTGCCCGTCGACGGGACCCGGAAGCTGTTCACGATGGGCCTGATGACCAATCTGCTCAACCCCAAGATCGCAGTGCTGTACGTGTCGCTCCTCCCGCAGTTCGTCGACCCGGCCAAGGGCGACATCGCGGCGCAGAGCCTTTCCCTGGGGCTGATCCAGATCACGGTGGCACTGACCGTCAACTGCCTCATCGTGCTCACCGCGGGTGCGGTCGCCGCCTTCCTCGCCCGGAAGCCGGCCTGGCTGCGGGCACAGCGCTACATGATGGGCACCGTTCTGATCGGTCTCGCGGCGAGCATGGCATTCGACCGGACGGAGGCATCGGTACCGCAATAGTCGATTCCGGCAACGTCGGGCAATCACTGCGTGCCGCCGAGCGACTTCCTGACTACGTGTTCGGTGGCGAACTCGCCGCCTATTCGAATCATGGGATCGACGGAAAGGCGAGGAGCACGCCCCGATGAAGCCGCACATTCTGATAATTCACCGTTGGCGCGATCACTATGCGGGGTACGCGGAATACCTCGATCACGATCTGCACCACGTCACGTACGTCTGCACCGAACTGGCCACGGCCGCCGTACCCGCGTCGGCTGCGGCCGTGGCGTTCGTCGCCGCCACCGACCGCCTGGACCTGGTGATCGCCGCCGCCGACGGACTGATCGCGCGATTCGGCGTCCCCGAACGGATCGTCGCCCTCAACGAGGGCGACCTGGACACGGCGGCCGAGCTGCGGGCCCGCCTGGCGGTGGCCGGTGACCAGCCCGACCGGCTGGCCCGGTTCCGCGACAAGCTGGTGATGGCGCAGACCGTCGTGCGCGGCGACGTCGCCGTCCCGGCGTTCGCCGACGCACCGGACACGCAGGCCGTCGTGCGGTTCGCGGACTCCCACGGCTGGCCGCTGATCGTCAAACCCCGCCGGGGCACGGCCAGCCGTGACGTGCTGCGGCTGAACTCGGTCGACGACCTGGCCGCGCTCGACCGGTTGCCGCCCGAACCCCGGATGGTGCAGACCTTCTGCCCGGACCAGGTCTTCCACATCGACGGCCTGTGGACCGGCACCGAGCTGGGTCCCTGGCGGGCGTCGCGTTACGTCAACACCTGCATGGAGTTCGCCGCCGGGGACGTGCTCGGTTCGGTGGAGGTGGACGACGCCGACCTGCTCGGTCCGCTCGGTGGGTTCCTCGCCGACGCCTGCGCCGCCTTCGGTGACGCACCGTGGGTGTTCCACATGGAGGCGTTCGTCGGCACCGAGGCCGACGGCACCGTCCGGATCAACTTCCTGGAAGCGGGCTCCCGGGTGGGTGGCGCCGAGATCCCGTTCGTCTGGCGCGAGGTGCACGGCGTCGACCTGATGGAAGCGGCGATCCACATCCAGCTCGGCCGCAGCCCGATCGTGCGGCAGATCAGCGACCAGCGGGTCGGCGGTTGGCTGCTGGTGCCGACGCCGGTGCCGGCGCCCTGCCGGATCACCGTCGCGGAACTCGACCTGCCGGTGTCCGAGTGGCCCTACGCCCGGGTGATCCCGGCCGTCGGCGCCGAGATCCCCAAGGCCGGCGGCTACGAGCACGTCGGCGCACGGTTCCGGTTCTCCGGCGCGGCCACGGACGACGTGGAGAAGGCGATCCGGCGTACGGCGGGCCAGCTCTGGTTGGAGTGCGTGCCCAGCCGGTCGGACCTGCCGTCGGCCCGCTGACGCCACGATGAGCATTTCCGTGTCCTGCGTCCACCAGCAGCGTGGCCCGCTCAGCAGCGCCGAGTCCGCCGCGTACGAACACGCGGTGCTGGGGAGTCGGCTCCACGCCGACCGCCCGCCGCCCGAGATCGGCATCAGCCGGGGCGAGTGGGCCCATGCCTGCGAGAACCTGGTCCGGCGCCGCCTGCTCTCCCGTGCCGAGGACGGTGGCCTGACCGCAGTGCATCCCGACGTCGCGTTGAGCATCCTCAACGCGCCGCTCACCGACGAGATCCGCCAGCGGGAACAGGCGATGGCCGCCAACAGCCGGGTGCTCCAGTCGATCGGCCGGCGGCTGGCCGAGTACGGCCGGCAGCACGACGGCGTACGGGTCGTCCAGGGCGAGAAGGCGATCCGCGACGAGATCGACTCGGCGATCCTGCGCTGCGCCACCGAGATCCTCTCGCTGCGTCCGGGAGGTCCCCGGTCGACGGACCAGTTCAGCGCCTCCGAGGCGTCGGTGACCTCGATCTTCGTACGTGGGCTGCGGTGCCAGTTCGTGTACCACCACACCGCCCGCGCGAATCCGGGCCTCGCGGCCCGGGCCAAGGCGGTGGCGGCGTACGGCGGGGGCATCCGCACCACGGCGGCGAGTTTCGAGCGTCTGATCATCTTCGACCGCCGGGTGGCCTTCGTGCCCGTCGACGCGCCGGGAACGCCGGATCACGCTGCCGCTGTCATCTCCGACGACGTGGTGGTGGAGTACCTGCACCGCACGTTCACGCACCTCTGGGCCAACGCGATCCCGCTCGAACTCGCCGAGGACCAGATGGACGAGGTGTCGCTCGGCACCCGGATGGCCATCCTCCGGCTGATGGCCGCCGGGCTCAAGGACGAGGCCATCGCCAACCGGCTGGGCATGGCGCTGCGCACCTGTCGACGGCACATCTCCTCGATCCTCACGGGCCTCAACGTGTCGAGCCGCTTCCAGGCCGGCATCAGGATCGCCCAGCTCGGGATCCTCGCCGACGAGGTGGCGGACTCCGACCAGGCCGGCCGGACCGACATCAGTCCGCTCTGGTGACCCCCACCGCCTCTTTCCTCACCCTTCCGACAAGGAGAACCGACGACGTGAAACTCCAGCGCGAGATCCTGACGCCGCAGATGGTGCAGTACGACGACTTCTCGTCCCGTGGGGAGACCCAGTACCTCCCGTACCTGATGTACTTCAACCGGCCGGACTACCGGTCGGAGGCAATCAACACCGACCGGCTGGGCTTCCGGATCTCCCACGGCGTCGACGAGCAGGCCTCGGTCGGCAGCACCCTGCCCGACGGGCCGGTCCGCCTGCTGGTCGGCGGTTCCGTCCCGCTCGGGTACGGCTCCACGAGCGACGCGACCACGATGGCGTCGCGGTTGTGGACGAAGCACGCCTCGTCCCGTCCGTGGCTCACCTATGCCGGCCACTGCTACAACTCGACCCAGGAACTGCTGCTGTTCCTGCTCTACCGGCACCTGCTGCCGCCGGTCGAGGAGATCGTCATCCTCAGCGGCTTCAACACCCTGGTAATGTCCCGGCTGGTCGAGATGCACCGCGCCGACCAGGGGCCGTTCTATTTCTGCGGCGAGTTCTTCGAGCAGATGGAGGAGGTACGGGCCCGGCACCGCAAGACGTCACGCGGGTTCGGCCGCCGGGCCAAGCCGGCCGTACCCTCCTGGCCGTCGCCGGACGAGGTCCGTCCCGAACTCGACGACGCGATCGCCAGCGCGGTCGACCTGGTCGGCCGGCACCTCGCGAGCTGGCAGGTGCTCGCCGCCGCCACCGGTGCCCGGGTCTCCTTCGTGTTGCAGCCGATGGCCACCTGGCTGCGGGCCGAGCCGGCACCCGAGGAGAAGCTGATCTTCGACGAGCTGGACCGGATCTCCAAGCTGGGCACCTGGGATGCCCTCTATGGCGACGTCTCCTCGGTGGCGGCCGGGCAGCGCTACGCAGATGCTCTCGCACCGGCCTGCGAGCGGCAGGGCGTCCGCTTCGTGAACCTCAACCCGGTCCTGCGCGCGGCCGTGACCGACAAGTCCTGGCTGTACGTCGACCGGGCCCACCTGACCGACGAGGGCAACGACATCGTCGCCGCGCTGCTCGCCGATCAGCTCGGCCTGTCCTGAACCGGCAGCCGGTGGCCGGGCAACCCCTCAACCCCACGAGAAGGTGCGGAACCGATGTTTAGAGTAGCCGTGATCGGAGGCCGTCCCGCCCCGATCAAGGGAGCCCGGGACCTGGGCGTCGACGTCGTCCTGGTGCACCAACCGGGGCAGTACGAGGAGTCGATCCGTCCGCACTGCGAGCGGATCGTGCACGCCCCGCTGGCCGACGGCGAGGCGATGCTCGACGTGCTGCGGCCGCTGCACTCCGAGCGCCCCTTCGACCGGGTGCTGACCGTCTCCGAGCCGTGGGGGGTGCCCACCGGACACGTGGTGGACGGCCTGGGCCTGCCCGGGACCTCGGAGAAGACCGCCCGCCTGCTCAAGGACAAGACGCTGATGCGCGAGCGGCTCGCCAAGTACGACCTGAGCCCGGTCCGCTACCGGGTGGTGCGGACCGAACGCGAGGCGCGCGACTTCCTCGCGGAGGTCGGCGGCCCGGTCGTCCTCAAGCCGGTCGACGGCGCCGCCAGCCGGAACATCCTGCGGGTGGCGGACGCGACCGAGCTCGGCCACGCCTGGCGCGTGCACACCGAGGCCGGCAACACTGCGGTGCTCGCCGAGGAGTTCCTCTCCGGTCCGGTGGTGAGCGTCGAGTCGTTCTCCTTCGGCGGCCGGCACCTGCCCATCGGCTACTCCGAGTACCTGGTCAACTCGTACCACGTGGAGTGGCAGGTCAGCGTGCCGAGCCGACTCGTCGCGCCGTATCTACCGGAGCTTCGGGACCTCACCGTGCGCCTGCTGGACGCGGTCGAACTCACCGAGGGTCCCTCGCACAGCGAGTTCGTCCTGACCGAGCGGGGTCCCCGCGTGCTGGAGTCGCACGCCCGGATGGGTGGCCACGCCATCCCGGAGCTGGTCCGTCGGGCCTACGGCCTGGACCTGGCCCGGATGTGGCTGACCGTGCCGTTGGGCATCGACGAGCTGCCCGCGGAGTCTCCGCAGCCCACGGCGGGTGCCGCCATCCGGTTCCTGCGGCCCGAGCCCGGGGAGATCCGCGCCGTCACGGTCGCCGAGGACATCCCGGCGGTGGTCAAGCGGGTTCCGCCGGGCGAGCTGGCCGACGTGTACCTCCCGCTGCTCGGCGAACTGGTCGACGTACCGGTCGGCGTGGTCGTGCACAAGAATCCGGGCGACGTGATCACCCCGATCCAGACGCTCGCGGACTGCAGCTCCGGCTACGTGCTGGCCACCGGCGCGGACGCCGACTCGGCGGTGGACACCTGTGTCCTGGTCGACCAGCAGATCCAGTTCCACACGTGACGCTCCTGGGGCATCACGACTTCCGGCTGCTGTGGGCCACGCAGACCCTGGGGCAGTTCGGCGCGCACTTCAGCCGGGTCGGTCTGCCCCTGGTGGCGATCCTGGCCCTGGACGCGACCGCATTCGAGGCCGGGCTGCTGGCGACGTTCCAGACCGTGGCCTTCCTCGTGGTCGGCCTGCCCGCCGGGGCGTGGGTGGATCGGCGGCGTAAGCGTCCCGTCATGATCGTGGCGAACCTCGGGCGCGGTCTGCTGTTGGCGTGGGTGCCGGTGGCGGCCTACCTGGGCGTGCTGTCCCTGACCCAGTTGTACGTGGTCGCGCTGGGGGTGAGCGTGGGGACACTGCTGTTCGAGACCGCGTACGTGAGCTACCTGCCGCTGCTGCTCGAACGCGGGCAGTTGGTCGAGGGCAACGCGAAGCTGGAGAGCACCCGGTCCGTCGCGCAGGTCGGCGGTCCCACGCTCGGCGGCTACCTGGTCCAGTGGTTGGGGGCGCCGCTCGCGGTGCTCACCGTCGCGGGCGGCTATCTGGCCTCGGCGGTGGTCCTCTGCGGGATCCGGATGCGGGAGGCCGTTCCGGCGCGCGGCACCGACCGCCACCTGGTCCGGGAGATCCGGCAGGGGCTGTCGTTCGTCTTCGGACACCGGTCCCTGCGCGCGCTCGCCGTCTCGGGCGCCCTGTTCAACCTCGGGGTCTTCGTCACCGGGACGGTGGTGGTGGTCCTGCTCGCCCAGCAGTTGCGCATCGCGCCGGGAACGGTGGGACTGTGGTTCGCCATCGGCGGGATCGGCGGGCTGGTCGGGGCGTTCGTCGTCCGGCGGGTCAGCGCCCGGATCGGGCCGGGGCCGGCGGTCTGGTTCGGCATGGCGGTGGCCGGCGTCTCCGGTCTGGTCGTGCCGCTAGCCGACGCCGACTGGCGACTCTGGCTCGCCGGGGCGGGCAACGCGTTGGTCTCCACCGGCCTGGTGATCAACAACGTGAACAGCATGGCGATCCGCCAGCAGCTGTGTCCGCAGGAGTTGCAGGGCCGAATGAACGCCACCATCCGTTTCCTGATCTTCGGGGCCATGCCGATCGGCTCGTTCCTCGGCGGGTTCCTCGGGGAGCGCGTCGGGCTCCGGGAGGCCCTCTGGGTGGGGGCCGTACTCAGTCTGGTCGCCGTCCTGCCGGTCTACTTCTCGCCGCTGCGGACCATGCGTGGCCACCCGGGCGACGACGATCCGGGTACGCCTCGGGACGGCGCCCCGCCCGGACGTCAGGCGCGTCCGCGCGACCCGGACGGCGTGGGTTCTCGATGAGCCGGGCTTCCGTCCGGCCTGCCGGATGTGTCATCCTGGCTCCAACAGTTCTAGAACAGTTGGAGTCCACGTGACCGACCTGACCGTGCTGCCCAACGGCAGCGTCATGGCCGATCCCGGCGAGCGCGGCAGATTCGGCGGGCACGGGGGTCGCCTCGTCCCCGAGTCGCTGATCCCCGCCTGCACCGACCTGGAGGCGGCATTCCGGGAGGCGTGGGCGGACCAGCGCTTCCGCCGCGACCTCGACCGTCTGCTCGCGGTGCACGCCGGACGCCCGACCGCGCTCACGCCGGCCTGGCGGCTCTCCGAGGAGCTCGGCATCAACGTGTTGCTGAAACGGGAGGACCTCGCCCACACCGGCTCACACAAGATCAACAACGTGCTCGGCCAGGCCCTGCTGGCACGCCGGATGGGCAAGACGCGGCTGATCGCCGAGACCGGCGCCGGCCAGCACGGTGTCGCCACGGCCACCGCCGCCGCGCTGCTCGGCCTGGAGGCGACCGTCTACATGGGGGCCAAGGACGTCGAGCGCCAGGCGCTCAACGTGTTCCGGATGGAGTTGCTCGGCGCCGAGGTCGTCCCGGTGACCGGCGGCAGCCGCACCCTGAAGGACGCCACCAGCGAGGCGCTGCGGCAGTGGGTCACCCGGGTCGACGACACCCACTACTGCATCGGCTCGGTCATGGGCCCGCACCCGTACCCGTGGATCGTGCGGGAGTTGCAACGGGTCATCGGCGAGGAGGCGCGCGCGCAGTGCGCCGCCGAGTTGCGCACCGGCGTGCCCGACTACGTGGTGGCCTGCATCGGTGGCGGCTCGAACGCCGCCGGCACCTTCGCCGGCTTCGTCGACACCCCGGCCCGGCTCGTCGGGGTGGAGGCCGAGGGTGGGGCGGCGGTCGCGTTCGGCCGGGTCGGCGTGCTGCACGGGTTCCGCTCGTACGTCCTCCAGGACGAGCACGGCCAGGTCAGCGAGGCGCACTCGATCGCGGCCGGGCTCGACTACCCGGGCGTGGGCCCCGAGCACGCCTTCCTCAACGACTCCGGCCGGGCGCGGTACGTCACCGTCAACGACGCCGAGGTCATCCCGGCGGTCCGGCGGCTGGCCCGCACCGAGGGGATCCTGCCCGCCCTGGAGTCGGCCCACGCCATCGCCTGGGTGATCCGCGCCGCGGAGAGCGGCGAACTGCCGCCGTTCAGCACCGTGCTGGTCGCGCTCTCCGGCCGTGGCGACAAGGACATCCACACCATCCGGGAGACCGCATGAGCGGCAAGCTGCTGGTCCCGTACGTGACCGGGGGCATCCGACCCGACTGGACCGGGTACGTCGAGGCGTACGCGCGCAGCGGCGCGGACATGATCGAGATCGGGCTCCCGTTCTCCGACCCGATCCTCGACGGGCCGACGATCCAACAGGCGTCCTACCGCGCCCTGCGACAGGGGGCCACGGTCCGTTCGATCCTCGACGATCTCACCGAGGTGGACGTCGACGTACCGCTGATCGCCATGACCTACTACAACCTGGTGATGCACGACCCGGCGTTCTGCGCGGACCTCGCGGCGGCCGGGGTCAGCGGGCTGATCGTGCCCGACGTGCCGATCGACGAGGTGGACGAGCTGGCGGCCAGTGCCACGGCGGCCGGGGTCGACCTGGTCCTGCTCGCCGCGCCCACCACCCCCGGCCCTCGGCTGGCCGCCATCGCGCGGCGCAGTCGCCGCTTCGTCTACGCCGTCTCGGTGATGGGCACCACCGGTGAACGCGACCGGCTCGCCGACGACGCCGTTCGGCTCGCCCGCGACCTGCGGGCCCTGACCGACCTGCCGGTGCTGCTCGGCTTCGGCATCTCGCGGCCCGCGCACGCGGTGGAGGCGGCCGAGGCCGCCGACGGTGTGGTGGTGGCCTCGGCACTGATGCGGATGGTGCTCGACGGCGCGGACCCCGCCCAGGTCGGGGCCGTGGTCGCGGAGTTCCGCGCGGCGTTGGACGGCGTGGGCGTGCCAGTTCCCGGGTGACGCGAGCCGGGCGGGTGCCCGGTGCGGCCGGTCGCAGACCGTGGGCCACACTGGGCACCGGCACGGCCGCAGGGACGGGAGACACCCATGGGTGAGGCGACGGCGGGTGGCCGACCGACCGCGCGCTACCGGCAGATCGCGGCCGACCTGGCGACCCGGATCCGGCAGGGCGAGTACGAGCCCGGCGAGGCGCTGCCGGCGCAGCGGGACCTGAGCGCCCACTACGGCGTCACGCTGATGACGTTGCGCCAGGCCCTCCAGGAGCTGTCCGACGAGGGACTCATCGTCCAGCAGGCCGGGCGGGGCACCTACGTCACACCGGTCCAGGCGGCCTACCGGGTGGACACGCTGCGCAGCTTCACGGAGGACCTTCGCGAGCAGGGCCACGACGTGGTCACCCAGGTGTTGTCCGGTGCGATGCGCCGACCGCCGGCCTGGGTGGTCGATCGGTTCGGCGACGGTGGCGGCGAGCGTGCCCTGCGGCTGGAACGGCTGCGCCTGCTCAACGGCCGTCCCGCCATCCACCAGGTCTCCTGGGTCCGCCCGCCGTACGGCGCGACGATCCGGGACCGCGACTTCGTCCGGACGTCGCTCTATGCCGCGCTGGCCGACGCCGGGGTCGCCATCCTGCGCGCCTCGGAACGGATCGTCCCGTCCCTGCTCGCCGCGCCGGCCGCCGGGCACCTGCGCCAACCGCCCGGCAGTCCCGTCTTCGTCAGCGAACGGACGACGGTCGCCCTGGACGGGACCGCCGTGGTGGTCGACCGGGCGGTGGTCGTCGGCGACGCCATGGAGATCCGCGCCGAGCGTGCGGCGACGCGGTTGTCGGTCCGGTGGGGCGCGGTGCGCTCCCCGGTCGCGCCGGGCGACGGCACCCCGTAGGACTTGCCACCCCCTGCCGGTGAGCAGAGACGGCAGCAAGGTGCCTGGCCACTTCTGGCCTCCGTGACAGCGTTGTTACCCGCTGTCGCCGTGCGGCATCGTGAGGTCTCGGGTGTACGACGACTGGGCGTGGCACCTGGTCCGACCGCGAGTTGGTGATTCGCGGCGACCCCTCATGATCGGAGCCGATGATGACCCGTGCACTCCGGGTGGCCCGTCACCATCTCAACGACCGGACCCGTGACCTGCTCGACAAGGAGCTCACGGCCGCCGTCTGCGACATCGAACTGGATTCGGACGCCCACGAGGCGATCCTCGCCGGCATCGGTGCACACGCCCTGCAGACCCACCTGCCCGGCGAGATCCTCCAGGCACTGACGTTCTACCCGGCCACCGGCTCGCACGTCCTGACCATCGGCAACCTGCCGCAGCAGGAGTTCCCCGCGACACCACGCGACGGGTTCACCGACGAACCCGCGATGGCCGTGACCAACGCCCTGCACTTCGGTCTGCTGCAACTGCTCTCGCTGACGCCGTTCGCGGTCGACTACGAGAACACCGGCCGGTACATCCGCAACGTGGCCCCGAACCCGGCGGCGGCGGGCACCACCAGTTCCTGGGGGGCGGATTCCGAGTTCTCCTGGCACACCGACAACCCGCACCTCCCCTTCGGCGGCAAGGGCGTCGACCCGCGCCGGTACGTCCCGCGCTATCTCAGCTTCTATGCGGTCCGCAACGACGAGCAGGTGCCGACCGAGGTGCTCGCCATCGAGGGGGCCGTGGCCGCGCTGGACGAGACCACCGTGCAGGAGTTGCAGTCGGCCCAGTTCACCGTCGGCCCGCCCGCCTCCACCGACGAGGCGGCGCCGCTGCGGGACACCGCGCTGCTGGAGCAGAGCTACGAGGGAACGCGGGCGCGGTTCGACCGGGGCACGGTCGCACCGAACACGCCGGCGGCGACCGCCGCCCTCGACCGGTGGGTACGAGCCCTCGACCAGGCGCGGTCCGAGGCGTTCGTGCTGCGGCCCGGCGACTTCCTGATCTTCGACAACTACCGGGTGCTGCACCGCCGTCGGGCGTTCCGGCCCGGTCCGGCGGACACCGCCCGCTGGCTGCGCCGCTGCTATGCAAGCTGACCCGGACACCAGGAGGATGACCATGAGTAGATATCGCGTCGCCGTCATCGGTGGCATGCCCGCGCCGATCCACGGCGCCAAGGAACTCGGCATCGACGTCGTGCTGGTGCACGAGGAGGGCAAGTACGAGCCGTCCATCCTGGCGCACACCGAGCGGGTCGTACACGCTCCGCTGGACGACGGACCGGCCATCCACGCCGCGCTCAGCCCGCTGCACGCCGAGCGCCCGTTCGACCGGGTGATGACCACGACCGAGGTCGCCGCGATCTCGTCCGGCTACGTCGTGGACATGTTCGGCCTGCCCGGCGTCACCGAGTTCACCGCCCGCGCGCTCAAGGACAAGTCCCTCACCCGGGAGTGCCTGGCCAAGGCCGACGTGGAGAACGTCCGCTACCAGGTGGTCAACTCGGTGGAGGAGGCCGTCTCGTTCCTGGAGCAGGTCGGCGGAAAGATCGTCCTCAAGCCGATCGACGGTGCGGCGAGCCTGCACATCAAGGAGGTCGGGACCCCGGAGCAGGTGGCCGAGGCCATGTCGGAGCTGGCCGCCGCCGGCATCACCGCCCCGATGGCCGAGGAGTTCCTCTTCGGCCCGGTGGTGAGTGTCGACTCGTTCTCCTTCGAGGGCCGGCACCTCACCATCGGCTACTCGGAATACCGGATGAACGACCGGTTCGTCGAGTGGGAGGTCAGCACCCCGAGCCGGGTCGCCGTGCCCCACCTCGCGGAACTCCGGGAACTCACCGCGAAGCTCCTGGACGCCGTCGGTGTCACCGAGGGGCCGTCACACAGCGAGTTCGTCCTCACCCCGAACGGACCCCGGGTGCTCGAATCCCACGCGCGCCTGGCCGGCAGCGGCGCGCCGGAGTTGGTACGCCGTGCCTTCGGTCTGGACCTGAACCGCATGTTCCTGACGGTGCCGCTGGGCATCGACGAGCTGCCGCTCGAATCGCCCGCACCGATCGGGGGCGCGGTCGCCCTGTTCCTGACCCCGAAGCCGGGACCGATCACGTCGATCACCGTCAGCGAGGACATCCCGGCGACGGTACGCCGGATCCCGCCCGGCGGTTCGGCCCGGGTCTTCATGCCGTACCTGTTCGAGTTGGGCGCCGAGAACACCGCCGTGGTCATCACCAAGAACCCCGGCGACGAGGTCGCACCGCTGTTGACGGTCGCGGACTGCAGCAACGGCTACATCCTGGCCTCCGGCACGGACGCGCTCGACGCCATCGCCAAGGCCGAGGCGATCAACGCGCAGATAGACTTCGTCACCGGTTGATAAGGGAGAACACCATGAAGCGCACCGCAGTGGTGACGGGTGCCAGCAGCGGGATCGGCGCGGCCACGGCGCGCCGGCTGGCCAAGGACGGGTTCTTCGTCGTGGTGGCGGCCCGCCGGTTGGACCGACTCCAGGCGCTGGCGGCCGAGATCGGCGGGCGGGCCGTCGCACTCGACGTCACCGACCAGGCGTCCGTGCAGGACCTCGCCGCCGGGCTGGACCGCTGCGACCTGCTGGTCAACAACGCGGGCGGGGCGGTGGGCGCCGACCCGCTGGCCACCACCTCGCCCGCCGACCTCATGCGGAGCTTCGAGATCAACGTCCTGGGCATGCTGTACGTGACCCAGGCGCTGCTGCCGCTGCTGCGCGCCTCCGACGCGCCGACCATCGTGACCGTGACCTCGACGGCCGCGCACGTGACCTACGAGTCCGGCGGCACCTACACCGCCGCCAAGCACGCGGAACACGCGCTGGTCGAGACGCTCCGGCTGGAACTCTGCGGCGAACCGGTGCGGGTCATCGAGATCGCACCGGGCATGGTCCGCACGGACGAGTTCGCGGTCAACCGGTTCGCCGGCGACGCGGACAAGGCCGCCGCCGTGTACGCGGGCGTGGACCGGCCGCTGGTGGCCGAGGACGTCGCCGAGTGCATCGCCCTGACGGTGGCACTGCCCAGCCACGTCAACGTGGATCGTCTCGTCGTCCGCCCGGTCGCCCAGGCCGCCCAGCACAAGGTGCACCGTCAGCCGATCTTCGGCGGCTGACGGACGGGACTCCGAGCTGGGTCGCGCCGTGAGCGGTGCGGCTCAGCCCAGGTCCTCGGGTCTCACCTTCCCCTGGGCGACAAGACTCTTCGCGAGACGAACCCGCCCCAGCATGACCGCCTGCACGTTGCCGAGCACGACCAGCAGAGCGGCTAGGGTGTCGCCGCGATAGACCAGCACGTAGGCGGGGAAGACCGCGAAGATGACCACCGGTACCGCGAAGAGCCACAGCGGGTAGCGTAGGTGGTTGCTGAGTGAGGCGTCGAAGAACTTGGGCACGAGATCATTAGATCTCACCCGGCAAGGACTCCTCGTCCACGTGCCTCAGCGCGATCAGCGGGCATCACTCACAGGTGGCGTCGGGTGTACCGTCCGAAGTGTCGACCCGCCGAGGAGTGCGTGGGCGACGGGCTGGCCCTTGTCGCTGAGGAGTGCCACATGCCACCGATATCGGACGGACGATTCGGCGCTGAGCTGCGCAGACACCGCATGTCGGCGGGGTTGTCGCTGCGACAGCTCGCCCCGCTCGTGTTGTCCAGCCGGGGGCACCTTCACGACCTGGAATCGGGGCGACGCCACCCGACCGTTGATCTGGCCGGTCGGCTCGACGACGCACTCCACACCAGCGGGCTCCTGTCCGGCATGCTGCACCCGGCCCCTACCTCAGACGACCCCAACCGACTCGCCTACGTCACGCAACACCCCCGCCGACTCGACCCCGAAACGCTGCACATCCTGGGCGAGATGCTCGCCGCCCATCGTCGTCTCGAAGACACTCTCGGCTCGACACCGCTGATACCGACGATCCGCACCCAGTTGGACCTGGTCACCACGCTCGTTGCGGAGAGCGCGGGCGGACTCCGGCAACAGGTGGTCGATCTCGCCGCGCAATGGGCTCAGTTCGGCGGGTGGCTGTACGCGGCCAGCGACCGACGTCGCCTCGCCAGTCGGTGGTACGGCACCGCGCTGGAGTGGGGCACCGAGGCCGGCAACGCGGACATGGTTGCCACGGTGCTCAGCATGCGGGGGCACCTGGCCTGGTCGGAGCGGCGGCCAGGACCGCTGATCGGTCTCTCCGCAGCGGCGGTTCGGCAACCGGCAAGTTCAGGAGTACGCGCCATCGCCACCCAGCAGCAGGCTCGCGGTCACGCCCTGACCGGCGAAGCGAACGTCGCCATCGACCTGTTGGACCGCGCCACGGAGTTGAACGAGGCAGCCATGCAGGCACCCGACCGGGAGCCGCCGTGGATCTACTTCCACTCCGCCGCCTACCTGACCATGCAGCGCGGGCTCGCCTACCGGTTGCTCGGCTGGAACGCACAGGCGATCGAGTACCTGCGGCTCGGGTTGACCGGACTACCGGCGGGTTCATCTGCGGCTGCCTGGACCGGCCCCTACCTGCTGCATCTCGCGGCGGCGCTCGTGGACAACGGGAATGTCGGCGAGGCGCTCGACGTCTACGAACGGGTGCTGGCTCTCGGACACGCCACCCACACGGTCAGCCTCGTTGACCAAGTCGAGGCCGCTGTCCGCGCCCTGTCCGCACGTAGATAGCAGACGCCCCGCCTCTCGACCGTGACCGCCCGGTCACCCAATGCTGATCTCGGGGCCTGCACTCGCCGGAACCGCATTGCGCCAGCCGTGAGGCACCCCTTGTTCGGCACGGCAGCGGTCCCTCCCATGACGAGCACCACTGCCGTGCCCTCCCTGAAGGAGGCGCCGGTGGGCGATGCAGAGCGAAGGGCGACGGAGGGTCGGGGTGAACAGGTCCAGAAAGCAGAGCGGGAGGCCGCCCGGCAGCGGATTCTCGCTCAAGCCGAGGCGGATCGAATACCGGTCGAGGAGACAAGTCGAGCCGTCCCGGACCGGCGGTGGCTTCGTGGACAACACTGAACGGTTGCCTGTCGGCCGACGGGTGGCGTACTGGCGGGCTCGGCGGAGATTGTCTCAACAGGTGCTCGCCGACCGGTTGGGCCCTGGACCGGGGCGTGTGCCGCTGGTGGAGGCATACCGGGTGACGGCATCGTTGCTCATGAAGCTGGGTGCCCCCGACGTGGCATGGTTGGCGGTCGATCGGGCGATGGCGGCTGCCACGGGTGATCGAGTGTCGGTGGCTGCCGCCGGTGTGCAGCTCGGCCAGGTCTTGCGTGAGTCAGGGCGGGCGCGAGTGGCGAGAAGCGTCATGCTGACTGCCGCGTACCGGATCGCCCCGCCCGTACCCGAGGACGGCGACCCGGCTGAGTTGTCCCTCTGCGGCACTCTGCTGGTGCAGGCCGCTCTGGCCGCTGCTCGCGACGGCGACGACCGCACGGCCGCCGGATTGATCGATGAGGCCGTCGAGATGGCGGCACCAGTGGAAGACGGCCACGACCACCACCGCACCGGGTTCGGTCCGACGGCGGTAGAGCTTGCCCGGGTCATCGTTCAGACGGAGTTGGGCAATGCAGTGCACGCGGTGACCTGGCACGAGAAGGTGATCACTCGGGACGGCTGGCGGTGGTTACCCGTCGAACACCGTGCCGCATACCTGATCGACGCTGCCCGCGCCTACCTGCACGCCGACGACCCGACCAGTGCCGGCCGGGTCCTGATGGAGGTCGACCGGATCGCGCCGGCCGAGATCCGCCACAGACCGGCAGGCCGGCACCTCCTTACGCAGGTCGCACGTGATCCCGCCGCCCCGACGGCGCTCGTCCACCACGCCGCGACCTTCGGAGTGGGTTGACCCGTCGGCACCAACGCGGAGGGCACATCCAGTGGGTGGATGTGCCCTCTGACGTTCTCGGTCACCACCACTTGGGGTAGTGCCGCAGTACCCGCTCCGCCGGTTCCGGTGACTTCGACCTGCGTTCCCGCCACTCCTGAACAAGGCCTGGGCCGTGCACGAGGGCGCCTGCGATCGGAGGCGTGGGCGGCGCACGACTCTCAGGCTACGGCTCGCCGCCAAGGACGGACGTCATCCGTGATCCCTTGGCCCACGAACCGAACTTGATCTCACCGAGAACCGCGACGCCTCGGTGAGATCAAGCCCGTGCGAGAGACTCCCCTCGGCGCGCCCCATCGCTTGCGCGCCGAACAACGGTTACCCGGTCAGCAGGCGGTGTATCCCTTGCCCTTCTTCCAGGCGCACTTGTCGATCAGCTTGCCGCTGGCGTTGCGCAGGTACGCGGTGTCGCCGGTGTTGTTCCAGACGTAGTTGCCCGAACCCCAGTAGCGGTTCTTGGCGGTGTTCTTGCCCTTGCCGGTGCGGATGACCACGCTCTTGCCCTTGGCGAGCTTGACGTCCCCGCGGAACGTGTAGACGTGGTTGGCCTTGTCGCGCAGTGTCCAGTTCTTCAGGTTGATGGTGCGGGCGCGCCGGTTGGTCAGCTTCACGTACTCGGCGTTCAGGCTGGCGTTCGAGCGGTTGTCCGTACCCGGCGAGTCGTAGTAGACCTTCGTGATCTCGATCGCCGGGGCAGCGGCCTGCGCCGGAGCGCCGACGGCCAGCGAACCGCCGAATGCCACGGCGAGCGCGGACACCAACCCGATGAGCCTTCTTGTCATGCGTGTTATCCCCACTGAAAGCGCCGGACTCCGGCGCGGACATGTCACGCCGACGCGTGACGGAGCGAGGTTAACGACGAGTTGCGGCAACGTGAGGTACCCGCGCACCGCGCGCCACTGATTACGGCCGGGCGGCTGTCGATCGGCAGCCGGCCGGGTCGTCTCCGCCGACCGCTCCGCGCCCCGCCGTGCGGCGAGGGGCGGACCACACGCCGGCCGAACGGCGATCCGGTCCGACGCATTTGACGACCACTGTGGACCTTCGGGCGGCAGCCGTTCGTCGCGCCGTGCAACCGGTTCGGCGTTCCCGACGTCCCATCGTCAGGCCGAGGGAACGAGGGGACCATGCGCCGATACCTGATCGGCACCATCGCCGCGACCGCGTTGGTGCTCACCGGATGTGCACAGCACGACACCATGTCGGCCGGACCGGATCCGGTCACGGTCGACGCCGCCTCGGCGGCCCAGCAGGAACCGACCGAGCTGATCGGCTCGTGGACGGCGGCGGGTACGGACGTGGCGTCAGGCACCGTCGTCCAGTTCACCGACCGGTCCCTCCGGGTCTTCGACGGCTGCGGGGTACGGCACGGGAGCTGGAACGCCGACCAGAGCGGCCTCCTCATCGCCGACATGCACAGCGGTGGGGGCTGCACCGCCGCGCCGGACGCAGGACTGGGCTGGCTGCTCCGGGCCGACGGGTTCCGCGCCGACGGTGACACCCGCGTCCTCCTGGACGACACCGGTGCAGAACTGGCCCGGCTGCGCCTCGGTGGGCGACCGGACAGCGAACCGGACATGGACCCGTCCTGGCTTCAGCCGCCGACGGTGACCGACGAGACGCGACGCTGGTTGGCCGCGCCCCCGGCGCTACCCGCCCAACTCGCCGACCCCACGTCGGAGGAGTTGGTCGGCCGCTGGGTGCCGGTCGGCGCGGCGGCTGACTCAGCAGGCCGATGGCCGAAGCCCGCCTCCGTCGAGTTCGTCGCCGACGGCACCTGGACCGGCTCGGACGGCTGCAACAGTTATGCGCCCGGACGCTGGGCGACCGACGGTGACGGTGCGTTCCTGGCGACCGGGGGCGTCTCCACCATGATCGGCTGCGACAACGTGCCGACCGGTCTCTGGCTCATCACCGCGCGGCAGGCGGGCCTGGACGGCGACGTGCTGGTGTTGCGGGACGCGCAGGGTGCGGAGACCGGCCGCCTGGTTCGCGGCTGATCCGTCGACCCGGGACGCTCGCCGCCACGCTGTCGCCGCAGGCGTCCGCGCGTGGTCCACAGCCTGCATCCACAGCCTGTGGATAGCACATGTGTACGAGTCCAGCTCGCTCCCAGTTTCCGGTGAGTACGCTTGGTCATCCTCCCGGTGCCCACCAGGAGGATCACCCCGACCTGGAACGACGTGCGAGTGGATCACCAACAAGTCCTGCGCGACGTGACGGTCCGCCTGCCGATGGCGTCGACCGTCGCCGAGGTGTGCCAGGCCACCGTCGATTCGCTGGCCCGGCACACCCCGGCCACGATCGCCGTCCTGCTGCACGTGCACGACCGGCTCCGGTGTGTCGCCGCCACCGGCTCCTGGCAGGTCTTCGCCACCGTCGCGCCGGACGCCGGGATCGTCGGCCGGGTCTACACCGGCGGCGTGGCGGCCGTCGCCCCGGACGTGACGACCGATCCCGATCACATCCCGGTACGCCCCGACGTCACCGCCGAGGTGTGCGTACCGGTGCCGGATCCGGCCGGGCGGGTCATCGGCGTACTCGACGTGCAGTGGACCGGCCCGGCCGACCTCGCCGCGTGGCGGACCACCGCCGAGCGCGTCGCCGCCCGCCTCGGCGCGCGGATCGTCGCGCTGGGCGGGCCAACGGAGAGCCGCAGCGAGAAGCTGCTCCGGCACGCCGCCGCGATGACCGCCGCCGGCACCGAGTGGGACCTGATGACCGCCGCGATCGGGGCGGCCCGGGACGTCTCCACGCTCGGCGCGGCCGTCCTGGTGCTCGGCGGCCGGGGCGGCGTACGGCTCGGTGCCCCGACCGTGGCACCCGGGGAGCTGGAGAGCCGGATACGGGCCGAGCTGACCGAGGCAGGCCCGCAGGCCCTGCGCGGCATCATCGACCGGGCGCACCGCTACGGGGCGGGCTACACGCTCGGCGAGGCGGGCCACCCGCCCACCGTGGAGCACGAGCCGCTGCTCCGCGCCGGTGTCCGGACGCTGGTCACGGTGCCGGTGGGTCCGGCCCAGCGCGGCGGGGTGCTGCTGGTGGCCGACGACCGGCTGCTGCGCCCCGATCCCACCACGGTCAACCTGATGGAGCTGTTGGCCGGTCAGGCGTGGAGCTGCCTGGACCGGTTGCGCACCCTGGACCGGCTGCGCGAGCAGGCCAGCTCCGACCCGTTGACCGGGCTGCGGCACACCGGCCCGTTCGGAAAGCGGATCGCCACCGCGACGCCAGGGCGCACCGCGCTGCTCGCGATCGACGTGGACGGCTTCAAAACGATCAACGACACCTACGGACACCAGACCGGTGACCGGGTGCTGGTCGGCCTGGCCCGGGCGTTGGAGGGCGCGCTGCGCCAGGGCGACGAGCTGTACCGGACCGGCGGCGACGAGTTCGTCGCGGTGATCGAGGTGAGCCGCCCCGAGGAGGCCGTCCGGGTGGCCGAACGGCTCACCGAGGCGGCCCGCCGGATCGGCCGCACGATCAGCGTCGGAGTCGCCCTCCCCCGCCCCGGCGAGTCGCCCGAGCTGACTTTACGACGCGCCGACCAGGCGCTCTACGCCGTGAAACGGCAGGGTCGCGACGGCGTACGCCTCGCCGCCGCCTGACCGCCTCAGCGCGTGAGTTCCTTGGCCAGGAGTTCGGCGATCTGGGCGGTGTTCAGGGCGGCGCCCTTGCGGAGGTTGTCGCCGGTGACGAAGAAGTTCAGCGCGCGGGGGTCGTCGAGGGCACGACGGATCCGGCCGACCCAGGACGGGTCGGTCCCGACCGCGTCGATCGGCATCGGGAACTCACCGGCGGCCGGGTCGTCGACGACGATCACACCGGGGGCGTTGCGCAGCACGCCACGGGCCCCCTCGGCATTGATCTCGGTGCCGAAGACGGCGTGTACGGCGACCGAGTGACCGGTGAGCACCGGCACCCGTACGCAGGTGGCGGTGACCTTCAGGTGCGGCGTACCGAGGATCTTGCGCGACTCGTCGCGCATCTTCATCTCCTCGGAGGACCAGCCGTCCTCGGCCAGCGAGCCGGCCCACGGCACCACGTTGAGCGCCATCGGCGCGGGGAACGGGCCGAGGTCGTCACCGACCGCCTGCCGCACGTCGCCGGTACGCGAGCCGAGCAGCCGGTCGCCGGCCACCTTGGCCAGTTGGTCGTGCAGCGTGTCCGCGCCGACCTGCCCCGCCCCGGAAACCGACTGGTACGAGGCGAGCACCAGCTCGCGCAGCCCGTACTCGCGGTGCAGCGGGGCGACCGCGACGATCATCGCGAGGGTGGTGCAGTTCGCGTTGGCGACGATCCCCCGGGGCCGGTGCTGGACCTGTTCGAGGTTGATCTCCGGCACCACCAGCGGGACGTCCGACGCCATCCGGAAGGCACCCGAGTTGTCCACCACGATCGCGCCCCGGCGCACCGCGATCGGCGCCCAGTGCGCGGCGACCTCGTCCGGCACGTCGAACATCGCCACGTCGACGCCGTCGAACGCCTTCTCGGTCAGCGCCTGGACGGTCAGCTCCTCACCCCGGCACCGGACCTTGCGCCCGGCCGACCGCTCGGAGGCGAACAGGCGGATCTCACCCCAGACGTTGCGACGCCCGGTGAGCAACTCACACATCACGGTGCCGACAGCGCCCGTCGCCCCGACCACGGCCAGGGTGGGCAGCGCGGCCATCCGCGCTACCGTCCCGTCCCCGCGTACACCACGGCTTCGGTGTCGCCGCCCAGGTCGAACGCCTCGTGGATGGCGCGGACCGCCACGTCGAGGTCGGTGTCCCGGCAGACCACGGAGACCCTGATCTCCGAGGTGGAGATCATCTCGATGTTCACGCCGGCCTGGCCGAGCGCGGCGAAGAACCCGGCCGCGACGCCCGGGTGCGAGCGCATCCCGGCACCGATCAGGGAGACCTTGCCGACGTGGTCGTCGTAGAGCAGGCCCTTGAAGTTGACCGACTCCTGGATCTTGCTCAGCGCGGCCATCGCGGTCGGACCGTCGGTCTTCGGCAGGGTGAAGGAGATGTCCGTGCGACCGGCGCCCTCGGTGGAGACGTTCTGCACGATCATGTCGATGTTGATCTCGGCACCCGCCGCGGTGTCGAAGATCCGCGCGGCGGCGCCCGGCTCGTCGGGTACGCCGACAATCGTGATCTTGGCCTCGCTGCGATCGTGGGCGACGCCGGTGATCAGTGCCTGCTCCACAGGAAGCTCCTCCGTCGATCCGGTGACCATGGTGCCGGTGTTGGTCGAGTATGACGAGCGGACGTGGATCGGGAGTCCCGACCGGCGGGCGTACTCCACGCTGCGCAGGTGCAGCACCTTCGCGCCGCAGGCAGCCAGCTCCAGCATCTCCTCGTAGGTGATCTGCTTGATGTGCCGGGCGTTGGAGACGATCCGCGGGTCGGCGGTGAAGACGCCGTCCACGTCGGTGTAGATCTCGCACACGTCCGCGTGCAGCGCGGCTGCCAGCGCCACGGCAGTGGTATCCGAGCCGCCCCGGCCCAGGGTCGTCACGTCCTTGGTGTCCTGCGAGACACCCTGGAACCCGGCGACGATGACCACGGCGCCCTCGTCCAGCGCCCCCTTGAGCCGTCCCGGCGTGACGTCGATGATCCGCGCCCGGCCGTGCACCGAGGTGGTGATGACACCCGCCTGCGAACCGGTGAACGAGCGGGCTTCGTACCCCAGGTTGTGGATCGCCATGGCGAGCAGCGCCATCGAGATCCGTTCCCCGGCGGTGAGCAGCATGTCCAGCTCGCGCCCGGGCGGCAGCGGGCTGACCTGGTTGGCCAGGTCGAGTAGTTCGTCGGTGGAGTCGCCCATCGCCGAGACGACCACGACGACGTCGTCGCCGGCCTTGCGGGCGGCCACGATCCGTTCGGCCACCCGCTTGATCCGCTCGGCGTTGGCGACGGAGGACCCGCCGTACTTCTGCACCACGAGTGCCACGACGGCGCACTCCCTCCCGGTTGCCCTGAAGCGTGCCGACGCCGCCGGCACCGGGGCCGGCGGCGCGGGTCGGACGACCTCAGGGTATCGGGCCGCTCTGACCGCCGGGTCAGGTGATCCCACGATCCGGCCCGGCGCGGCGGGCGAGGTGGTGTGCGACACGCCGGGAAGGCCGACCTTTCCGGGGGTGTCCGTAAGCGCACCCAACGCCGAGAATGGCCGGGTGTACGCCGCCCGCCGTCCCGCCGTCCGCCTGGCCGCCCCGATCGCGTTCGCCCTGCCGGCCCTGCTCGCCGGCTGCTCCTCGGACCCGCCGGACGATTCACCGCCCCCGCCGAGTGCCGCGCCACGACCGGCGGGCCAGGACGCGGCCCGTGATGAACTGGCCGCGCTCGCCGCCGCCGCGCAGGATCGGCACCTGGTCGCCCGGTACACCCTGCGGGTGGCCGACACCCCGGACCGCTCGATCGTGGTGACCAGCGCCAACGACGGCAGCTGGCGGGTGGACGTGCCCGGTGGCGCGCTCGGCGGCACGGCGGACATCTCGCTCGCGGCCACCGCCGACGGGCTGTTCCAGTGCGCGTTGCCCTCGGCGACCCGGCCCGAGCCGGCGAGTTGCGTACGCGTCGGCGAGCGCGACGACACGCTGCCCCGCCGGATCGACCCCCGGGTGCAGCACCCGTTCACCGACTGGCTGGACGTGCTGATCGACCGGCGTGCCCCGCTGTCGGTCTCACCCGCGATGGCCCCGCCCGAGGCCACCGGCACCTGCTACTCGGTGGAGACCACGGCCACCTCGATCAACCCGCCGCTGGACGTGGGCATCTACTGCTTCGACGCGGACGGCACGCCGACCGCGGTCCGCGCGGCGTTCGGCACCCTGACGCTGGCCGGTCCGCCCGAGCCGGCGCCGGCCACCGTGCAGCTCGCCGGGCCGGTGGTCGACGGCGAACCGCTGGGTATGGAGGCACCGCCACCGCCGCCCACACCGTCCGATCTCGATCCGGACGGCACCGACCCGGAGGCCGCGACGCCCGGCGGCACCGAACCGGGTGGCATCGCGCCGACCGAGGTCGGGTAGGTCGCGCTCACGCGGGAACGCCCGGCCGGGCGTCCCATTACGGGTGTCGTTTCCCACATCCGGCGCCCTGGTGCTCGGGGCGTACCGGCGCACACAGCAGGCGTTCGCCGCTTACGGCCTCGGGCAGGCGGTGGCCCACCTGAGCGTGCAGGCCACCGCGCTGGGACTGCACGTACGCCAGGTGACCGATTTCGACCGGGCCGGGCTGATCGCCGACCTGGACCTTTCCGGCGAGGTGCGACCGTACGTGGTGGTCGCGGTCGGCCAACTCGGCGATCCGTTGAGCCTTCCGGCCGACCTGCTGGCCGACGAGACCGCCCTACGCCACCGTCGCCCACTCTCCGAACTCGCCCTGAGCTGCGGAGAGGTCGCCGACTAACCCGTTCGGTGCGATTTCCATCCCACACTCCGGACGGGCCTTTCCCACGCCACGTCCCATCACGTAGGGTCACCCTGTCATGTGGCAGGCGTACCTCCTCCTTCGTCGCCGCGACGAGGCCTGACGGCCGGCACCTCGTCGCGGAGTCGAACCGCGCCGCCAGCACAGTCCCGGATCATTACGCTCGGCATCCCTGCCGACCCCCGTCGCTGACGTCACATGACCCCAGGAGAAGTCCGCCATGGCTCACCCAGCCGGCACCACCGACGTTGATTCCGATGCCATCGCCCGGCAGCGTCCCAGCCGGATGCCGCACCGCCGCTACCAGCCCTACCAGCAGCAGTTCCGGATCGACCTGCCGGATCGCACCTGGCCCACCCGGCACGTCGACACCGCGCCGCGCTGGTGCGCGGTCGACCTGCGCGACGGCAACCAGGCGCTGATCGACCCGATGTCGCCGGAGCGTAAGCGCCGGATGTTCCAGCTCCTGGTCCAGATGGGCTACAAGGAGATCGAGGTCGGGTTCCCGTCGGCCAGCCAGACCGACTACGAGTTCGTCCGGCAGCTCATCGAGCAGGACATGATCCCCGCCGACGTCACCATCCAGGTGCTGACGCAGTGCCGGGAGCACCTGATCGACCGGACCTTCGAGGCGCTGCGCGGCGCGCGCCGGGCGATCGTGCACTTCTACAACTCCACCTCCACGCTGCAACGACGGGTGGTCTTCGGGCTGGACCGCGACGGCATCGCCGACATCGCCACCACCGGCGCCCGGCTCTGCCAGAAGTACGCGGAGATCCACACGCCGGACACGGAGATCCACTACGAGTACTCGCCGGAGTCGTACACCGGCACCGAGCTGGAGTACGCGCTGGAAATCTGCGCCAAGGTCATCGAGGTCGTCGACCCCACGCCGGACCGCAAGCTGATCGTCAACCTGCCCGCCACGGTCGAGATGGCCATGCCGAACGTGTACGCCGACTCGATCGAGTGGATGCACCGGCACCTGCCCCGGCGCGACAGCCTGGTGCTCAGCCTGCACCCGCACAACGACCGGGGCACCGGCGTCGCCGCCGCCGAGCTGGGCCTGCTGGCCGGCGCGGACCGGATCGAGGGATGCCTGTTCGGCAACGGCGAGCGCACCGGCAACGTCGACCTGGTGACGCTGGGCCTGAACCTCTTCTCCCAGGGCATCGACCCGATGATCGACTTCTCCGACATCGACGAGGTCAAGCGGGCCGTCGAGTACTGCAACCAACTGCCCGTGCACGAGCGCCACCCGTACGCCGGTGACCTGGTCTACACCGCCTTCTCCGGCTCCCACCAGGACGCCATCAACAAGGGCTTCGCCGCGCTGAACGCCGACGCGGCGGCGGCCGGCGTACCGGTCGACGACTTCACCTGGGCGGTGCCGTACCTGCCGATCGACCCGAAGGACCTGGGCCGCAGCTACGAGGCGGTGATCCGAGTCAACTCGCAGTCCGGCAAGGGCGGCGTCGCGTACATCATGAAGACCGAGCACCAGCTCGACCTGCCCCGGCGGCTCCAGATCGAGTTCTCCGGCGTGGTGCAGCAGGTCACCGACCACGACGGTGGCGAGGTCGGCCCGGACACCATGTGGCAGATCTTCGCCACGCAGTACCTGCTCGACCACCAGGCCGACCCGGCGGCCACGCTGACCGAGTACGTCATCGGCAGCGCCGACGGCAAGGTCGAGATCACCGCGCAGATCGGCGTGGACGGCCAGGCCCGCTCGGTGAGCGCGATCGGCAACGGCCCGATCGACGCGTACGTCAACGCGCTCGGCTCGGCCGGGGTGAGCGTACGGGTGCACGACTACCACGAGCACGCGCTCTCCTCCGGCGGCGACGCGCAGGCCGCCGCGTACGTGGAGTGCGAGGTGGACGGGCGGACGGTCTGGGGCGTCGGCATGGACGCGAACATCGTCACCGCCTCCGTGAAGGCGGTCACCAGCGCCGTCAACCGCGCCCGCCGGCTCTGATGAAAGGAAGGGTCCCCTGCTATCGCCTTTTTTGCATAGCAGGGGACCCTTCCTTTCACCTGTCCCGGGCGGCTGGGTGGTCCGGGGTGGAGACGGGCATGGAGTGGCAGGGCTGTGCGGGCGGTGGACGGCGGGTCGGGCGGCGCACCAGCAGGGCGGCGATGACCGCCCCGGCCACCAGCAGGGCGGCACACCAGAGCAGCGCGCCCCGGTAGGCGGCGGTGAGTTCGGCGGGCTGCTCGTAGCCCGTGCCGGTCAGCCCGACCAGCAGCGGCAGCGCGGCCACCGCCAGCAGACCACCGACCCGGGACGCGGCGTTGTTGAAGCCGCTGGCCACCCCGGCGAAACGGTCCGCCACGGCGGCCAGCACGGACGCGGTCAGCGGCGCCACCACCAGGGTCAGCCCGGCGCCGAACAGCACCACCCCGGGCAGCACCTGCCGCCAGTACGACGCACCCGCGTCGACCTCCCGCAGCACCAGCAGCCCGACGGCGGCCAGCACCGGACCGACGGTCAGCGGCAGCCTCGGCCCGATCTTCGCCGACAGCGCGCCCGCCTTCGGCGAACCTATCAGCAGCAGCACCGTCATCGGCAGCAGGGCCAGGCCGGTGAGCAACGCCGACCAGCCGACCACGTTCTGCAGGTAGACGGCGAAGAAGAAGGTGAATCCGCCGAGCGCGGCGTACACCAGCACGGTGAAGACGTTCAGCACCGAGAAGAGCTGGCTGCCGAACAGGCCGGTGGGCAGCATCGCGGTCTCGCCACGACGCCGCTCCACGAACACGAACGCCAGCGCGGCGAGCACCGCGACCAGGACCGCCACCAGTACGGCGGGCGAGCTGATCCCTCGACCGGGCGCGTCGACGAGCGCGTACGTGACGCCAGCCAGAGCCAACACGCCGAGCAGCGCACCGGCCACGTCGAAGCGTCGACCTCCGCCCCTGCTACGCGAGGCGCTCTCGTCCCGGCTCTCCGGCACCCAACGCAGCGTGGCCAGCACCACCAGCACGGCCAACGGGAGGTTCAGGAAGAAGATCCATCGCCAGGAGAGCGCGTCGATCAGCCATCCGCCGATGAACGGGCCGAGCGCCGTGGAGACGCCGGACAGCCCGGACCAGGCCCCGATGACCTTGCCCCGGTCGTCGGGGTGGAAGCTGGCCTGGAGCAGCGACAGCGAGCCGGGGGTGAGCAGCGCGCCGCCGGCACCCTGGAGGAACCGCGCGGCCACCAGCCAGTCGGTACGCAGCGCCAGCCCGCACAGCACCGAGGCGGCGGTGAACCAGACCACGCCCAGCAGGAAGATCCGCCGCCGCCCGAAGCGGTCGCCGAGCGCCCCGCCGAGCAGCACGAACGCGGCCAGCGTGAGCAGGTAGCCGTTCACCGTCCACTGTAGCCCCGCCACCGAGGCGCCCAGGTCTGCGCCGAGTCGGGGCAGGGCCACGTTGACCACGGTGGTGTCCAGGAAGACCATCCCGGAGGCGAGGACGGCGACGGCCAGGGTGCCCCGGCCGGCGTGCGATCTCAGCCGGAGGGCGGGCGCGGTATCGGGCATGACTACCAATGTGCCGTGCGCCATCCGTGAGACACCGCGAAACGCCGAAACCACGCCCGGGTACTGTGCGGGATCGCCAAAAGCCCGCAAGCTGGAGAGGTGTCGTCTGTGCGTACCAGATCAGGACCTCGCGCCCTCGGGGCGCTCGCGCTCGCCGCGGCGCTGACCCTAGGCGCGGCCGGTTGCGTCGAGTTGGTGGAACCGGAGGTGACGCCGAGCGGTGACGGCGGCACCGCCACCCAGATGCTCTCCGAACTGACCGTCGCCGAGGCCAACCCGATGCGCGGCTACAGCCGCAACCGCTTCTCACACTGGCGCAAGACCGGCCAGAACTGCGACGTCCGCGACACCGTGCTGGAGCGCGACGGCAAGGACATCCAGCACTCCGGGTGCAACGTGGTGGGTGGCAACTGGGAGAGCGTGTACGACGGGCGGACCTTCACCGACCCGTCCAGCGTGGACATCGACCACATGGTCCCGCTCGCCAACGCGTGGCGTTCCGGCGCCGACGAGTGGGACGACTCGAAGCGTAGCGACTTCGCGAACGATCTCGACCGGCCCCAACTCTTCGCGGTTTCGGCCTCCTCCAACCGGGCAAAGGGTGATCAGGATCCGTCCCAGTGGAAACCGCCAAACCGGTCATACTGGTGCCAGTATGCCGGCGACTGGGTGGCGGTGAAGCACCACTGGAAGCTCGCGATCACCAGTGCCGAGAAGGCCGCGCTGGCCGACATGTTGGAGGGCTGCACATGGGAGAGCAAGCCGTAACCGGAGCCGGCGGCACCCCGGCGTCCGCACGGACGCCCGACGCCTGCGGCGCCACCGGCCCGCAGAGCCGGACCACGGACATCGTGCCCGGACCGGGCGGGGTGATGACCGACGAGGTCGGTGTGGTCACCGGGGAGCTGACCCTACGCACCGACCTCGCCGACGGTCGGGTCACCCTCCACGTGCAGTACAAGGACGCCGACGAGTGGTATGCGGTCACCGGCGGCAGCGCCGCGCTGGCCGACGCCGCCGGACTGGACGCGGTGCACAGCATCGCGGTCGGCCTACTGGACCGCCCCGAGGGCTGATCCTGGTTGCACCTGGATGTTAGGAGGGGTCCCTTTCTAACGCCTGCGGCATAGAAAGGGACCCCTCCTAACATCTCGGCTAGACGAACGTGCCCGGCTCGCTGGGCGCGGAGACCACGCCGGGCTCCTCGCCCTCGCCCTCCGGGCGGACGATCTCCGCACTCACCTTGTGCGGCCGCAGCTCGCCGCTGGCGATCTGCTCGGCGAAGTGACAGGCGACCCGGCTGCCGCCGATTTCCCGCAGCACCGGCCGCTCGTCGGCGCACCGGGTCGGCTGCGCCCACGGGCACCGGGTGTGGAAGCGGCAACCCGACGGCGGGTTGGCCGGCGAGGGCAGGTCGCCGGAGAGCAGGATCCGCTCCCGGCGGTCCTCCACGTCCGGGTCCGGCACCGGCACCGCCGACATCAGCGCCCGGGTGTACGGGTGCAGCGGCTCGGTGTAGAGCCGGTCGCTGGGTGCCTCCTCGACCAGGCCGCCCAGGTACATCACGCCGACGGTGTCGGAGATGTGCCGCACCACCGCCAGGTCGTGCGCGATCACCAGGAAGGTCAGGCCGAGGCTGTCCTGCAACTCGTCGAGCAGGTTGATCACCTGTGCCTGGATCGACACGTCCAGTGCGGAGACCGGCTCGTCGGCGACGATCAGCTCCGGCCCGAGCACCAACGCACGAGCGATGCCGATGCGCTGCCGCTGACCGCCGGAGAACTCGTGCGGGTAGCGGGACAGTGCCCAGCGGGGCAGGCCCACCTTGTCCAGCGTCTCGCCGATGATCTTCCGGCGGCCGTCCCGGTCGCCGCCGATGCCGTGCGTCTGCAGGCCCTCGGTGAGGATCGACTCGACGTTCTGCCTCGGGTCGAGGCTGGACATCGGATCCTGGAAGATCATCTGCATCCGCCGACGCATGGTCCGCAGCTTGCGCGGCGCGAGCGTGGTCAACTCCACCCCGTCGAAGCGCACCTCGCCCGCAGTGGGCGGGTTGAGCTGGAGCAGCGCCCGACCGAGCGTCGACTTGCCGCAGCCCGACTCGCCGACCAGGCCGTACGTCTTGCCGCGCGGGATGCTCAGATCGACGCCGTCGACCGCCTTGACGTGGCCGACCGTCCGGTCGAACAGCACCCCCCGCGTGATCGGAAAGTGCACCTTGAGGTCCCGTACCTCGACGAGGACGTCGGTCTCGGTCATGACTTCTCCTCCTCGCGCGGCGCGGGCACCTGGCCGGCACCCGACACCTCGACGGACGTCGGCGCCTCCGCAGCCGGCGACACCTCAGCGAGCGGTGCGGCCTCGATGGACGACGGCGCCTCGGTGGACGGCGAGGTCGGCGTGGCGCCCGGCAGCGGGGCCGGGTTGACGCAACGGTAGCTGCGACCGCCGTGGGTGAGAACCATCTCCGGCGGCTGGCCGACACAGGCGTCCACCCGGCGGGTGCAGCGCGGGGCGAAGGCGCAGCCTTCCGGCCAGGGCAGCAGGTCACGCACCGAGCCGGAAATCGGGTTGAGCCGCTCACCCCGCCCGGCGTCCAGGCGTGGCACCGAGCCGAGCAACCCCACCGTGTACGGGTGCCGAGGCTCGCGGAACAGCGGACGCCGTCGGGCGGTCTCCACCACCCGGCCGCCGTAGAGCACGTTGATCGTGTCGCACATGCCGGCGACCACGCCCAGATCGTGCGTGATCATCACCAGCGCGGTGCCGGAGTCCCGGACCAGATCCTTGAGCAGTTCCAGGATCTGGGCCTGGATGGTGACGTCGAGCGCCGTGGTGGGCTCGTCGGCGATCAGCAGCCGGGGCTGGCAGGCCACCGCCATCGCGATCAACGCCCGCTGCCGCATCCCGCCGGAGAGCTGGTGCGGGTACTCCTTGAGCCGCCGCGTCGGATCGGGGATGCCGACCCGGTCAAGCAGCGCGGCGGCTTCCTTCGCCGCTGCCGCGCCCTTCATACCCCGGTGCCGGGTCAGCACCTCGGTGACCTGGAGCCCGATCGGTACGACCGGGTTCAGTGACGACAGCGGATCCTGGAAGATCATCGCGATGTCCCGGCCCCGGATGTCCCGGCGGGACCGGTCGTCGAGCTGGAGCAGGTCCGTGCCGTCGAACACCGCCTTGCCGCCCACCCGCAGACCGGGCTGCTTGGGCAGCAGGCCCATGATGGCCAGCGAGGTCACCGACTTGCCGCAGCCGGACTCACCGACCAGGCCGACCACCTCACCGGCGTCGACCGCGAAGGACACCCCGTCGACGGCGTGCACGGCGCGCTGACCGCGCCGGGCGAAGGTGACGGAGAGGTCGTCCACTTCGAGTAGTGCCATTACGAACCCTCCTACTTCCGCAGCTTCGGGTCAAGGGCCTCACGCATCGCCTCACCGAGCAGGGTGAAGCCCAACGCGGTGATGATGATGGCCACTGCCGGATAGATGGCCAACTCCGGCCGTACCCCCAGGTACTGCTGCGCGTCGGCCAGCATCACGCCCCACTCGGGGGTGGCCGAGTTGGGGTTGCCGAGCCCGAGGAAGGACAGCGCAGCGGCCTCGATGATCGCGGTGGCCAGGGTCAGCGTCGCCTGGACGATGACCGGGGCGAGCGAGTTCGGCAGCACATGGGTCAGAGCGATCTTCGACTTGCGTACGCCGAGCGAATTGGCGGCGAGCACGTAGTCGCTGTTCGACTGCACGATCATCGAGCCGCGCAGCAGCCGCGCGAAGACCGGCACCGAGACCATGCCGACCGCGATCATCACGGTGGTCAGGCTCCGTCCGAGCAGGGCCGCGATGCTGACCGCGAGCAGCAGGCTGGGCAGTGCCAGCAACATGTCGATGAACCGCATCAGGACGCTGTCGATCCAGCGTCCCCAGCGTCCACCGAGGCCGGCGGCGGCACCCGCGACACCACCGATCAGCGCGCCGACGGCCAGACCGATCAGGGTCGCCACCACGCCGACCAACAGGGTCTGCCGGGCACCCACCACCATCCGGCTGAACACGTCCCGACCCTGGTGGTCGTAACCGAACCAGTGCTCGGCGGAGGGGCCCGGGATGACGCCCGGCCTGATCACGCCCTCGCGGATGCCCATCGTGTCCGTCGGCCCGTACGGCACCAGGAACGGGCCGACGAGCGCGACCAGCACGAAGATGGTCAGGATGACCGCGCCGATGATGGCCGCCGGGTTGCGTCGCAGCCGGCGGAAGGCGTCCTGCCACAGGCTGACGCCCCGCTCCTCCTCGCGCACGGCGAGTTCGGCGAGCCGGTCGATCTTCTCGCGCTTCTTGCCACTGATGATCGTCATCGGACCCTCACCCTCGGGTCGATCAGGCTGTACGAGAGGTCCACGATCAGGTTCACCAGGACGTACACCACCGCAATGATCATGATGAAGCCCATCAGGACCGGGTAGTCACGCTGGTTGATGGCCTCGGCGAGGAAGGCGCCGATCCCGCTGAACGCGAAGACCGTCTCGGTGAGCACCGCACCGGAGAGCAGACCGCCGGTGAGCAGACCGATCGAGGTCACCACCGGGAGCATCGCGTTGCGCAGCACGTGCCGGCGGCGTACGACGTTCTCGGTCAGGCCCTTGGCCTCGGCGGTACGGACGAAGTCCTCGTTGAGCACCTCCAGCACGCTGGCCCGGGTAATCCGGACGATGATCGCCAGCGGGATGCTGGCCAGCGCGAGCCCGGGCAGGACCAGATGCCACAGCGCGTCGGCGGCGGCGTCCCACTCCCGGGTCATCAGCCCGTCCAGGACGAAGAAGTTGGTGATCCGGGTCGCGCCGATCGTCGGGTCCTGGCGGCCGCTGGAGGGGAACCAGCCGAGGTTCTCCGAGAAGATCGCCTTCAGCACGTACGCCAGGAAGAAGACCGGGATGCAGATGCCGATCAGCGACCCGCCGACGGAGGCGTGGTCGAGGAAGCGGCCGCGTCGGCGGGCGGCCAGGTAGCCCAGCGGGATGCCGATGCCGATCGCGATCACCATCGCGGTGACGGTCAGCTCCACGGTGCCGGGGAAGCGCTGGAGGAACTCGGTGGTGACCTCACGCTTGGTGGAGATCGACGTACCCAGGTCCAGGCGGACCATCCGCCGCACGAACCGGCCGTACTGGATCAGGATCGGCTCGTCGAGGCCGAGATTGCGACGGATCGCGGCGCGCATCTCGGGTGTGCCCCGCTCGCCGAGGATGGCGGTCTCGGGGCCACCGGGCAGCCGGCGGAGCCAGATGAACAACAGGATGGAGAGCCCGAACAGCGTGGGTATCAGCTGCAGGAGGCGTCTGACGATGAACCGGAACACGGCGGCCTCGAAGGGTGTGCTGAGGGTCGCGGGCGGGCGCTGTGGTACAGCGCCCGCCCGCGTTCTATGTGCGTCAGATCAGGACTTGAACTCGGCGGTGGAGAACCTCTCATCGGTGAGCGGGCTCGCCTTGACCCCGGTCACGTCCTTGCCGAACACGATGGCCGGCGGTGCGTGCGAGATCGGCACACCGGGCAGGAAGTTCATGATGTCGGCGTTGATCTCCTTGTAGAGCGCCACCTTGGCCGCCTGGTCCGCGGTGGTGTCCGCCTGCTTGAACTTCTCGAACAGCGCGGGGTTGTTGAAGCCCCACTCGTCCTTCTGCCGGTCGAAGAACGTACCGATGAAGTTGTAACCGTCGCCGTAGTCACCGGTCCAGCCGAGGAAGTGCAGGTCGTGCGCGGAGCCGGAGGTGGTGGCGTTGAGGTAGTCCGGGCTCCACTTCAGCGGGATCGGCTCGATCTTGATGCCGGCCGCCTGGAGGTCCGCCGAGACCAGCTCGAACAGGTCCTTCGGGTTCGGCATGTAGGGCCGGGTGACCTCGGTCGGGTAGTGGAACCGCAGCGTCAGGTCCGACGCGCCGGCCTCGGCCAGCAGCGACTTGGCCTTCTCGACGTCGTAGTCGTACTTGGTGACGTCGCCGTTCCAGCCCTCGACGGTCTCGGGGAAGAAGTTCACCGCGACCTGGGCGCCCGGGGGCAGCTTCGAGTCGACGAGCGCCTGCCGGTTGATCGCGTGCGCGAGCGCCTGCCGGACCTTGAGATCGGCCAGCTTCGGGTTCCCCTTCTGGTTGATCGCCAGGTAGAGGATGTTGAAGGCCGGGCGGGTCAGGACGTTGAAGCCCTCGCCCTTGAGCGGCTCGACGTCGGCCGGTCCGACCAGGTCGTAGCCTTGGATGTCACCCGAGCGCAGGGCCTGCTTGCGGGCATTCTCGTCCGAGATGGTGCGGAAGATCAGGCTCTTGAGCTTGGCCTTCTCGCCCCAGTAGTCCTCGTTGCGCTCCAGGGTCAGCGTCTTGTTCGGTACGTCCCAGGACCTGAACTTGAACGGACCGGTACCGGTCGGGTGCCCGGTCGCGTACGCCGGGTACTTGATGTCGTCCGCGCTGCCCGTCACGTTGCTGGCGTCGTGCTCCTGCAACGCCTTCGGGCTGTGGATCGAGAAGGACGGCAGCATCAGGGCGGCCGGGATCTTGCTGGAGACCCGGGTGAAGGCCAGGCTGACCGTGGTCGCGTCGGTGGCGGTGCAGGACTTGAAGAGACTCTCCGGGAGAGTGTCGTCCTCGTTGGCGGCGAAGCCGCCCATGATGTCCTGCCAGTACGCCGTCACGTCCGGGCTCTGCATGAGGCCCTTGGCGTTGTACCAGCGATCGAAGTTCGTGCAGACTGCCTCGGCGTTGAAGTCGGTGCCGTCGTGGAACTTCACGCCGGAGCGCAGCTTGAACGTCCACGTCGTACCCGCCGCGTCGGGCTCCCAGGACTCGGCGAGGCCGGGGCTGACCTTGGTGCCGCCCTCCTCGGGGCGGACCAGCGTCTCGAAGACCTGACGCGCCACACGCAGCGACTCACCGTCGCTGGCGAAGCTGGGGTCGAGCACCTTCGGGTCTCCGGCGACGCCGAAGACGAGGGTCTCGTTGCTACTACCGCTGGAACCTTCGCGATCGCTTTCGGCACAGCCTGCTACCGCGAGGGCCGCGGCCGCCACGGCCGCGATAGCGACCTTCGGCCTGGATGCACGCATGGGTGCTTCACCTCGTCCTTGGGGTTACGGACAACGTGGTGACAGGGGTCACCGATGGCGGTGACCATAGCTCCCATTCCGACCGCCGGGAAACGCCGCGTAAAGCTCTTGGTACCGGATCGTGTCCTTAGTGACCGGCCACCAGGAGTCGGGCCGAGAGCCCATTGGACAAAAGGGACCAACGACCTAAACAATCGATATCAATCTGTTACATGCATCTGGTGGCCTGCCGGTGCCGGTGTCACACCTGTCGACCTCGGTCAGACGGCCCGACGCCCCTCGAAGGCACGTCCCAACGTGATCTCGTCGGCGTACTCCAGGTCGCCACCGACCGGCAGGCCACTGGCCAACCTGGTCACCGAGATCCCCATCGGCTTGACCATCAGAGCGAGGTACGTCGCGGTCGCCTCGCCCTCGGTGTTCGGGTCGGTGGCGAGGATCAGCTCCCGCACCGCACCGCCGCTGAGCCGGGCCAACAGCTCCCGGACGCGCAGGTTGTCCGGCCCGATTCCCTCCAGCGGATTGATCGCCCCGCCGAGCACGTGGTACCGCCCCCGGAACTCACCGGTCCGCTCGATCGCGACGACGTCCTTCGGCTCCTCGACGACGCAGATCACCTCGTCGCTGCGGCGCGGATCGCGGCAGATCCGGCACTGCTCGGACTCGGCCACGTTGTAGCAACCGGTGCAGAAGCGCACCAGGTCCTTCACCTTGCGCAGCGCGCCCGCCAGCCGGTTCACGTCGGCCGGATCCGCCGACAGGATGTGGAAGGCGATCCGCTGGGCGCTCTTCGGGCCCACGCCCGGCAGGCGCCCCAGCTCGTCGATCAGATCCTGGATGGCACCCTCGTACATCGGGTGGCTCAGAACCCGGGCAGGCCGAGGCCGCCCATCCCGCCCGCGACCGGGCCCATCTTCTGGTCGGTCAGCTCACGGGCCGCCGCGGTGGCGTTGTGCAGCGCCGCGAGGACCAGATCCTCCAGAGTCTCCACGTCCTCCGGGTCGACCGCCTTCGGGTCGATCTTGATGCTCTTGATCTCACCGGCGCCGGACGCGGTCGCGGTGACGAGACCGCCACCGGCGGTGCCGCTCACCTCGGCCTCGGCCAACTCGGCCTGCGCCTTGGCGATCTGCTGCTGCATCTTCTGCGCCTGCTTCAGCATCTGCTGCATGTTCGGCTGTCCACCAGGCCGCACGATGGCTCCCTCGACTCGTTTGCAAGACCACGCCCACCCTAACCATGCCCACCGACCGCACCCGGCGGCCACACCCCGCCCGTCGGGTGCCGTCCGTGGGTCAGCGGGTCGGCACCTCGTCGATCTTCTCGGCGCCGAACGCCTCCCGCAGCAGGCGTACCGCCTGCTCCTCGCCCGACTCCCGGGCGGTCTTCTCGTCGATGACCTCGTCCCCCGGCTCGTCGCCCGGGTCGAAACCCTCGTAGACCGGCGCCGCCGCCGGTGGGCCGCCGGAACGCCCGCCACCGCGCGCCGGACCGTCGAAGTCCGGATCGTACGGCGGCTCACCGGCGAACTCGGCGTCCGCGGTCCGCCGGCCCCCCGCAGCGGTACGTGTGCCCGCCCCCGCGGTACGCGTACCGCGTCCGGCCGCCGCCGCCCGAGCCGCCGCGATCGCGCTGCTTACCGGCGCGCCACCGGCGCCGCCGTTGCCGTTGCCCGCCGGCGCCTGCCGGGGCGGGGCCGACGCACCGGACCGGCCTGCCGCAGCGTCCACGGCGCTACCGCCCGACGCCGGGGCGGATCGGCCCTTCGCGGCCGTGGCCTGCGCTGCCGAGGCGGCCCCGGTCGACGCGGACACGCCGCCCGGTCGAGCCGCCTGCGGCCAGCCCTCGTCCGACCCATCCGACTCGGCGGGCTGCGTAGAGCCACCGGGACGCGCCGGCTCCGGCCAGCCCTCGTCGTCCTCGGTTGACATGGTCGACGGACCTCCGTCGCCACCGGCCCGTCCCTGCGGTCGCCCAGCGGCACCGGGCGCACCCGCGTCGGCCTCGCCAGCGGGGCGCGCGGCACCGGAACCCGCGTTGGCGGCGCCCTCGGAGCGTACGGAACCAGCCGCACCACCGGGAGGCGCGCTGGCCGTGCCCCCGGCACGACCCGCGTCGGCCGTACCACCGGGACCTGCGGTGGCGACGCCACCAGAACCTGTGTCGGCGCCACCGGGACGACCGGCAGGGCCTGCGGCCCGACCGGCGGGACCCGGGTGGGGTGTGCCGTCGCGCGAACCGTTGTCGGCCGAGGTCCCCGCACCGGCGGGGCGGCCGGGAGCCTCGGCGGCGGGCGTCGGCCGGGCAGGGGCCGAGACGGCGGCACGGGGATTGCCGGGCGACATGCCGCCCCGCTCGCCGGCCACCTCGCACCGGATCTGCCAGCGCCCGCCCAACTCCTCGTAGAGCGCGTCGGTGAGCACCCGGGCGTGGTCGGTCATCATCTTGGCCAGCACACCCGACTTCACGGTCACCACGAGCGTGTCGCCGTCGAGGTCCCGCACCACCGCGTCCCGCATCAGCGCGGCGATCCGCTTGTTGCTCCGGTTGACCTTGCCGACCACCTCGGGCCAGGCCCGGCGCACCGCCACCGCGTCCAGTACCCCGGGCGTCGTCGCACCGGGGCGGGGCGGCTCCGGGGTCGCCGGGTCAGGCATGACGGCCGACGGCGGCACCGGACGACGCGTGGCAGGTCCTGCCGCGTCGACCTGGCCCACGTCGCCGACGCCGGGACCACCGCCCGATCCTCCCGCGCCGACGCCGCCCCCGACATCAGCGTCGGAGTCGTGGCCCGACGAGGGTGCGGCGTTCCCCGTCGGGGCGTCGCCGGTCGGACCGGAGTGCACCGTCGAGGTGGGGGCGGGAGCCGGCGTGCCGGTCCCGGCCCGGTTCGCGGCGGCAGCCGCGGGCGCGGCGGGAGTCGTCGTGCGTACGGCGGCGGGCTCGGTCGCGGGTGCGGAGCCGACGGCGGCCGGCGGCGCGTCCGTGCCGGCGAGTGTGAGCCGACGTTCCATGCGTTCCAGGCGCTGGAGCAGGCCGCCGGTGGAGTCGTCGACGCCGGGCAGGAGCATCCGGGCGCAGATCAGTTCCAGCAGCAGCCGGGGCGCGGTGGTGCCCCGCATCTCCACCAGGCCGTCGTGCACGATGTCGGCGCACCGGGACAGCGTGCCCGGCCCGAGCTGCTGGGCCTGGGCGGCCATCCGCTCGATCTGGTCGTCCGGCCCGTCGATGAGCCCCTTGGTGGCGGCGTCCGGCACCTGCTGCAGCACGATCAGGTCGCGCAGGCGTTCCAGCAGGTCCGAGGCGAACCGGCGCGGGTCGTGCCCGGCCTCGGCCACCCGGTCGACGGTCGCGTACGCCGCCGCGCCGTCCCCGGCCGCCAGCGCGTCGCACATCTCGTCGATCAACGCCGCGTCGGTGACCCCGAGCAACGCGGCGGCCCGGGCATAGCTGACCCCGTCCGGGCCGGCACCGGCGATGAGCTGGTCGAGCACCGAGAGGCTGTCCCGGGCGCTGCCCCCACCGGCGCGGACGACCAGCGGGAACACCGCCGGCTCGACCTGCACGCCCTCGGCCTCGGTGAGCTGCTCCAGGTAGGGCCGGAGCACCTTCGGCGGGATCAGCCGGAACGGGTAGTGGTGGGTCCGCGACTTGATCGTGCCGAGGACCTTCTCCGGCTCGGTGGTGGCGAAGATGAACTTGACGTATTCCGGCGGCTCCTCGACCAGCTTGAGCAGGGCGTTGAAGCCGGCCGACGAGACCATGTGCGCCTCGTCGATGACATAGATCTTGAAACGGCTGTTGGCCGGCGCGAAGAAAGCCTTCTCCCGCAGCTCACGGGCGTCGTCCACACCACCGTGGCTGGCCGCGTCGATCTCGATGACGTCGATCGAGCCGGCCCCGTCACCGCTCAGCGAGCGACACGAGTCACAGGTGCCGCAGGGCTCCGGGGTCGGACCGTGCTCGCAGTTGAGCGAGCGGGCCAGGATGCGGGCGCTGGAGGTCTTGCCGCAGCCACGCGGCCCCGAGAAGAGGTACGCATGGTTGAGCCGCCCGCTGCGCAGCGCCTGCGACAGCGGGTCGGTGACGTGCTCCTGCCCGATGACCTCGGCGAAGGTACGCGGCCGGTACTTGCGGTAGAGCGCCAGTGCCACGGCGTCCCGCCTCCTCTCGACCGCGCCATTCTCGCCCCGCGCACACCCCACTGACCACCCACCCCGCTGGTCGGGGTGCTCCGGATGCAGCGCCGAGTGTAAGGAAGGGCACCTTGTTAACGCCTCCGGTAGAGGAAGGGCCCCTTGTTAACACCGACAGATCAGCGCCCGACCACGCTGGGTGGGAGGGGAGGCACGGTGCCGGAGACAGAAAGGCCTCCCGTGCACCCGGCAGAGCTCGCTTATCCTTGCTGCCTTCCGGCCCTGGGGAGGTTCACGAGATACCGCCGCACGGGAGGTGGCACCAGCCTACCCGACCCGTCCCCGATCCTCAGGGGGTGGTGGGGTAGGCGGGTCGAAGGAGACCTGTATCCTGTTCGACGGAGGATTCGCCTAGCGGCCTAGGGCGCACGCTTGGAAAGCGTGTTGGGTTTACACCCTCACGAGTTCGAATCTCGTATCCTCCGCTCGTAGCAGCCGATCAGAGTTGCAGGTCAGGCCCGGTCTCGCGACCGGGCCTGATGATCTTTAGGGGACTAGTAGGGGTGCGGCCTCTGACCATCCCCCCGCACGAGGCGCAGACGCATCGACCCTTCGCTATCGAGTCGCTTCCGCGCTCCGGCCACGTAGCCCCGAGCCTCAGCCCGGCGCCGCACGTCTTCCAGCTCCGCCTGGTGTCTCTCAGGCGACCGCTGCCGCTCGACCGCCTTGAGGGTGCAGCGCACCCACACGTAGACGGTCACAACCATCACCGCGCCCAACACGACCAGGAACACCCGGTCGGCGAGCAACTGCCCGACTGTCGCCACCAGCAGCCAGCAGGCCAGCACGCAGGCAAAAACGACCCTGCTCTGCATCGTCGCGATCCCCCATTTCGTAACGCAGACGTAAAGAGAGAGCGATTTCACTCCGTGGGATCACGGGGCCAACACCCACTGGACGGGCCATTACGGTCCAGACGAGCGACGATTCCAGCCATTCGGCCTGAGTGCTACAAGGGCAACGCTCGGTAGTCATCCAGGCAGTGACACCCCTTGATCACCACCCAGAGTCAGCACAGTCAGGCACATCCGTCAATATGGATTGTGATGCATTCTGTGTGGAGTGGCGGAATATGCCGGAACCGAGGTATCGGGCGTAGCTCGCCTACGGGATGTCGATCTCGGTTCGGTCACCGGGGAACGCCTCGGCGAGGCCATCCGGGCCGGTCACCACGACCATCGGTACGCCGTCAGCCAGCGCCCAGGTGGCGCGCTCCAGCGGCGTTGGCATCCGCACCGAGACGACCGATCCACTCTCGCCGCGCACTCGCTCCACCTCGCGCGGCAGCGGCACACGCATCCCCCATCCGTGCACGACCTCAATGACGCCAGCAGACCGTAGTGCCGCAATCGCCCGTCGCACGGTCGTACGCCCGATCCCATATTCCTGCACTAGGCGGGTCTCCGACGGCAGGCGCGCACCAGGAAGCCACTCACCTGCGACGATGCGCGCCCGCAGCACGTCGGCGAGCTGCCGGTAGACAGGCACCCCGGACGCCGGATCGATCATGCTCGCGACGCTAGGACGCCTCGTAGACACGTCGCCTCGTGGACACATGTCCACGAGTTGGCGCACCTCCAGGCATGAAAAAGGGGCCGGATGTGCGGTCCGACCCCAGCGCGCTAGCGACACAGTAGCAGCCGCCCACGACGGCGCGTACCGTGCCAACCACGCGGCCGGTCTTCGTGCGGGAGCCAGCCGAACCGTCTTCACCCAACCCTCGTGCGGGAGGGCACCGTGACCGACTACATCGGACTGCGCATCGCCAGGTGGCGCGATACCGCCGGCATGACCCAGCAACAACTCGCTGACCGCGTCGGGGTCAGCGGCGCGTACATCGCCATGATCGAGGGCGGCAAGCGGGCGGTGACGAAACGCTCGCTGATCATCTCCCTGTCCACGGCACTCGGAGTGCGGGTCGAAGACCTCACCGCGCAACCCGCCCAGCCGCGGGACGCAACCGAGCTGGCCGTCTACTCGGCCGCACCGGGGATCCGCAGGGCACTCGACGACGACCCCGACGGGCCACTGCCCGACGTCGACGACGTGGCCCGGCGAGCGGACGCCGTCGTGCGTGCCCGCATGGCCTGCGACTACGGCTCCTATGCAGCCATGCTGCCGGGCCTGGTCGCGGACACCCGACACCTGGCCAACGTGCAAGCCACCGAACGGCAGGGCCTCGCCCTATTCACACGCGTGGCCTTCGCCGGCGCGGTCGGGCTCAAGAGTTTGGGGCACGTCGACCTGTCGATGCGGCTGGCCGAGCGCGCCCAGCTCGCCGCCCAGCTGTTCAACGAGCCGGACGAGATCGCCGCCGCGGCGTTCGCCACCGCCCAGGTCGCGCTCACCGGCGGATCACAGCGGCGGTCCCTGACCTTGGCGCGAGCAGCCGCAGAGGACGTCGGCGACACGGCTACCGGCGACATGGCCTCTTGGTACGGGTTGTTGCACCTGCACGCGGCGATCTCGGCCGCCTCGCTCGGCCGCGGTGATGACGCCGCCGACCACTACGCCGAGGCAGAGGACGCGCTGCGCCGCGCGAATGGCCCGGACCGGTGGCGGATGGAGTTCTCGTCTGCCAACTGCGCGACTTGGCGGGTGGCCATCGCACTGGAGAACGGCGAGCCCGAGCGGGCGCCGACGTACGCGAAGAGAGTCGATCAGACCGCGCTGCGGAACACCCAGCGTCGGGCCCGGCTGCACATCGACGCCGGCCGCGGCTACTTCATGGCGGACCAGCACGATCGATCGGTGCGACAGTTCCTCCAGGCGGACAGCATCTCGACCCAAGAACTCCGCTCCCGATCTACCGTTAAAGAGATAGTCGGCCAGATGGTCCGGGACGCACGCCGCCGCGGCTCCGACCAGCTGCGAGACCTGGCCGTACGGGTAGGCGTCGATCCACTCGACCCCGACCACGACGCGACTTAACAGCCTGTTAGGCCATCAGCACCCACCGCCGTCGATAGTCCGAATAGGCAGCGGATCGCCCCATCAGGACCCGAGACTGGACCGGGCGGTGCCCGCTGTGACGGTAGAGACCGGCGGCCGGTGCCCCGTGGGCCCGGCCGCTGGGACCGATGCGCGGGAGGCGGCCCATGCGGTGGCGATGGCTGGACAGGAGACAACAGCAACCCACGATCGACCGGACGGGACCTGCGACCGCGTACCCGCAACAGTCGGGAGCGCTGCCACGGCCCAGTGAGCCGGAGACGGACGAGCAGGTGTGGCTCACCGGCCCGACGGAGCTGCATTCACTGCCGCTACTACATACTCAGGCTGAGAAGCACCGAGGTGGCATCGGGCGGGTTGGCCAGCCGTGACTGGCCGCGCCTCTTTGGCCGATCAGGCCGTCCCGGCGACACGGAGGCTACTGCATCGCCATGCAGAGCGGCTCGTCGTGCATCCCCGAGGCGGCGACCAGAGGAGTCCAGTCGTGCTGCGCCTACAGCATCGCGGCATGTGGGTGCATGTGCAGGTACGGCTTGCCCGCCTGTACTGGGACGACAAGGTCGAGATCGAGGGTTACCGGCTGTCCGATGTCAGTGGCGGCCCGATCGGCAGCGTATGGCTCACAATCGATGCGACTGATCTACCGACGGCACTCGTCGGGACAGCCGACACCTGGCGACCGCCGCACGCGACCGGTCGGACGTGCTGACATGCGGTGGAGCCGAGGACCGCCCGCCCGCCGGTAGACTAATCCGGCCCGTGAGCTGCCAAGATCCCTACGATCAGGAGTGCAACCGTGCAGGTATCCCAGGCCCTGGACATGATCGAGGCCCTGCTGCGGGCCGCCGAGCATCCGGACATCACCGCAGTGCAGCGGTACGGTCGGGACGCTCAGCCAGGCGGCCAGTCGCCGGCCGGGGTCAAGGCGCTGCACCGGTCCGGATCCGCCGCGATGCTGTGGGCCGCCGTGCCGCCGCGTGACGCCACGCCGGTGCCGCTGCCCAGCGATCCGCTACCGCCGCGGTGGCGTGCTGCTCGCATCCTCGTGCTCGCGCACCAGCTGCTCGACGTCGCCCGGCCCGACCAGCTTGCGCAGTGGGAGCTGTGCCGACAGGCCGGGGTGGAGTCGCCGATAGCCGCCGCCCTACGCCTGAACGCCCGGGACGGCTCGGTGGTCTACCTGCGGGGAACGTCGGCAGGCGGTACGAGTCGCGAGCCCGAAACCGACCCCTTTCCGGACTGGCAGATTCCCGAAGGAGTCCGTGAATGGCACCTAAGAGTCAATGCTCCGTCTGCGGGGCCCGTACCGGCGTGAACCCAGGTCAACCCTGCCCGCCGCATCAGGCGCTAGGAAGCCGAGGCACATGCCCTGGGACCGGACGGCCCACCTCGTAACCCACATCGGAGAGGCCCCGCAGACGTCAGTGCTGCGGGGCCTCTCCCCGTCGTGACAAGTCCTCGCCGTTGGGCTATGCACCGTGGCCCGTGCGGACACGATCACTATCGGCTGAGTGACAGTCATGTTCCGTAGTGGTGTGGTGGGCCCTACCTTCGGGCCTTTGCCGCTCCGGGTGAGGTCGGAGCGGGTGACTTGAGGAGATTTCTTGCGTACGAAGATCACCACTGCTGGTGTTGCGGTTCTCGCGCTCATGGCCATCGCGTGTGGTGCCGGTGAGAGCGACACGGCCGGCCCGGGAGCGCAGGATCAGGCGGCTGGGGCCGTGGACAAGGGCAGCGGCAAGAAGGGCGAGAAGGAGATCATCCTGGAGGTGACCGGGCCGAAGACTGCCGATGTGACCTACGGCCTCGGCGCCGACCAGTCGCAGGACAACGGGGCGAAGCTGCCCTGGAAGAAGAAGCTCACGTCGACCGAGACGATCATCATCCCGACGGTCGTGGCCCAGTCGAAGGGCTCCAGCAAGATCGAATGCAAGATCACCATTGACGGCGAGGTCGTCAAGGAGAACGCCAGCGAAGGGCAGTTCGCGGTCGTCACCTGCACGGCCGACAACTTCTGACGCACCCGCTCAGCCTGCTTGCCTGGACACGCGGACAGCCCCCGCCCTCCCTGCTCGGGGAGGACGGGGGCTGTCGCAGCTTGGTCGGTCCTGCCGGGTGCGACCCGTCAGCACCGCGTCGACGATCCTACCGGGACGATCCGGGCGGATAGGTGGTGGTGCTGCGGATCTGTCGGTAGCTGCCGTCGGGCCAGTAGTCGGCCTCGGCGGGCGGCTGGCCGTAGGTGGGCTGGCCGGTGTCCAGGCCGAACGACAGCAGGATCCGGCCGAGCGCGCGGGCGACGCGCGCCAGCCGGCCGTCGCCGGTGCGTTCCTCCAGGGTTTTGCCGGTGGCGTAGACGAGGCCGGTCAGGACGACGGCGATGATCTCGTAGACCACGATCGAGTCGATGACGACCCCGAACCGGGTGGCGACGAACGCGACGATCGCTGCGGTGAGGTGGCCGAGCGCGAGCGGCCAGTAGGTCCGCACGTAGGCGGTGAGACGATCGGACACAGGGAGTCTCCTCAGTTCCAGAGGTTGCGGTGCGGGTGTGCCGGTCAGGCGACGTGGGCGGCCAGCTGCGTCTTGAGATCGCCGACCTGGCCGGTGAGCGCGGTGATGGTGGCTTCCTTCGCGGCGAGCTGTATGCGCAGCTGGTCCCGCTCGGCCTGCACGGCGCTCAGTTCGGCGGCCTGGCGCTGCTCGGTCTGCTCCAGGTGCGCGATGCGCGATTCCAGGTCGACCACGCGCTGGCGGAGCCGTTCGGCCTCGCCGGAGGTCAGTGCCAGGGACTTCTGGGCGTCTTCCAACGCGACGCGGACGCGTTGCAGCTCGCCGCGCAGGTCCTCGGTCAGTTCCTGGTAGATGTCCTGGCGGATCTTGTCGGTCTCCGCGCGCAACTGATCGGCTTGGGCCTGCTGCTGCTTCGCGGCGGCCTTGTGCTGTTCGGCTTGGGCGGCGGTCAGGGCGGCTTGCGCGGTGCGGAGACGCCGGCCGAGCAGGTGCGCGACGACCGGAGTTACGAGCGCGCCGCCACCGATCGCGCTGCCCGCGCCGATCAACGCGACCAGGACGGCGGACTCCATCGGTCAGAACCGCCCGGTGTTGAGCCGCCGCTGCAGCGCCTTGACGACCTGCGAAACCGGCGTCGACATGCGCCCGTCCTGCACGGTGCCCAGGTAGCGCTGCAGCGCGCGGGTGGTCTTGTAGGACTTGCCGTCCTGGCGGATCCCGACCCCGTCGACGGTCAGGCCGGCCCTGGCCACCTTGTTGAGGTGACGCTGAACGGCCCGCACCAACATGCTCGGGGTCGAGATCACCCCGTCGGTGGGCGTGCCCATGATCTGCTGCCAGCGGCGGATCGTGGCCCGGCCGAGCCGCCCGTCGACGGCCAGCTGCCCGGGTGTCGCCGGCGGCTTCGGGGTCGACGGCTGCTTGCCGATCAGGTCGGGCAGGTCCTGGCGCATCCACTGCGCCAGCCGATCCCCTGGGCACGACGTCGCGTACTTGTGCCCGGCCGGCCACACGCCACGGTGCGGGATCACCTCCAGCTGTTTGCCGGTGCGGCGACGCGCCAGCAGGACGAACGCCACGAACGCGTCCAGATCCTCACGCGAGGGCAGGTCGCGGCTGTAGGCGCCGCCGAACACGACCTGGATCCGCTTGTTGTCGTGGTCACCGGCCGGCTGGTGGTCCCAGCCGCGCAACTCGGTGACCTCACCGTCGGCGACGCCGAAGCTGTACCCGATGTAGGCCAGCCGCTGCGCGGCCGGGCGTCCCTTGGTCTGCCAGTCGTGAATCGACTTCCACGACGAGAAGGCCCCGCCGGTGTGATGGCCGGTGATACCAGCCCACGAACCCAGGCTGCGGTGCCCGATGCTGGTCGGGACCCCGGGCAGGCCCGCCTTGCCACGGCTGATGATGTCCATTGCTGCTCCCATGCGAGGTCGGCCGCGCACGCGAGGCGTGGCGGCTGCGGTGGGTGAGGGTGCTCGCCGACGGCCCGCCGGCGGACGGGTCAGGCCGGGTTGATCGCGATCATCGAGTGGCCGGATCCGGCGCCGGTCGTGGCGGTCCACGGTGCGCCGACCAGTTCGACAGGCAGGTCGGTCATGTAGGCGATGACCGGGCCGCCGGAGTGGGTGGGCAGGGGCGTCCAGCCGGCCGGCACGGTGATCTGCGCCGGCCCGTTGGGCGACCATGCGACGGCGGCGATGCCGAGGCGGCCGGGCCCGCTCGGGGTGATCTGCAGCGGGGCCGGCGCTGTGTGGTTGCCGCGGTGCTCGGCGGCGCTGGCCGGGTCGATCGGCGTGGCCGGGTTGTGGCCGGTGACCTCGACGAGGGTCGCGTACGCGGTGCCCGCGCCGCTGAACGCCGGCGCGACCGTGGCGAACGGGGCGACGGGTTGGCAGCGCCATACTTCGTGTCGGCGGCCGACGCCGCCGGAGGTCGGGCAGTAGACCACCCGTTCCCAGGTGTTGCCCTCGTCGTCGACGACCGTGGTGAACGGGTCCGCTGCGCTGCTGCGCGAGAGGTACGCGAGGTAGAGACGGCCGGGCACACCTTCGTAGGTGAAGGTCAGCGGGCTGCCGGTGCCGGGCGTGGCGATCGCGACCGTGGAGATGCCCCAGTCTCCGGTTTCCTGGTCGGCGATGATGCGCGCGTAGGTGATGTCGTCCAGGGACAGGTCGCACGGTCCGGCGACGGTGGCGCGGGCGACGATACGGCCGTTGGGCAGCAGGTCACACGGCACCGCCTGACCGGTGGTGGTCGGCACGGTGATCAGCCGCTCCGACAGGGGGTGGAAGCCTGCGGGCAGCTCGGCCAGGGCGTCGCCGGCGGTCACGGCCGTCGCGGTGATCCGCCCCTGCAGCCGAACGGTGTCGTCGGTGTCCCACCGGGCGCCCAGTGGCGCTGGGCCGACGTCGGTCGAGGCGCTGTAGTCGCCCGTGGACGTCGGGTCGACGCTCGTGATGGGCGACCACACCTGATCGGAGGTGACGGGCCGGCCGCGGGTGTCGAACCCACCCACGGGGATGCGGTTGCCGGCCAGGTCGAGTTGCTCGACCATGAAGGCCCTGCCGGTGCCGTTGTGCGCCGTGATCCCGACGTAGAGATGCTCGAACAGCTTGTTGCGCATCTGTCGGCGGCGGGGGTACAGCCCTTCGTTGTCCCACGCCATGAGGTACGGCACGTCGTCGATGACGACCCACACCTCACGCATGTTCTTCGCGCCGGCCGGCGGCATCGACGAGAAGGTGACCTTTTCGCGGACCTCGTCCAGCGGTGCGATGGTGCCGGCGTCGCCCGCGCGCAGGTACCGCGCGTCGCCGCGCTGCTCGTTGAGGTACTGCGCGTGGGGGTCGGCGGCGGCCAGGTGGCCGGCGACGCTAGACGAGCCGGCCAGTTCGGCGGCCGCCGCGGCGGCGGCCGACGCGGCGGCCTGGGCGCCCTGGGCGGTGGTGAACGCGCGCTGGATCTCGGCGATGAGGTCGTGTGACTGCACGTACACGCGGGGTCCGCCGTCGACGCTGATCCACATGGCGAGGGCCGGGCCCCGCCACAGCGGCCAGGCTCCGGGCCCGTACAGCGGATCGCCGTCGAGTGCCGCGGTGACCTGGTCGACGGCGGTTCCGTCGGCCAGGGCGAGGCTGGAGTACCGTTCCTCGCCGATCTGGTGGGGGTGGCAGGTGATGACCGCGCCCGGCTTGAGTTGAGGGATCAGGGGCACGCCGTCGACGGTGACCCGGTCCATCGCCCAGTCCATGGGTCCGCCGCCGTACAGGTAGATGGTCACGCTGCTGGCCTCCTCAGTGCCTGACCGGCCACGACGCCGCCTGCAGGTTGACGTATCGCGCGGATTCGATTCGGTCACGCCAGGGCGTGAGGGTGATGACGCCGGTCGAGCCGACGATCCGGCAGACGACCAGCGCGCCGGTGGACACGACGTGGCCGGTGATCTCCTTGTCACCGACCGGCCGGAACCCTGTCGGGATCGTGCCCAGCGTGCTGCTCGTGCCCGGGTTCAGTGGCCCCGAGACGCGCTGTGGGGTGAGCGTCAGGTCCACCGAGCCGTTACGCCGGTACAGCTGGTTGAACAGCGGCGCGGTCCAGTTCGCGGCCACCAGGGTGACGGCAGCGCTGGCTTCCGCGTCTGTGACGAGCCGCCACTGCTCGCCGTTGGCGAGCAGCTGCCGGCCGGTGTTGGTCTCGTAGATGACTCGGCCCGGAGAGGGCGGTGGGCGGGTGCTGCTGGTGCACAGCAGCTGTCCGTCGGGGCCGACGTACCAGCCGAGTCGGGTCAGGGTGGCGGCGCCGATGGTGCCGCCGGCCGGCAGCGCCACCGATCCCAGGCTCAGCTCCCACTGCCCGGTGCTCCCCAGTGCCTGCGCCGGGGCGGGCAGCAGTCCGTTGGTGCCGCCCTGGCGGGCGACCGGCGCGACGGTGCGGGGGTTGGCGTCGCGGTCGATGCGGATGACGATGTGGTCGCGGCGGACACCGGTGCCGCCGGCGTTACTGCCGACCGTGATGGGCGTGTCGGTGTCGCCGGAGGACCACCAGTAGCCGCGGGCGACGCCGCTGACGCCGGCGCGCAGCACCAGCTGGCCGCCGACGATCGCCAGCGGGTTCGGGTCGCCCGGGTGGCCGAAGATCCCGTCCGGGCTGTAGCCGGCCACCAGGGCCTCGTACTGGGCCTCGCCCATCACCCGCTTGCCGGCGCCGACGTCGTGATAGGGGGCGAACTCGAAGGCCATGTCTAGCGGGTCTCCCATCCTCCGATGCGGCGGTACAGGTCACGGACCGCGCGGGTCATCTCGTCGCTGGGCGCGTCGGGGGTGCCGATGGTGAAGCCCAGGCGGTGGGTGCCGTCGCCGGGCGCCTGCAGGCGGGCGGCGGTGACGACGTCGACGAGCGGCACGCCGTCGTCTAGCTCGACGGTGACCAGGTCGTTGAGGTCGAAGTCCCGGCCGAACAGGGGCTGGCCGGGGCCCGGGGTCTCGACGGCGTCGGCGGCGAGGTTGGCGGTCTCGCCGCCGGCGGCCAGGGCCTCGTCACCGGCGGCGTCGAGCAGCACCGGGTCGATGGTGTCGCCTCGGTCGACGATGTCTTCGAAGCGTCCCCACGGTGATGCCACCGCGCGTTCGCGCAGCGGCCGGTCGGTGCCCTCGCCCTGCCCGGCCACCAGCGCCGCGGTGAGCGTCGGTGCTTCCGGGTCGGTGTCGTAGCCGAGCAGGTTGTCCAGGTCGAACGAGAACCGCACGGACGCGGACAGGTCCCGGCGGGCGGACGCCGCGAACAGCAGGTCCCGGTCGACGTGGCGGATACGCCAGCGCAGGTTCCCGCCGGCGACCGCGACGCGACGCATCACGTCGGACACCCACTCCATGCGGCTGGCCTCAGTGACCTGTACACCCACCAGGGGGCTGTTCGCCGCCGCGAGCGCCAGCCGCGGCACCCGCCGATACGACAGGGCGCCCGGCCCGGCGTGCGCGGTGGCCAGGTTCCGCAGGACCGTCTCGGCGTTGACGTTGGTGACCGACCACTGCTCGGTGGTCTGCGCCGCCCACGCCACCGCCGGGTCGGGGTAGAGCCGGCGGGCGCCGAACCACAGTTCGTGGGTGGCCCAGCGGATCGTGAGCATTCCGGGGCCGGCGTCCTCGCCGTCGACGGACCGCTTGCGTGTCGGTGGGGCCTCCAACGGGCCGCTGTGCCACGCCTGCGGGTCGTCGCCGAGGTACACGGCGATGCGGGCCCCGGGCTGCAGGGCGGCCATCAGCGTGCGCGACGTCGGCGCGACCACCGCGCCGGGACCGGGCGCGTTGAGCGCCTGGGTGGCGTCCAGGGCCTGCCAGTCGTCGACGACGTGCACCGGCTCCAGCTGGTCGGTGGTGACCAGGATGGTGATCTCATCGGTGGCCACGTCACGCCACCCGGAACTGCGGGTGGAAGGCCAGCAGGATCCTGGTCTTACCGGCCTCGACGCCGGCGGCCGTGAACGTGATCCGGCTGGTGCCTCTTGGGATCGGCCACGGCCGGCCCGTCGCCCAGTTGACCGCCGCCGTCCAGTTCTCCCCGTTCGGGCCGAGCACGGCACGCGGATCGGTGGTGATCGTGGCGGCGGCTCCGTCCTCGAGCGCGCCGCCGACGGGCGTGAACACGAACTGCCGTGTCACGCCGTTCGTGGTGATGGCGGCGGTCAGCCCGTCGGCCGGGCCGATGATCGTCCAGTCCGGCCACGCGTCGACCTTGCCGACGTTGGTGACGTCCTGTTCGCCGCCGATGGAGTCGGCCGAAACGGCCGGGAAGCCGTCGTCGAAGAAGTCGACCGGGTCTTCCGGCTTCCACTCGAAGGTGACCGGCTCGGCGGCGCGGAACAGCCCACCCGGGCAGGTGAGGGTCACCACCACGACGTCGTCGAGGATGCCGGCACCGGGCTCACCGTCGAAGCCGCTGGCGTAGTAGGCGTCGATCACGCGGGCCTGACTCTGGCCGGGCCGCAGCACCGACAGCACACCGGGCCGGTCGACGTCGGTCCCGCACAGCAGGTCCTCCAGCTCCCACCACCGCTGGACGAACTGCGCCTCGGTGTCGCCCCAGATCAGGATCGACAGGATGATGGAGCGGCCGTCCAGCCGCTGGTTGCGCAACC